>NZ_JBJURH010000009.1:0-356616 GCF_046098215.1 Streptomyces sp. Da 82-17
GCCGGGCAGGACGCCGCCCCTCGTCTCGCCGCAGGTCAGGTGGCGGTAGTGCGCGCTGGTGTCGAGGAGCTCGTCGTGGGTGCCGGCTGCCACGATCCGGCCGTCGTCCAGGACCACGACGAGGTCGGCCGCCCGGATCGTCGAGTACCGGTGGGCGATGACCAACAGGGCGCACTCCTGGGTGATGTGGCGGACCGAGCGGCGCAGGGCGGCCTCGTTGGCGGCGTCCAGGTGGGCCGTGGGCTCGTCGAGCAGCAGCAGGGCGGGCCGGGTGAGCAGGGCGCGGGCGAGCGCGATCCGCTGGCGCTCCCCGCCCGACAGGGCCGTGCCCCGCTCACCGGCCGCCGTGTCGAGGCCCTGCGGAAGCCGCGCGATCACCTCCCGCAGTTGGGCGAGGTCGATGACCCGGTCCAGCGCGTCCGGGTCCGCGTCGGGCGCCGCGTACAGCAGGTTCTCCCGCAGCGTGCCGTAGAGGACCGGGGCGTGCTGCTCCACCAGGCCGATGCGGGCGCGGTGTTCGGACCGGTCGGCGGCGCGGATGTCCTGGCCGTCGAGGAGGATGCGCCCCGCGTCCGGTTCGTAGAAGCGCTCCGCCAGCGCGAAGACGGTGGACTTGCCGGCGCCGGAGCTGCCGATCAGGGCGACGTGGCCGCGTCGCGGCACCGTGAAGGAGACCTCGCGCAGCACCGGACGGTCCGGCTCGTAGCCGAAGTACACGTTCCGGAACTCCAGTACGGGGACGTCAGGCGCGGCGCCGTGCGGTACGGGTTCCACGGGGCGGTCCCGTACGCGGCCGGTCGGGTGTGGTGCGTCGGCCGCGGTCTCCGGGGGCAGGTCGAGGATCTCGCTGATGCGGCGCAGCGCGCCGAGGCCCTGGCGCATGGCGCTCAAGGCCTGGAAGACGGCGGCCACCGGGGACATCAGGTACAGCATGTACAGCAGGAACGCGGCCAGGTCGGCCACCGCCCCCGGGTCGCCGGCGACCCGGATGCCGCCGATCAGCAGCACCAGCAGGAACGAGCCGTTGATGGTGAGCATGATCGCCGGTGCCACCACCGCGTCCAGGGCGCCGACCCGCACGCTCTGCGTGTACGCCGACCTGGCCTGCTCCCCGATCCGCAGCGCCTCGCGCTCCTCGGCACGGCTGGCGCGCACCGTGCGGATGGCGCCCAGCGCGCGCTCCAGCTCCGCGGTCATCGCCCCGGTGGCCTGTTGCGCGGCGAGGGACGCCCGCTCGATGCCGCGCAGCACCGATGCCACGACCACCGAGCCGAGCGCGATCACTGCGAGGACCAGCAGGAACAGGACCCAGTCGAGCCACACCATCAGGACGACGACGCCGAGGAGACCGATGCTGCCCGTGACGGCGTCCGTGAAGCCCTCGGAGACGAGCTGCCGCAGTGCGGTGCTGTCGGCGCTCGTCCTGGCGATCAGGTCACCCGTGCGGTGCCGGTCGTACGCCCGCATCGGCAGCCGCAGCAGGCGGGCGACGAGGTCGAGGCGCAGGCCGAGGACGACGCCCTCGCCGGTGCGGGCGAGCACGTAGCGCGCCACGGCCTGGACGACGGCCTGCGCGAGGAAGAGCGCGACGAGCAGCCCGACGGCGCCGGCGATCGCGGTGCCCGCCCCCGCCGCCTCGATGACCCTCCTGACGACCAGGGGCTGCGCCAGGGCGAGCGCCGATCCGGCCAGGGCGAGGGCCGCGGCCGGCAGGATGCGCCGGCCGTGTCCCCGCAGGACGCGCCGGATCTCCTGCAGGCCGGTGCGTCGCCCTCCGCTCGCCGGGGCCGCCTTTCGGTTCCTCATGCGGCGCTGCCGGAACCCGCCGCGTCCGCCGCCCTCTGCACCCGCTCGGAGCCGACGCGCTGCAGCACGGTGTGGCCGGTCCTGACCCCGGGGATGTCGCCGAGGACCTCCTCGTACAGCTCGGCCCACGCGTGGAAGGCGAAGCGTCCCCCGATCGAGGAGCGCTGCCGGGCCACCACGACCTCGGCGGGCAGTCCGAGCGCGGTGAGGTAGGTGAC
Source organism: Streptomyces sp. Da 82-17 (assembly GCF_046098215.1). Classification (NCBI taxonomy): domain Bacteria; kingdom Bacillati; phylum Actinomycetota; class Actinomycetes; order Kitasatosporales; family Streptomycetaceae; genus Streptomyces; species Streptomyces sp. Da 82-17. The sequence continues at coordinate 2,025 of NZ_JBJURH010000009.1, forward strand.
GAGGGCGTACGAGCGGGCCAGGCAGAGCGCTTCGGGGTCGGCGAGGCGCAGCGCCGTGAGGCAGGGCAGCACTTCGCGGCGGGCCAGCCGGATCGCGGCCGCGCGCTCCTGCGGGCCCGTGTCCCGGACCACCGGCCGTTGGGCGCGCAGGTGCCGCTGGGCGTCGGGCCAGCCGCGCCGCCGCAGCAGCCGAGCGGCCCGGAGGGTGTGCCCGGCGGCGAGCAGCCGCACCTGGCGGGGCGGTCGGGGGACCGCGGGCCCGGGGTCCCAGAGCAGGGACTCCCACTCGGCGACCGGACCGGCGCGGCGGAGGCCGTTCATGACGCCTCGGTGACCTTGGCGGTGCCCGGCTCGGCCAGCTTGTTCTCGGTGAGCCGGGCGGTGAGTGCGGTGAGGCCCTCGCGCAGCACGTCCTCGGTGGCGTCGATGCGCCGCGCGAGGTCACGTACCGCGTCGTCGGCGGTGTCGTGGTGGAGCGCGGCCTGGAGCATCAGGGTGGCGACGGGGTTCAGTTCGTAGTACGCGCCGCCTGCTCCGTCGAGCAGGAGGCCCGCGCCGTCGGCGGGGTCGAAGACGGTCTGTGCGGTGAGCCTGAGCAGCGGCATGTCGGTCACCTCGGTGCGGTCACGGGCAGGGGCGGAGCGTGGTCTCGAGGTCGCGCAGGAAGAGTTCGACCATGGCGGAGCAGAGCAGGTTCTCGGCGTTGCGGCGCAGCGCCCGGGGGTCCGCGAGCACCTCGTCGAGGCGGCGCGGGTCGACGACGCCGAGGGCGCGCAGCCGGGCGTCGGGGGCGCCGAGGATCCGGGCGAGCGCCTCGGGATGGTGCAGGCACCAGGTCTCGTCCGGCGAGCCGAGCCAGGTCCGCCCGTAGTGTCGGCGGACCTCGGGCGGCAGCCGGTGGGCGGCGGCCATGCGGAGCACGGGCTTGTCGATGGTGCGCCCGGCGTGCGGGATCAGGCGGTAGGCGTCGGGCAGCGACGCGGCGAGGCGGCGCAGCAGCCGGCCGCCCAGCGGCTTGGCCAGGTGGATGCCGCGGGGCCGCCACAGCGCGAGGTTCATCGTGTGCTCCTGCGGCGCGAAGTCGAGGTCGTACTCCTCGGGGCCGGCGTCCGGCATCGGCACGAGGAAGTCGCAGCCCAGTTCCACCTCGGCGAGCCCCTCCGGGTCGGCGTAGAGGGAGTACGCGGGCCTGGCGCTGCGCAGGATGCGGCTCAGCTCCCAGCGGGTGCCGAGCAGCCCGCGCAGCATGTGCCACTTCTCGTGGGCGGGCACGTCACCGCCGAGGATGCTGTGCAGCCCGTACCGCAGCGGGCCGAAGAGGGTGTCGCCTTCGAGGCCGGTGAGCAGGACCCGGACGCCGTCGGCGGCGACCCGGTCGGCGACGCGCTCGAGGGAACGCAGCCAGACGTGGTTGAAGGGGTGGGGGAGGTCGCAGGTGGTGGCGAAGTAGTCGTCGTCCGTGACGCGCGGGACGGTCACCAGGGGGACGGAGAGGTGCCGGCACACCTGCCGTGCGTAGGCGCTCTCGTCGGCGGCCGGGTCGTCGGTGCCCATGTGGTACGCCGTGACGTCGGCGCCCTGGTCGGTGAGGGCGGCCAGCACGAGGGCCGAGTCGACACCGCCGGAGAGCAGGATGCCGACGCGGCCGGTGCCGTCGGCCGTGCAGCGGCGGGTCTCGTCGAGGAGCAGCTCGTACGCGAGGCGGGCGTAGGTGCGCAGCGGGGTGCGGCGCGGCAGGTCGAGGGGGGTGGCGGTCTCGTAGGTCTCGGTGCGGGGAGGGCCGGTGCCGAGGACCGTGTACTGGCCGGAGCGCAGTTGCCCGAGGTGCGGGTAGATGAGGACGTCCTCGCCGCGGCAGCTCCGCCAGAGGCTCTCGCGGTCGAAGTCCGGGAGGCGGCCGCGGAAGAGGTCCCGCGGGTCGGACGACCAGGAGACGCCGCTGCCGGTGGTCCGGTGGAAGATCTGGTCGGGGCTGGAGAGGCCGCGGAACAGGACGACCCGCTCGGGTGTGACGACGCACCCGGCGAGCTCCGCGGGCAGCGTCGTGAGCAGGTCGGCGACTTCCCGGAAATGCGCCCCGGCCACTGCGGCGGAAATGCGCCGCACGAATTCTGGGGGCGGGCGGGAAGGCAGCGGGCCGGAAAGGAGCAGGTGTGCGTCGGCGCCCGGTTGCAGCGGGCTCTCGGTGACTCCGGGACTCAACCATTGAAGTGAGAAACATTCCCCGGCGGAAATTTCTGATCGGTCAATTGAATGGCGAAAGAATTCCGGCGGGCCCGGCCGCCTGGCGTCGATCCCCACGCTTCCGTGCCGGACACGGCCTTGCCGGACCGCGTCGGGAGTGAGCTGCCCCGAGCATCCCACCAGGTCGAGGACGGCTCCTCGGCCTGCTCCAACAACCCCTCCCCGACTGCCCGTCGGGGCAGCGGGTGAGGGGCCCGGCGGTCGGCTCTTCACAGGATGTTGCCGTGGCCGAGGAGGTCAGGAACGCCGCGACGCAATTGTCCGGTCAGTTCCTCGATCCGCCCGAGGCGGGTCAGGGTCGGGGCTGTGTACCTCAGCATGTTCTCACCTTCTTCCCCTTGGGGACAATCTATGCCGATCTCTTCGGAATGTCTTCTCGTGAATTCGACGGAACGGGGAGAATGGGCGGGAATGCGCGACGGGCCCGGAAATTCGGCGCCCTGCCCGAGGGGTGTTTTTGGACCAGACCTCTGAAGAAAGTGGCCGCCACTGAAAAAAACCGTGCACCGGTCGTCGTGGGCCGAAATCGACCGCGAAAGGGCGGGCCGCGGCCGGAGACCCACAGCGACGGCCCGGCTACGGGGCGCTCAACCCCGTACGCCCGCCCCCGCGCAGGTTTGTCCAACCGTCCCGCCGCTACGTAAAGTTCTCTCTTTGAGAACTTCCCGAGACCCCGCCGCACGCGCGCGCGGGGCCCGAGCGAGCACGAGGAAACGGCGATGACGGTTGCCCACGAGGCGGCGGACGACAGCCAGACGTACGGCCCGGGGATCGACCCCGAGCGCCTGGCCGTCTGCCTCAGCGTGCTCGAGGAGCTCGACAAGCTGGAGGTCGACCACCCCGACGCGATCACCGTGCGCCGCGCCACCGCCGGCATCTACCGCACCGTGAAGCAGCGCCGCCGCCAGGAGCGCCGGGCCGCCAAGACCGCCCACGACCGCGCCGTCACCGAGGCCACCGCCACCGGCTCCGCCGAGCGCATCGACGACGAGACGCAGGGCCTGCTGCCCTCCTCCTCGACCGTCGGCGAGATCGCCGGGATACTCCAGCGCCCGCGCTCCTGCTACATCTGCAAGACGCGGTACGTCGAGGTCGACGCGTTCTACCACCAGCTGTGCCAGAAGTGCGCCGCCGAGAACCGCGCCAAGCGCGACGCCCGCGCCGACCTCAGCGGCAAGCGCGCCCTGCTCACCGGCGGCCGCGCCAAGATCGGCATGTACATCGCGCTGCGCCTGCTGCGCGACGGCGCGCACACCACGATCACCACACGCTTCCCGAAGGACGCCATCCGCCGCTTCAAGGCGATGGACGACTCCGCGGACTGGATGCACCGCCTGGAGGTCGTCGGCATCGACCTGCGCGACCCGGCCCAGGCCGTCGCCCTCGCCGAACAGACCGCCGAGCAGGGCCCCCTCGACATCCTGATCAACAACGCCACCCAGACCGTGCGCCGGCTGCCCTCCGCGTACGCCGCGCTGGTCGAGGGCGAGAGCGCGCCGCTGCCCGCCGGTGAGCTGCCCGCCCACCACGTCATCGGAGCCTTCGGCTCGGGCGCGGTCGACGGCCTCCAGTCGCTGCCCGCCGGGATCAGCGGCATGGACGCGCAAGCGGTCGCCGACCTCGCGCTGGTCGCGGGCAACGCCAGCCTGGAGCGGCACGTCGCGGGCACGGCGATCGACGCGGGCGGCCTCGTCCCCGACGTCGTCGACACCAACACGTGGGTGCAGACCATCGAGCAGATCTCCCCGGTGGAGCTGCTCGAGACCCAACTCTGCAACTACACCGCCCCGTTCATCCTCATCAGCAAGCTCCGCCCGGCGATGGCCGAGGCCGCGAAGAAGGCGGCGAGCGGCCGTGCTTACGTCGTCAACGTCTCCGCGATGGAGGGCGTGTTCAGCCGCGGCTACAAGGGTGCGGGACACCCCAACACCAACGCCGCGAAGGCCGCGATGAACATGGTGACGCGGACCAGCGGCCAGGAGATGTTCCAGACCGACCACATCCTGATGACCTCGGTCGACACCGGCTGGATCACCGATGAGCGCCCGCACTACGACAAGCTCCGCCTCGCCGAGGAGGGCTTCCACGCCCCCCTCGACCTGGTCGACGGCGCGGCCCGCGTCTACGACCCGGTGGTCCGCGGCGAGGCCGGCGAGGACCTGTACGGCGTCTTCCTGAAGGACTACGCGGTCTCCAAGTGGTAGGCGTACGCGCCGAGTCGACGGCGCGCACGCACCCGTAGCGGTCGCGCCGTCCGCCTCAGTGGTGGACGACCCCCGGCACCCGGTACGACGACCGCACCCCCGTCCCCGGCGGGGGCAACGCGTGGCCCGCCGCGATGAGTTCGAGCACCGGCCGCCAGTCCTCCAGGACCCCCGCGTCCAGGTCCACGACCTGCGCGGCCTCCGCCGCCTGCCGCAGCGCCACCGCCTCCTCGGCCAGCGGATCCCGTACGAACGCGTCCGCCTCCGGCGCCGACATGGCCCCGCCGCGCTCCGCGACCCGGCGCGCACTCCACGGCGACTGGGGCCGGCCCGGCTCGACCGCGGCCAGGTAGCGCTCGGCGTGCACATGCAGTCGTACGAGCCGCGCGACCCGGCCGCCGAGCAGGGCGTGCACCGCGTCGGCCGCCGCGTCCGCGAGGTCGGCGGGGTGTGCGGGGTGGGCGCCCGATGTGCCCGGGTGCAGCAGCAGTTCGATGTCCTGGATCAGGCCCGCGACCTGCAACTCCTTGTCGCTGGGCCGGGAGCGGCGCAGCAGGGCCGCGGTCCGCAGGGCGTGGTCGAGCAGGTCCACCGGTGTGTCGCTGCGGTCGGGTGCGCCGTACGCGCCCCGGCCGGAGTACAGGAGTTGCATCAGCTCGTCGACGGTCCGCGGCGCCCTCTGCGGCGCCCTCCATGGCTCCATGCGCGGCTCCCTCCGGGCTCGGTGCCGGTGTCGCAGCACACCATGCCCGCCTGACGGCCCGACCAACGCGGCGTTAACCCCGCACGCCGGGCCCCGCCCCGGGCCCGTACACCATGTGGGGTACGCGACACGCCGCTCGGCACCCCTTCTGGCCCTCTCCGCCGCGCGACCCGCCCGGGGCGCGCCTAGCGTTTCCCGGCGTCGGACGGTTTCTGTCGGGACGTCAGAAACGGTCATCTGCGCGGAGGGAACAGGGAGTTGTTGATGCAAGCGATAGCACGGGCCTCGGCGCGTGCGGCGACGGCGTTCGGGCCGGTCGCCGAGGTGCAGGGAGTCGTGGAAGCCGCGGCCCCTCGGGTACGCCGCCGGGGCGTCCACGAGAGCTGAAGACGGAACACGAACGCGCGAGGGCCGGTGCCGCAGCAGATGCGGCACCGGCCCTCGCGCGTTCGTGTTCCGCTCCGTGACCGCCGCGCGGTCACCCGCCCCTGTCGATCCGTCATCGAGCCGTCCGGCACTGGGCCGTTCAAGGTAACCCGTCCCTTTTATGTGATTGGTACATCTTTGTCCGGTCAACAGATGGGGCGACCGAAGGGCATGAACGGCGAGCGAACGGAGTGACGCATGGGCGCGGTGGGCCGAAGAGAGCTGATGGGCCTGGGACTTGGGGTGGCTGCGGCGGGAGTCGGCCTCGCGGGCTGCGGCGCCGACGAAGCGCCCGGGCCGCACACCGGCGCCGGCCGGCACGGCAGGCCCGCCCCCGGCGGAGGCGCGAAGGCCCCGCGCGCACCCCGGCTGATCGGCGACGGCTCCACCGCCTACACCGGCCTGCAGCCCCACCAGCCCGACGAGCCCGTACCGCTGGAACCGGGGGAGACGCCGCCGCAGTTCGTCGTCTTCTCCTGGGACGGCGCGGGCGAGGTCGGCAACGGGCTGTTCCCGCGCTTCCTGGAGCTGGCCAAGGAGCACGACGCCCACATGACGTTCTTCCTCTCCGGCCTCTATCTGCTGCCGGAGGAGAAGAAGCGCGTCTACCTTCCGCCGAACAACCCCGCCGGCGCCTCCGACATCGGCTACCTCAGCAACGAGCACCTCAAGGAGACGCTGACCCACGTCCGGCAGGCCTGGCTCGACGGGCACGAGATCGGCACGCACTTCAACGGGCACTTCTGCGGCGGCAGCGGCTCCGTCGCCCGCTGGAACAGTGCGCACTGGCGCGAGGAGATCCAGCAGGCCAAGGGCTTCGTGCAGCGCTGGCGCACCCACACCGGCTGGTCGCAACTGCCCTCGCTGCCCTTCGACTACGACAAGGAGCTGATCGGCGGCCGCACGCCCTGCCTCCTCGGTCAGGAGAACCTGCTGCCCGTCGCCCGCGAGCTCGGCTGGCGCTACGACGCGTCCTCGCCGGGCGGTGTGCAGCGCTGGCCGCGGAAGAAGCAGGGCGTCTGGGACCTGCCGCTGCAGGCGCTGCCGTTCCCCGGGCACACCTTCGAGGTCCTGTCGATGGACTACAACATCCTCGCCAACCAGTCGAAGAACTCCACCCGCGCACCCTCGTACAACTATCCGGCGTGGCGGCAGCAGGCGACCGAGTCGTATCTCGCGGGGTTCCGGCGCGCGTACGAGACCAACCGTGCGCCCCTCTTCATCGGGAACCACTTCGAGGAGTGGAACGGCGGGATCTACATGGACGCGGTCGAGGAGACGATCCGGATGATCGCCGGGGAGAAGGACGTACGCCTCGTCTCCTTCCGGCAGTTCGTGGACTGGCTGGACGCCCAGGACCCGGCGGTGCTCGCGCGGCTGCAGGAGCTGCAGGTCGGCGAGAAGCTGAAGAAGGCGTGAACGCCGGACGTCCGCTGCGGGCTCGGTGGGGGAGTTCGAGGTGGATCTTGGCTGAATCGATGTGACGAATCGTGATAAAGCGGACGAGTTTTGGCCCCATCGAGCAGTGGGCCGCTCATTTGGTTACCCTGTACGGAACGGACAGCCAAAAGGGGTCCCACCAACACCCATGGCCCGTCCAGGGGCAAGCCGGTCACCCGGGGAGCCCCGTGCGAGTACCGGCGCCACCGCGTCCGAACTGCCCAGATCGAACCCTCTCGGTCGCCGGCGCCCGGTCATCGGGACGCGCCGGAGCGACCGGGGGTTACCCGACACATAAGGAGTGCGCGGTGACACCAGAGAAGACCAAGAGCGATCAACGCCCCAAGGAACGCAGGGAGCGCAAGAGCGGACCCAAGGAGCTGGGCAGTCTCGACGTGTGGGCCCGTTCCGCCCCGATCAGGCTCGCCGGGTACGAGGAAGACCTCGCCGAGCCGCACATCCTGCAGGGCGTCGACTAGTCCCTTCGGGGGAATCGAGCCGGATCGCACCGGGCCCCGCGCGGACAGCAGTCCGCGCGGGGCCCGACGCATGCCTGCGCCCAACCTGCGGGACGCTACGGCCGCACCTCCGCCGTCCGCTGCCACGGCCGCTCCGCCTCCAACGCGGCCGCCACGTCAAGGAGTTGTTCCTCCCGGCCCGGCGTCCCGACCAGCTGCACCGAGCACGGCGCCCCCGACGACAGATACCCGAACGGCAACGTCATCGCGGGCCGGCCCGTCAGGTTCCAGGCAGGCGTGAACGGCGAGCAGCGGGAGTTCGTCAGCACGTTGTGCAGCCAGCCCCGCTTGTGCCAGGCGTCCGCGCGCGGCCCGCGCCGGGCCAGCGCCGGCGTGACCAGCACGTCGTACCGCTCGAAGAACGAGTCGAAGCGCTCCCGCAGCTGCGCCCTGCGTCCGCCGCGCTCCACGCCCGCCAGACAGCGCGCGCCGATCGCCGCGTGCACCCGCGTGCGCCGCGCGAGCCTGGCCTGGTCGAGGCCCTGGGTGTCGACATGCGTACCGGCCGACCAGTGCGCGAGCGCCGTCGTCCCCAGCCACAGCGGGTACGCCGGATCGGCCGCGTCCACCGAATGGCCCAATCCGGCGAGAATCTTGCCGGCCTCCCGGGCGGCCGTCGCGTACGCGGACGTGACCGGCGCCCCGACCAGCGGACTCGTGGTCGACACCGCCAGGCGCAGCCGCGCCCCCGGCTCCCCGACGGGCGCGGGCCGGTCCGCCAGGACGGACAGCATCAGGCGGGCGTCCTCGACGGTCGTCGCCAGGGGGCCGTTCTCGGACATTCCGAACCAGCCGCCGCCCAGCTCCCTCGGCACCGTGCCGTCGCCCGGCTTCAGCCCGACGAGCCCGCAGTGCGCGGCCGGGATGCGCAGCGAGCCCATGCCGTCGTTGCCGAGCCCCAGCGCCGCCATGCCCGCGGCGACCGCGGCCGCGCTGCCCCCGGACGAGCCGCCCGCGGTCCGCGCCGGGTCCCACGGGTTACGGGCCGTGCCGTGCACGCCGTCCGTGGTGCCGAAGACGCACAGCTCCGGCACGTTCGTCAGGCCCACGACCACCGCGCCCGCGGCCCGCAGCCGGGCGACCGTCACATGGTCGTGCGCGGCGGGCTCCGCCGAGGTGGCCGCCGAGCCGTTGCGGCAGGACTCGCCGCGCACCGGCAGGTTGTCCTTGACCGCCAACGGCACGCCCGCGAGGGGGAGTCGGGCGAGGTCGGACCGGGCGGCGACCTCGTCGGCCTCGGCGAGCGCGGCCGCCGACCGGACCGTGCGGAAAGCGCCCACCCGCCCGTCCACGAGGTCGATGCGCGCGAGGTGGTCGGCCACCACCTCGCGCGGTGACACCTTCCCCTCGCGTACGGCTGCGGCGATCTCGGCGGCGGTACGGCCGGCCCAGCTGGTCACGGCGCCTCCCTGCGGCTTGTGTGCGGTGCGTGCGGTCACGGGGAGGGGAACGGTACGCGGCCCGCGCCGAGCTGCGACAGCGGCCCCCGCATCCACCGCCCGGTCATCCGATGACTGCCCCAACTCGCCCCGCTGCAGGGCCCATTGACACCCGAGGGTGCTGCCTCAATCATCAGACCTCCGATGAATAGCGGATGCCAACCGACCTTCCGGAGGTCCGCACCATGGCCGTCAGCCGACGCCTCTTCCTCACCGCGACCACGGCGACCACGGCGACCGCACTCGCCACGTCCGGCGCCGCCCTCACCCCGGCCCACGCCGCACCCTCCGCGCAGGCGCCCGCCGAGCCCGCGTACCGCATTCCGATCGGGCCCGGCGACAGTGCCGAGGAACTCGTCCGCAAGGCCTCGCTCGTACGCCCGACGGAGCGTCAACTCGCCTGGCAGGCACTGGAGAAGACCGCCTTTCTGCACTTCGGCGTGAACACCTTCACCGGGCTCGAATGGGGCACCGGCGACGAGGACCCCGAACTGTTCCAGCCGGGCGCGCTCGACACCGACCAGTGGGCGCGGGCGCTGCGCGACGGCGGTTTCAAGCTCGCCATCCTCACCGTCAAGCACCACGACGGCTTCGTCCTCTACCCCACCCGCTACACCGACCACAGCGTCGCGTCGAGCAGTTGGGCGGGCGGGCGCGGCGACGTGCTGCGCAGCTTCGCCGACTCGATGCGGCGGCACGGCATCAAGGTCGGCGTGTACGTCTCCCCGGCCGACGAGAACCAGTACCTGCACGGCGTCTACGCCAACGGCAGCCCGCGCGCGCCGCACACCGTCCCCGCCCTCGTCGACGGCGACGACCGCACCGGCAAGGACCTGCCGACGTTCGAGCTGCCCGCCACGGACTACGGCGCGCACATGCTGAACCAGCTGTACGAGGTCCTCACCGAGTACGGCCCCGTCGACGAGGTCTGGTTCGACGGCGCGCAGGGCCACATCCCGCCCGACAAGGTGGAGAAGTACGACTGGGACAGCTGGTACGCGCTGGTGCGGGCGCTCGCCCCGGACGCGACGATCGCCGTGTCCGGGCCCGACGTCCGCTGGGTCGGCAACGAGGGCGGGCTCGCCCGTGAGGACGAGTGGAGCGTCGTCCCCGTCAAGGAGAAGGACTACGGCCGCACCGACTACGCCCTCCCGTACGACGCCCCCGACCAGGGCAGCCGCGACGCCCTCCTGGAGGCCCGCGAGGTCGCCCAGTACCTGCAGTGGTGGCCCGCCGAGTGCGACGTGTCGATCAGGCCCGGCTGGTTCTGGCACGAGGACCAACAGCCCAAGTCCGTCGAGCAGTTGACGGACATCTGGTTCCGCTCGGTGGGCCGCAACTCCGTGCTCCTGCTGAACGTCCCGCCGGACCGGCGCGGCCTGCTGCCCGACGCGGACGTGGCCCGGCTGCGGGAGTTCCGCGAGCGGATCGAGGCCGAGCTGCCCGAGGACCTGGCCGCAGACGCCCGCGTCACCGAGGGGCCCGGCGTGCGCACCCTCGACCTGGGCGCCCCCGTCGAGGTCGACCGCGTGCGGATCGCCGAGGACGTGCGGCACGGCCAGCAGATCGAGGGGTACGCGGTGGAGGCCGAGGTCGACGGGGTCTGGACGGCCGTCGTGAGCGGCGGGACGGTCGGCGCGAGCCGGGTGCTGCCGCTGCCCGCGCCGGTCACCGCGCGTCGCTGGCGGGTCCGCGTCACCGCCTCCCGGACCCGCCCGCACATCGCCGCGCTCCGCCTCTACCGCTCGCGGACCTAGGCTCAGCTCGCCGCGTACACCCGGCGCCCGCCCACGAAGGTCTGCTCGACGCGGGTCGCCCCGATCTCCTCGGCCGGGCCGGCGAACGGGTCCCGGTCGAGGACGGCGAAGTCGGCGTAGAACCCGGGCGCGAGGGTGCCCGTCACGTCGTCCAGGTGGTTCACGTACGCGCTGCCCGCCGTGTACGCGGCGAGTGCGGAGCCCAGGTCGATGCGCTGCTCGGGCAGGAACACCCTTGACCCGTAAGGGGTTTCGGGCAGGACGCGGTTGACCGCGACATGGATGCCCTGCAGCGGGTCGGGGCTGGACACCGGCCAGTCGCTGCCCGCCGCGAGCGTCGCCCCAGAGCGCAGGAGCGCGCCGAACGGGTACTGGTGCGCGCTGCGCTCGGGCCCGAGGAACGGGATCGTCAGCTCGTCCATCTCCGGCTCGTGCACCGCCCACAGCGGCTGCAGGTTGGCGCTCGCGCCGAGCCGCGCGAACCGGCCGATGTCGTCGGGGTGCACGACCTGCAGATGCGCGAGGTGCGGGCGCGTGTCGGTGAACCCGTTCGCCGCCCGCGCCGCCTCGACCGCGTCGAGCGCCTCCCGCACGGCCCGGTCGCCGAGCGCGTGGAAGTGCACCTGGAAGCCGCGCGCGTCCAACTCGGTGACGTACGACCGGAGTTCCTTCGGCGGTACGAAGCTGATGCCGCTGTTGTCCGACGTGCAGCCGCAGCCGTCGAGGTACGGGCCGAGCAGCGCCGCCGTGCCGTTCTCGGCCACGCCGTCCTGCATGATCTTCACGCTCGTGCAGCGCAGCCGCCCGCGCGTGCCGGCCTCGCGGCGCGCGACCAGCTCGTCGATCTGCTCGGTGCCGCGCGCCCGGTCCCACCACAGGGCGCCGACCACGCGCGCGGTCAGCCGCCCGTCCTCCGCCGTCGTGAGGTACGCGTCCGTCGGGTCGGTGAGGTTCGCGTGCTCGCCGAGGAGGGCGTCCTGCCAGGCGGTGATGCCGAGGGAGTGCAGCAACTCCTGGGCGCGGAGCAGCCCGGCGACCTTCTCCTCCAGCGTCGGCTCCGGCAGCAGCCGCCCGATCAGGTTGGCGGCGCCCTCCTGCAGCATGCCGGTCGGCGTGCCGTCCGCGTCCCGCTCGATGCGGCCGTCGGCCGGGTCGGGGGTGCGGGCGTCGATGCCGGCGCATTCCAGAGCCCGGGAGTTGACCCACGCGCCGTGGTGGTCCCGGTTCACCAGGTACACCGGCCGGTCCGGCACGAGGGCGTCCAGCTCGGCGGCCGTGGGCAGCCCGCCGGGAAACGCCTCCATCGCCCAGCCGCCACCGGTGATCCACTCGGCGTCCGGGTGGGACCGCGCGTACGCCGAGATCATCTCCCGGTACGCGGTGAGCGTGGTCGCCCCGCTCAGGTCGCACTGACCCATCTCCATGCCGCCGCCGACCGGATGCACGTGCGCGTCCTGGAACCCCGGGATCAGCAACTTGCCGCGCAGGTCGACGACTTCGGTGCGCGGGCCGATCAGCTCCCGTACCTCGTCGTGCCCGACGGCGACGATGCGCTCCCCGCGCACGGCCAGCGAGCTGGCCCGCGCGCGGGCGGGGGAGAGGGTGTGCACGGGGCCGTCGGTGAGGACGAGGTCGGCGGGGGTGCTGTCGGACACGTGGGGCTCCTTGTCCCTGTCTCTGGATCGCTGATCCCTTGGATGCCGGGAATCCGCGGATCTCCGGGTCTCTTGATCCCTTGGTCCCTTGATCCGTGATCCTCGATCCAAGCGGCCTTGCCACGTTGCGTCAATGGTGTTGACATAAGGCGCCGCGGCGTACGGGCGGGCCCGGGAGAGGGAGGGCTGTCATGGCTGAAGGGCGCGTCCCGGCCGAGCGGCGGCGGCGCAGACCGGCCAGGTCAGGGGTGGTGCTGTCGCAGGAGCTGATCGTCGACCGGGCGCTCACGCTGGTCGCGCAGCAGGGGCCGGAGGCGCTGAGCGTGCGCCGGCTCGGGGCGGCCCTCGGCTGCGACCCGAGCGCGCTCTACCGGTACTTCCACAACACGGACGACCTGCTGCTCGCGATCGCCGACCGGCTCATCGGGGAAGCCCTCGACGGGTTCGAGCCCGGGGACGACTGGGTGGCGGGCCTGCGCGAGATGGCCCACCGCATCCACGGCAGCTACCGCGCCCATCCGCGCGTCGCGGCGCTCGCCGCGTACCGGGTGACCCGGCGCCCGCACGAGTTCCGCGCCGTGGACACCGGCATCGGGCTGCTGCGCCGCGCGGGCTTCGACGAGGCGGCGGCGGTACGGCACTACGCGGCGTTCGTCGACACGGTCCTCGGGCATGCGGCCCTGGACGCGGCGCAGGCGGCGCTTCCGCGGGAGCGGAGGGAGGGGGACGAGGAGGCGTGGACGTCGGTGTACCAGTCGGTCCCGGAGGCGGAGTACCCCCAACTCGCCTGGGCGAGCGGAGAGTTGGGCCGAATGGCGGAGGGCGCGTTCGCGGAGGCGGTGGAGCTGCTGCTGGAGGGGTTGGCGGGGCGGGTCGACGTGCCCCGATAGGGGCGCGGGGCTGTGACATCAGCGGCTTCGCCGCGGGGCGCGACCGGCCACGACAGTGCCGCAGGCTTTCGGGAAGGGGCGGGGTGGCGAAGGAATCGAGCCCGTCCGGCGATTGAGGACGCGAGCCCGCAGGGCGATGCAGGCGGGGTACGGCGGACTCACGGCCCCTCCACCTGCCCCCGCAACCACTGCTCGACCTCGCCCACGTGCGCCGCCGCAGCGCACCGCGCCGCCTCGGGGTCCCGGGCGGCCAACGCCCGGTGAATGCGTGCGTGTTCCCGCCGCGTGCGCGCGAACGCGTCCTCCTGCTCGTACCCGCGCCACACCCGCGCCCGGAACGTCCGCGAGGACAGCCCCTCCAGGATCGCCGCCATCGTCCCGTTGCCCGCGGCCGCCGCGATCTCCCGGTGGAACGCCAGGTCGTGGAGGAGGATCTCCTCCGGGTCGTCCGTGGCCTCCATCGCCCGCAAGTGCCCCTCGACCACGGCGAGTTGCTCGTCCGTGATGCGGGCCGCCGCCAGCGCCGTCGCCGTGGACTCCAACACCCGCCGCACCTCCAGGAGTTCGAGCAGCCGCGGGCCGCGCGACAGGTCCGCGACCACCCCGAACGTCTCCAGGAGGTCGCCCGCCTCCAGTTGCGTCACGTAGATGCCCGAGCCGTGCCGGGCCTCCAGGACGCCGAGGACGGTGAGCGCGCGGATCGCCTCCCGCATGGAGCTGCGGGAGATGCCGAGCTGCGCGGCCAGGTCGCGTTCGGTCGGCAGCCGGCCGCCCGGCTCCAGGAGACCTTCGGCGATCATCGCCTTGATCTGCTCGATGGCGCGCTGCGTCACCGTGCTCTTCTGCGCGGACACCTGCTGCTCCACGGACACCCCTCCCGCTCGCCCGCCCTCTCGCCGGAGCCGGGTGCCGCGCAGTCTAACCAGCCGAGTGGTCAGACCACTACGGCCGGAACCTGCCCCAACTCCCGGAAAAGTTGCGGCACAAGGGTGTCGACGAGCCGAAGTGGTCTGATAAATATTCGCCGACCTCGCAGACACGCTTCCCCCTTGAGGAGCCGTCGGATGAGCCCAAGCCCCACACGTACGAAGCGCATGGTCGTGGCGAGTTGTGCGGCGCTGCTGCTCGCCGCCTGCGGCAGCACCAAGGACACCGGCGGCGCGGCGGCCGGGGGAGGGGCCGCCGAGGTCGGTGTGATCGTGCCGCTGCTCACCTCGCCGTTCTGGCAGTCGTACAACGACTACGTGCCGAAGATGGCGAAGGCCGAAGGGGTGGACGCGCGCAAGACCGTCAACTCCAACAGTGACCCGGCGCAGCAGATCACCGACATCAACAACCAGCTGAACCAGGGTGTCGGCGGCCTGGTCGTCGCCCCGCTCGACAGCGCCGCCGTCTCCGCGGGGCTCGACCAGGCGGAGCGCAAGGGCGTCCCGGTCGTCGCCGTCGACGTGGCCCCCACGAAGGGCAAGGTCGCGATGGTGGTGCGCGCGGACAACGTCGCGTACGGGGAGAAGGCCTGCGCGTACCTCGGGAAGCGGGTGGACCGCGGCAAGGTCGTGCAGATCATGGGCGACCTGGCGTCGGTGAACGGGCGGGAGCGCTCCGCGGCGTTCCGGTCCTGCGTGAAGAAGAGGTTCCCGAAGCTGAAGGTCCTGGAGATCCCCGCGAAGTGGGAGTCGGACGCGGCGGCGTCCAAGCTGGACACGCTGCTGAACGCCAACCCGGACGTGAAGGGCATCTACCTGCAGGCGGGCGGCGTGTATCTCGCGCCGACCCTGCAGACCCTCAAGTCGAAGGGCCTGTTGAAGAAGGCGGGGCACGAGGACCACATCGCGATCGTGTCGAACGACGGCATCCCGCAGGAGTTCGACGCGATCCGCAAGGGCCACATCGACGCGACGGTCTCGCAGCCCGCCGACGCCTACGCCAAGTACGGCATGTACTACATCAAGGCCGCGATGGCCGGGAAGACCTTCGAGCCGGGCCCCACCGACCACGGCTCGACCATCGTGAAGCTGCCGAGCGGCAACCTGGAGGACCAGCTGCCCGCGCCGCTGGTCACCAAGGAGAACGTCGACGACCCCGAGCTGTGGGGCAACACGGTCGAATGAGCGCCCCTTTGACGAAACATCAGCAGCGCCCGCCCCTCGTCGAGGCCCGCGCCGTCACCAAGCGGTACGGGCCCACCACCGCCCTCCTCGACGGCCGACTCGCCGTCCACCAGGGCGAGTCGCACGCCCTCGTCGGCCGCAACGGCGCCGGCAAGTCCACCCTCGTCCAGATCCTCACCGGCCTCCAGGCCCCGGACTCCGGCACCGTCCGCTTCGACGGCGCGCCCGCCCCCGCACTCGGCGACCGCGACGCCTGGCGCGCGAAGGTCGCCTGCGTGTACCAGAAGCCGACCGTCGTCCCCCAACTCACCGTCGCCGAGAACCTGTTCCTGCCGGCGATCCACGGCGCCGGTCGGTCCAGGCCGCTTCGGACGACCTCCGGCCGGGGGTCCCGGGGTTGTCCCCCGGGAGCAAGCAGCATCAACCGTCAGCCGAACGGGCGCGGTGGGCTCATCGACTGGCGGCGGCTGCGCCGCGAGGCCGCCGAGCTGCTCGACACCTGGGACGTGCACGTCGACCCGGACGCCCGCACCGCCGACCTGACCGTCGAAGACCGCCAAATGGTCGAGATCGCAAGGGCGTTGAGCTTCGGCGCGCGTTTCATCATCCTCGACGAGCCGACCGCGCAGCTCGACAACCGCGAGATCGAGCGGCTCTTCACCCGCATGCGGGCCCTGCAGGAGTCCGGCGTCACCTTCCTGTTCATCTCCCACCACCTCCAGGAGGTGTACGAGGTGTGCCAGACCGTGACCGTGCTGCGCGACGCCCGCTGGATCACCACCGCCCCGGTCGCCGAACTGCCGCGTACCGCCCTCGTCGAGGCCATGGCGGGCGAGTCCGTCGCCCACCGCGCCGACACGCCCCGCACGCCCGTCCCCGACGACGCCCCCGTCCTCCTCGACGTACGCGCCCTCACCGGCGACGCGTACGAGAACGTGGACCTGGCCGTCCGCGAGGGCGAGGTCGTAGGGCTCGCCGGGGCCGGCGGCAGCGGCAAGATCCAGCTCGCCGAGACCCTCGCCGGAATGCACCGGCCGCACTCCGGAACCGCCCGACTCGCAGGCGCAGCGCTGCCGTTCGGGGACGTCACCGCGACCCTGCGGGCCGGAGTCGGCTGGGTGCCGCGCGACCGCCACGACCAGGGACTCGTGCCCGCCCTGTCCATCGGCGACAACGCCACCCTCGGCGTGCTCGACCGGCTCGCCGGCAGTCCCCTCGCACGCCGCCTCGGCTTCGTCTCCGCCGAGCGCCGCCGGACCTTCGCCGCCGACCTCGTACGCCGCCTCGACATCCACGCCGAGGGCACCGGGCAGCCGGTCTCCGAGCTGTCCGGGGGCAACGCGCAGAAGGTCGTCATGGCCCGCGCGCTCGCCTCGGAGCCGCGGCTGCTCGTGCTCGTCAACCCGACCGCGGGCGTCGACGTGAAGTCCAAGGAGTCGCTGCTCGCCCGCGTCGACACCGCCCGCGACGACGGCACCGCGGTCCTCGTCGTCTCCGACGAGCTGGACGACCTGCGGCGCTGCGACCGCGTCCTGGTCCTGTACCACGGCCGGGTCGTCGCCGAGCACCCGGCGGGCTGGCACGACCACGAGCTGATCGCCGCCATCGAAGGAGTGGCCCGCCCGTGACCGACACACCCCTGACCAAGGCCGCATCCGCCGCCACGACCACCACCCCCGCCGACGGCGCGAAGAGCCCACCCCACACCCCCGGCCGCCGCTCGGCCGCGCACGGCGTGCTGTGGCGGCGCGCCCGCGAACTCGCCCTCGTACCGGCCCTGTTGCTGCTTCTGCTGCTCGGCGCGGTCGTCAACGACTCGTTCCTCACCGAGCGCAACCTGATCTCCGTGCTCGGTGCGTCCGCCGCGCTCGCGATGGTGGTGCTCGCCGAGTCCCTCGTCCTGATCACCGGGAAGTTCGACCTGTCCCTGGAGTCGGTCGTCGGCATCGCGCCCGCGTTCGGCGCGCTGCTCGTGCTGCCCGTCGCGCAGGCCGGGTTCGGCACCGAGTGGCCCGCCGCGCTCGCCCTGCTCGCCGTCCTCGGGGCGGGCGCGGTGCTCGGCGCGTTCAACGGGGTGCTCGTCGTGAAGTTCCGGCTCAACGCGTTCATCGTGACCCTGGCCATGCTGATCGTGCTGCGCGGACTGCTCGTCGGCGCCACCGAGGGCAAGACCCTCTTCGGCCTGCCCGAGTCCTTCCACACCCTCGCCACCAGCACGTTCCTCGGCATCCCGCTGTCGGTGTGGGTCGCCGCGGGCGCGTTCGGGCTCGCCGGACTCGTCCTCCGGCACCACCGCTGGGGCCGCGCCCTGTACGCGATCGGCGGCAACCCCGAGGCGGCCAGGGCGGCCGGGATCCGGGTCGAACGCGTCATGCTCGGCGTGTTCGTCGTCGCCGGGGTGCTCGCGGCGCTCGGCGGGCTCATGCAGACCGGGTACGTCGGCGCCATCAACGCCAACCAGGGCCAGAACATGATCTTCACGGTGTTCGCTGCGGCGGTCATCGGCGGCATCAGCCTCGACGGCGGCAAGGGCACCATGTTCGGCGCGCTCACCGGCGTCCTGCTCCTCGGCGTCGTGCAGAACCTGCTCACGCTCGCGCAGGTGCCGTCGTTCTGGATCCAGGCGATCTACGGCGGCATCATCCTCGTCGCCCTGATGATCGCCCGCGTCACCACCGGCCGTGCGCAGGACTGACCTGCGCCCCACTCCGAGAGGCACCCTGTGGCAGCAACTGCGCCTCGTATCACGGCGGTTGACACGTACGACATCCGCTTCCCCACCTCCCGCGAGCTCGACGGATCCGACGCCATGAACCCCGACCCGGACTACTCGGCCGCGTACCTGGTGCTGCGCACCGACGCCGACGACGGGCACGAGGGGCACGGCTTCACGTTCACCATCGGCCGCGGCAACGACGTGCAGGTCGCCGCGATCGCCGCGCTGCGGCCGTACGTCGTCGGCCGCCCCGTCGACGCGCTCTGCGCCGACCCCGGCACCCTCAACCGCGACCTCGTCGGGGACAGCCAACTCCGCTGGCTGGGGCCGGAGAAGGGCGTGATGCACATGGCGATCGGCGCCGTCGTCAACGCCGTCTGGGACCTCGCCGCCAAACGCGCCCGCAAACCCCTCTGGCAGCACCTCGCCGACGCCGACCCGGAATGGCTCGTCTCCCAGGTCGACTTCCGCTACATCGCCGACGCCCTCACCCCCGAACGCGCCCTCGCCCTGCTCCGGGACGGCCGCGCGGGCGCACCGGAACGCGCGGCCCGCCTGCGCGCACGCGGCTACCCCGGCTACACCACCTCGCCCGGCTGGCTCGGCTACGACGACGCCAAGCTGACCCGGCTCGCCCGCCAGGCCGTCGCCGACGGGTTCACGCAGATCAAACTCAAGGTCGGCGCCGACCTGGACGACGACCTGCGCCGCCTTCGCGCCGCCCGCGCCGCCGTCGGCCCCGGCATCCGCATCGCCGTCGACGCCAACCAACGCTGGAACGTCGACGAGGCCGTCGCCTGGACCCGCGCCCTCGCACCCTTCGACCCGTACTGGATCGAGGAGCCCACCAGCCCCGACGACGTCCTCGGGCACGCCGCGATCCGCGAGCGCGTCGCCCCCGTACGCGTCGCCACCGGCGAACATGTGCAGAACCGCATCGTGTTCAAGCAGCTCCTGCAGGCCGGGGCGGTCGACGTGCTGCAGATCGACGCCGCGCGCGTCGGCGGCGTCAACGAGAACCTCGCGATCCTGCTGCTCGCCGCCCACTTCGACGTGCCGGTCTGCCCGCACGCCGGCGGCGTCGGCCTCTGCGAACTCGTCCAGCACCTCTCGATGTTCGACTACGTGGCCCTCACCGGCACCACCGAGAACCGCGTCATCGAGTACGTCGACCACCTCCACGAACACTTCGTCACCCCCGTCACCGTCCGCGACGGCCACTACGCCGCGCCCGCCGAACCCGGCTTCTCGGCCGCCATCCGCCCCGAGTCCCTCGCCAAGTACCGCTATCCCGACGGCAGTTACTGGTCCGACGCGCCGTCGGCACCCGACCCGCACGAGAAGGGAGCAGCCGCATGACCCACCCGACTCTCGCCGACTTCGCGGGCCGCAAGGCCCTCGTCACCGGCGGCGCCTCCGGCATCGGCCGGGCCACCGCCGAACTCCTCGCCGCGCGCGGCGCCCGCGTCACGGTCCTCGACCTCGACCCTTCGAGCGTCACGGGCAAGCTGCACGCCGTACGCGCCGACGTCACCGACGACACGTCCGTACGGGCCGCCGTGGCCGCCGCCGTGGAGGAGATGGGCGGGCTCGACGTCCTGGTCAACAACGCGGGCATCGGCGCACAGGGCACCGTCGAGGACCACGACGACGCCCAGTGGCAGCGCGTCCTCGACGTCAACGTCCTCGGCATCGTCCGCACCAGCCGCGCCGCCCTGCCCCATCTGCGGCGCTCCCGTGGCGGGGCGATCGTCAACACCTGCTCCATCGCCGCCACCGCGGGCCTGCCGCAGCGCGCCCTGTACAGCGCGTCCAAGGGCGCGGTGCTCTCCCTCACCCTCGCGATGGCCGCCGATCACGTACGGGAAGGGGTACGGGTCAACTGCGTCAACCCCGGCACCGTCGACACCCCCTGGATCGGCCGCCTCCTCGACGCGGCCCCCGACCCGGCGGCGGAACGCGCCGCCCTGGAGGCCCGCCAGCCCACCGGCAGACTGGTCACGGCCGACGAAGTGGCCACCGCCATCTGCTACTTGGCCGGCCCGGCCGCAGGAGCCACCACAGGCACGGCACTGGCCGTGGACGGCGGCATGCAGGGCCTACGCCTACGCCCGGAGCAGAAGCGGTGACCGGCCGGGAACTCGACGCCCCCGGCCCCGTCTCCGGGCTGGACCGGCTCGCTCTGGGTGGTGCCGCGCTCGGGAATCTCTTCCGGGGCGCCTCCGACGAGGTCGCCCGCGCGACCGTCGACGCGGCCTGGGGGCTCGGTGTCCGCAGGTTCGACACCGCGCCGCACTACGGGCTCGGTCTGTCCGAGCGTCGGCTGGGGGCCGCCCTCCGGGACCGGCCCCGCGCCGCGTACACCCTGTCCACCAAGGTCGGCCGGCTGCTGCTCCCCGACCCGCGTCCCGGGGACGACCTCGCGGACGGGTTCGCCGTGCCCGCCACCCATCGCCGGGTCTGGGACTTCAGTGCCGACGGCGTCCGCCGCTCCCTGGAGGAGAGCCTGGAGCGCCTCGGCCTCGACCGCGTCGACACCGTCTACCTGCACGACCCCGACGACCACGCCGAACAGGCCTTCCGCGAGGGCTACCCGGCGCTCGAACGGCTGCGCGCCGAGGGCACGGTGGCGCGGATCGGCGCGGGCATGAACCAGTCCGCGATGCTCGCCCGGTTCGTCCGGGACACCGACGTCGACGAGGTGCTGTGCGCGGGCCGCTACACCCTCCTCGACCAGAGCGCCGCCGCCGACCTCCTGCCCGCCGCCCACGCCCGCGGCACGTCCGTCGTCCTCGGCGGCGTCTTCAACTCCGGCCTGCTCGCCGACCCCGGCCCGGACGCCACGTACGACTACGCGCAGGCGCCGCCCGAACTCCTCGCCAGGGCACGGAAGTTGAGTGAACTGGCCGGGCGGTACGGGCTCACGCTTCGGGCCGCCGCGCTCGCCTTCCCGCGCGCCCACCCGGCCGTGACGACCGTGCTAGTCGGCGCCCGCACACCCGAGGAGGTCCGGGACGCGGTGGCGCAGGCGAGCAGCCGCGTACCCGACGACTACTGGAAGGAGGCACGCGCCGAGGGCCTGCTCCCGGAGGGCGTGCCCGTACCCACAGGGGAGCCGTCATGAGAGTCGCCCTGCACACCAAGGTCCGCGCCGACCGCGTCGCGGAGTACGACGCCGCACACCGCGAGGTGCCGCCCGAACTCGTCCGCGCCATTCGCGCCGCCGGGGCGCGACAGTGGACGATCTGGCGCAGCGGCACCGACCTCTTCCACCTGATCGACTGCGAGGACTACGCCCGCCTGCTCGCCGAGCTCGAAACCCTCCCCGTCAACATGGCCTGGCAGGCCCGCATGGCCGAACTCCTCGACGTCACCCACGACTACTCCGCCGAGGGCGCCGCGGCCGGCCTCCCCGTCGTATGGGAGCTGCCGTGAGCGCGCCCGGTGCGATCGACGCCCACCACCACGTCTGGGACCTCGCAGTCCGCGACCAGGACTGGATCACTGGCCCCGAACTCGCCCCCATACGAAGAGACTTCACGCTCGACGACCTCGCGCCCGAGGCCCGCGCGGCCGGGGTGGCGTCGACCGTGGTCGTGCAGACCGTCACCGTCGCCGAGGAGACCCCGGAACTCCTCGCCCTGGCCGACCGCTCCGAGCTGGTCGCGGGCGTCGTCGGCTGGACCGACCTGACGGCCCCCGACGTCGTCGACGAGCTGGCCCGGCTGCGCCAACTCCCCGGCGGGCAGCGGCTCGTGGGCATCCGCCACCAGGTGCAGGGCGAACCCGACCCGGAGTGGCTGCTGCGGCCCGATGTCCACCGCGGCCTCGAAGCGGTGGCCGCGGCGGGCCTCGCGTACGACCTCGTCGTCCTGCCGCACCAGCTCGACGCCTGCGTACGCGCCGCCGCCGCGCACCCCCGACTCACCTTCGTGCTCGACCACTTGGGCAAGCCCCCGATCGCCTCCGGCGGGTACGAGCCGTGGGCCGTGCGGTTCGCCGCGCTCGCCGCGCTGCCCAACACCGTGGCGAAGCTGTCCGGACTGGTCACCGAGGCCGACTGGACGGACTGGACCCCGCAGGCGCTGCGCCCGTACACCGACGCCGCGCTCACCGCCTTCGGCCCGCACCGGCTGATGTTCGGCTCGGACTGGCCGGTGTGCACGCTGGCCGCCACGTACGGTCAAGTCGTCGACATGGCACGGGAGTTGACCGCCGAGCTGAGCGGTGACGAGCAAACCCGGATCTTCTCCGGCACCGCCGCCCGTGTCTACCGGCTCTGATCGGCGGGCGTGTCGAGCCGGGTCGGCGGCCAGAACTCGCGCACATATGTCCGGTGCCACCACGCCCCGGTCTCGCGCAGCTCGCGCCACGTGGTGTAGCGGTAGCGGTACAGCCGGGCCCGGACGTACGTCGGCGGCTCGTCCGGGAACGGGTTGTGGCGCAGCAGCCGCAGCGTGTCCGGGTCGTTGACGAGCAGCCGCTCCAGGAACGGCCCGAACCACGAGCGGGCGTACGCGGGGGAGAGCCCGGCGAACCACATCAGCCAGTCGAGCCGCAGATGGTACGGCGCGAACTGCCGTGGCAGCCGCCGCAGTTCACCCGGCTTGCCCTTGAAGCCGTACTCCCGCCAGGCCGAGCCGTCCACCGACGGCACCCGCTCCGTCGTCCCCTCGACGACCACCTCGGTCCGCACCCGGCCGATGCTGCCGAAGGCGCCGTACGTATTGACCAGGTGCAGCGGGTCGAACGAGGTGTTCATGACCTGCCCTCGGGACAGCAGGTTGCGCACCGGGTGGTAGCTGAGCGCGGCCACCAGACACGTCACCGCGACGACCACGACCACGTACCAGAGCGGGGTGTCCGGGAACGCGGGCGGCGGGCCGTCGGACAGCGCCGCCCAGTCGATCGCGGACAGGGCGAGCGTCACCGTCAGCCAGTTCAGCCACGAGAAGTTGCCCGACAGAATCAGCCACAACTGCGTCAGCACCATCAGCCCCGCGCCGACGCCCGCCACCGGCTGCGGCGTGAACAGCAGGAACGGGACGACGAGTTGGGTGACATGGTTGGCCGCCACCTCCACCCGGTGCAGCGGCCGCGGCAGGTGGTGGAAGAACCAGCTCAGCGGGCCCGGCATCGGCTGCGTCTCGTGGTGGTAGTAGAGGCAGGTCAGATCGCGCCAGCAGCGGTCGCCGCGCATCTTGATGAGCCCGGCCCCGAACTCCACCCGGAACAGCACCCAGCGCAGCAGGAACAGCACCAGCACCGGCGGGCCCACCTCGTCGTTGCCGAGGAACACCGCGAGGAAGCCGACCTCCAGGAGCAGCGACTCCCAGCCGAAGCCGTACCAGGTCTGCCCGACGTTCACGATCGACAGATACAGCGCCCACGGCACCAGCCACGCCGCCATCGCCGCCCACAGCGGCAGCAGCCCGTCCGCGCCCGCGAGCAGCGCCGCCGACCAGAGCACACCGGTCCACGCGGTGAGCGCGAACAGGCGGTCGGAGTACCGCAGTTGGAACAGGCTCGGCGCCCGCTTCCACGGCACCCGCGCCACGAACCGCGGCACCGGCAGCATGCCGCGCTCCCCGATCAGCGCCCGGAACTGCAGCGCCGCCGTGAGGAACGCGACCAGGTACACGGCGGCCAGGGCCCGCTGGAACACCAGGCGGGCGAGCCAGTAGCCGGGCTCCGTGAACCATTCCACGCCCCCATTGTGGCCCCGTACCGCCGCGTACGGCTCGGCCGGCGCCTGAGGCCGGTGCTCGGCTTGCGGGGACTTGCCGCCGCCCGCAGACAATGAGGGACGAAATGCCCGGAAACAGGCGGGAGTAACTGGCGTGTACCGAACGACCAGGCGCTATGCAACGGCCTTCGCGATATCCGCGGCCCTCCTGGTCGCAGGCTGTTCCAGCAGCGGCGAGATGAGAACCACGGCGGCCGAACCCGAGGAGGAGGTCTTCCTCCAGCCCGTCGCCGCGGAGGGCCCCGACCCCTTCACCGAGTCCACCTCGAAGGCGACCGAGACCCCGCCGCCCGTCACCCGTTCGCCGGAACCGGTGCCGACCGGCGGCCAGGACGACGAACAGGACGGCGCCCGCACGGTCTCCGGCGGCACGCCGGGCCTGTACGGCGGTACGAAGGACGCGGCCAGCTGCGACGTCGAGAAGCAGATCGACTTCCTCACGGCCAACCGCGACAAGGAGCGGGCGTTCGCCGACACCGTGGGCGTCGCCCCGGACGGCGTGCCCCGCTATCTGCGCGGGCTCACCGCCGTACAGCTGCGCGCCGACACCCGCGTCACCAACCACGGCTTCAAGGACGGGCGCGCCAACGCGTACCAGTCGGTGCTGCAGGCCGGTACGGCCGTCATGGTCGACAACAGGGGTGTGCCGAGGGTGCGTTGCTCCTGCGGCAACCCGCTGACCCCGCCGGCGGCGCTCAAGTCGAACGCCAAGCAGCGCGGGAAGCCGTGGCCCGGCTACCAGCCCACGAAGGTCGTCGTGGTCAAGCCCGCGCCGACGGTGATCACCAACATCACGATCATCAACATCACCAACAACACGTGGATCGAGCGGCCCACCGGGCACGACGGCAAGGACAAGGTCGTGCCGCGTCCGAAGCCCAGTCCGACGTCGCCCTCCCCCACGTCCCCGTCGCCGACCTCGCCGTCCCCCACGTCCCCGTCGCCGACGTCCCCGTCTCCGACCTCGCCCTCGCCCAGCCCGAGCGAGTCGTGCCCGACGGACCCGGCGCCCGACGCGGACGTCCCGCCGGGGTGCCCGGCGCCGCCCGAGAGCAGTCCGGCGGAGCCGAGCCCTCAGGAGCCGAGCCCGGAGGGGCCGACGGAGTCCGTGCCGGGGGAGTCGACGCCGGAGCAGATGCCGGACCAGGAGCAGCAGGACGCTCCGGACCAGGCCGTCAACGGCTGACCGGCTGACCCCCGCGGGGGCTCCGCCCCCGGGACCCCCGGCTCCTCAGTCGCCGGAGCGGCTCCCGGGGGCCGTCGTCCGGCTTTCCCGCCGTCGTGGTCGCTCGTCGCTCGCGCAGTTCCCCGCGCCCCTGATCAGGGGCTCCGCCCCTGCCCACAGCGGGGCAGCGTGCCCTGAAAGGGGCGCGGGGAACTGCGCGCGCAACCACGACGGCGCCGCAGACGAACGACCCCCCCCGCCGGAGGCCGGCGGCGCAGCAGCCGGTCGTACACCGCCGGAGGCTTTCGGGCAGGGGCGGGGAGGGGACTCGACCGAGCTCGAAGGGCGAGACGAGCCCCGCGCCCCAAGCCCCACCCTCTCCGGGAGGAACACCCCCGAGACATGAGAAAACCCCCGACTAATGACAAAGTGGGCCCATGGTCGATCAGGGTGCCGCCCACGCCGGAGGCGACCGGCAGGCCGACCGCACTGCCCTGTCGCCGCCCGCGGACTGGCCTGCCCGCCCCGACCCGATCCTCGCCCTCAACCAGCTCGGCACCTTCGACTGGGACCTGGACACCGGCCTGATGCACATGGACGCGAGGGCGCACGAGGTCTTCGACATCGGGCAGGACGAGTACGACGACCACCCCGAGACCCTCGCGAGCCGCGTCCCGTCCGCCGAGGGGCAGCGCCTTGACGCGATCGTCGCGCAGGCCCTGAAGGACGGCAGCGAGAACTACGGCACGTACTTCCGGGTCCGCCGCCGCGACGGCAGCCTGCTGTGGACGCACACCCAGGGCTACATCCGCCGCGACGAGACGGGCCGCCCGCGCCGCATCATCGGCGTCGTCCGGGACGCCACGCAGGAGCTCAGCGACACCCGCGTACGGATGCTGCGGGACGCGGAGACGCGGCGGCTGACCAGCGTCGTGGAGGGCGCGACGGCGGCGCTCTCGTACGCCCGTACCGTCGACGACGTCATCGACGTCCTGAAGGACAACGAGGGCCTCACCCGCCTCGGCGCCGCCAGCCTCGTCATGGGCCTGGTCGAGGGCGGCCGGATCCACCTGGTCGCGGAGGGCGCCCCCGGCGCGTACGTGCCCGGCACCCGCTTCACCCGCATCGACGAGCCGTACCCGATGAGCGAGGTCGTGCGCACGCTCAGCCCGCTGTTCATCGAGACCCGCGACGAGTTCGCCGAGTCGTACCCGATCCTGTGGCCGCACATCCGGCATCTGCAGGTCACCTCGGCGGTCTATCTGCCGCTGATCGCGCAGGCCCGCCCGATCGGCGCGCTCGGGCTGCTCTACCGCGACAAGATCGGCTTCACCGCCGAGGACCGCAATCTGCTCGTCGCCCTGGCCAGCGGCATCGCCCAGAACCTGGCCCGCGCGATGCTGTACGAGCAGGACAAGGACCTCGCCCAGGGTCTCCAGCAGGCGATGCTGCCGCGCTCCATCCCCGCCGTGCCCGGCATGGACACCGCGGTGCGCTACCGCTCGGCGAAGCGCGGCCGGGACATCGGCGGCGACTGGTACGACCTGATCCAGCTGCCCGGCGGCCTGATCGGCGCGGTCATCGGCGACGTGCAGGGGCACGACACGCACGCCGCGTCCGTCATGGGCCAGCTGCGGATCGTGCTGCGCGCGTACGCCGCCGAGGGGCACACGCCCGCGACGGTGATGGCCCGCGCCTCGGTGTTCCTGCACGAGCTGGACACCGACCGCTTCGCGACCTGCCTGTACGCGCAGGTCGACCCGACGACCGGAGTCGTGCAGTTCGTCCGGGCCGGGCACATCGACCCGCTGATCCGGCGCATCGACGGCACCGCACGCCGTGTCCCCGTCGAGGGCGGTCTGCCGCTCGGTCTGTCCGCCGAGTTCGGGCGGATGGAGTACCCGGTCACGACCGTCGAACTCGACGCCGGCTACACGCTGTTGATGTGCACCGACGGCCTGGTCGAGGAGCCCGGCGCCGACCTGGACGACGGCATGCGGCGCCTGTCCCGGCAGATCTGGGCGGGCCCCCTCGACCTGGGCGACCTGGCGGACCGGCTGTGCGAGGCCGTCGAGGACCGGGAGGGCGTCGACGACGTGGCGCTGCTGCTGCTCCGCCGCCGCCTCAGCGACGCGCCCCGCTCCGGCGGCCGCCTCAAGGAGCACGTCGCCCCGAACGACCCGGACGCCCTCGCCGGCGCCCGCCACATGATCCGTGCCGCCGTCCGCGCCTGGGGTGCGGGGGAGCGGGCCGACGAGATCGAGCTGGTCGCCGACGAGCTGATCACCAACGCCCTGATGCACACCGACGGAGCCGCCGTCGTCACGCTCCGCGTGCTGTCCGCGGCCGACCGGCGGCTGCGCGTCGAGGTCGAGGACACCTCCAGCGCCCTGCCGCGCCGCCGCGAGGCCGGGGACTCCGGGGTGTCCGGGCGCGGACTGCTGCTCGTGGACCGGCTCGCCGACGTGTGGGGCGTGGAGCCGCGGGGCAGCGGCAAGTGCGTCTGGTGCGAGTTCATCGTCCCCGAGCGGGACTGACACTGCCGCGGAGGTGGACGGTCATGCCGGAACTGCCCGAGGTGGAGGCCCTGCGGGACTTCCTCGACGAGCACCTGGTGGGCCGCGCGATCGTGCGCGTCCTGCCCGTCGCGGTCAGCGTCCTCAAGACGTACGAGCCGCCGCTGACCGCGCTGGAGGGCAAGGAGGTCACCGCGGTCGCCCGGTACGGCAAGTTCCTCGCCGTGGCCACCGACGGCGGCCCGTACCTGGTCACGCATCTGGCCCGCGCGGGCTGGCTGCAGTGGAAGGACCGGCTCCCCGACGGCCCGCCCCGCCCCGGCAAGGGCCCGCTCGCGCTGCGCGTCGCCCTGGAGGACGGCTCGGGCTTCGACCTGACGGAGGCGGGCACGCAGAAACGCCTCGCCGTGTACGTCGTCGGCGACCCGGACGACGTCCCCGGCGTCGCCCGCCTCGGCCCCGACCCGCTCGCCCCCGACTTCGACCGGGCGGCGCTCGCGGCCCTGCTCGACGGTGAACGCCGAAGGATCAAGGGCGCGTTGCGCGACCAGAGCCTGATCGCCGGCATCGGCAACGCGTACAGCGACGAGATCCTGCACGCCGCGAAGATGTCCCCGTACAAACCGGCCGGGAGCCTGAGCGAGGCGGAGCTGACCGGCCTGTACGAGGCGCTGCGCGCCACCCTGACCGAGGCCGTGGAGCGCTCGCACGGGGTGGCGGCCGGGCGGCTCAAGGCGGAGAAGAAGAGCGGCCTGCGCGTGCACGGCCGGACCGGCGAGCCGTGCCCGGTGTGCGGGGACACGATCCGCGAGGTGTCGTTCAGCGACTCGTCGCTGCAGTACTGCCCGACCTGCCAGACGGGTGGCAAGCCGCTCGCGGACCGCCGGATGTCCCGCCTCCTGAAGTGAGCACCCGGCGATGCCCGGCGACGCCCGGCGGCGCCCGGTGGCCCGCCCGTCAGAACAGGTGGATCGCCAAGTGGCCGAGGGGTAAGCCGAGTTGCCAGGCCGGGGTCCACACCTGCGGGCCCTCCTCCTCGCGCCCGCCGCCCTCCAGGAGCGCCGCGTCCAGGTCGGGCGCGAGCAGCTCGGTCTCCTCCAGCCAGCGCCAGGCCGCCCGCGCCAGGTCCAGGTCGGCGTCCGCGCCGCCGGACGCGCGCGCCTCGGCCCGGAGCGCGGCCATGCGCGCCCGCACCCACTCCTCCCAGGCCCGGTCGTACGCGGTGAGGGAGAGCCAGTTCTCCAGCTGGGAGACGACCCGGATGCGGGACAGCTCGCGGTCCACGTCCGAGAGGAAGATCGTCAGTGCGAGGGCGTCCCGGCCCGCCCGGTACTCGAAGGACGTGGGCGGCATCAGGTCGCCGGTGCGCAGCAGTTCGTCGGCGATGTACTCGGCGTAGAGCCAGGCCATCGGCACGGTCAACTCGCCCTGGCCGTCGGCGCCGTTGGTGCTTCTGTGCGGCATCCTGATCGCCTTCCTCAGGTCTCCTCCGGTGTCTCCGGACCGTGCGCGGGCGAGACCTCCCGCCCTTGCACCGCTGTACGGACGGGAACAGCCGATTACTCGACGCGGCAGCGAGCAAGGGGTTTTACGGAGGCTTGACCGGGCCGCCGGTTTCGCCGCTGGTCGTGGGCCGCCCGAAAGGGTCACGCGGTGCCCGCTTCGCTGCCGTGCGCGCACCGGTCCGCGCGCACGGCACCACACGGTACCGGGCCCGCGCGGGTCCGGCGCCCCCGGACCGCTTCGTCTACGACAGGCGCGCGGTGCGGAGTGGACACCGGCCGTGCGTCCCGTACCGGCGCCTGACGCGCCGCCAGGTGCCGCGCAGCTGAGGGGACTTGAGGGGCCGTCAGGGCGTACGCCGGTATTGCGGCTTGAATTGCGATATGCGTCGAATGTGGATTCGGGAGGGTCACACCCCACCGACCCGGGAGCCCACCCCATGCACCACCCCATGCGCCACCCCGTCCGCAGAAGAGCCGCCGCCCTCGCCGCCCTCCTCCTCGCCGCCACCGCCTGCACCGCCGAGCAGCCGCACCCGACCACCGCACTCGGCACCCGGAAGCCCACCGGCACGCCGACCCCGTCCGTGACCCCGAAGTCCGGGCCCGCCGGGGGAGGGGCGCGAGCGCGCGGCTTCACGCTCGCCGCGAGCGGCGACGTCCTCCCGCACGACTCGATCATCCGGCAGGCCGCCGCCGACGCGGACGGCGACGGCTACGACTTCCGCAAGATGTTCGCCGCGGCCCGCCCCGTGATCTCCAAGGCCGACCTGGCCCTCTGCCACATGGAGACCGTCTACGGCGAGAAGGGCGACTACAGCGGCTACCCCGCCTTCAAGTCCCCGCCCCAGGTCGCCCGCGCCCTCGCCGACACCGGCTACGACGGCTGCTCCACGGCCTCCAACCACACCCTCGACGACGGCGCCGACGGCATCGAGCGCACCCTCGACGCCATGGACGAGGCGGGCCTGAAGCACGCCGGTTCGGCCCGTACGGCGAAGGAGGCGCGGACGCCGGTGATGCTGCGGGCGGGCGGCGCGAAGGTCGCCCACATCGCCGCCACCTACGGCACCAACGGCTACCCGCTCCCCGCGGGCAGGCCGTGGGCGGTCGACCTGCTCGACACCGACAAGGTGATCGCGAAGGCCCGCGCGGCGCGCAGGGCGGGCGCCGACGTCGTCGTGCTCTCCCCGCACTGGGGCACCGAGTGGCAGGACGCGCCGGACGCCCGACAGCTGCGCCTGGCAAGGGAGTTGACCGCCTCGCGCACCGCGGGCCGCCCCGACATCGACCTCGTCATCGGCACCCACGCGCACGTCCCGCAGGCGTACGAGAAGGTCAACGGGACCTGGGTGGTGTACGGCCTGGGCGACCAGCTCGCCGGGGAGATGGTCAACCACGAGGGCGAGCGGGACCCGCGCGGCAACCAGTCGACGATCGGCCGTTTCACCTTCGTGCCGCCGAAGAAGGCCGGCGGGCGGTGGCAGGTGGCGCGCGCCGAGTTCGTGCCGCAGTACTTCGACCCGGACACGGCGCGCGGGGCGGACCTCGACGAGCACGAGGAGACGCGGGACCGCATCCGGCGGGTCGCCCTCAGCCGGGGCGCGGGCAAGCAGGGCTTGAGGGAGGCGGAGTAGCCCCCGAAGGGGCGCGGGGCTGTGACATCAGCGGCTCCGCCGCGGGGCGCGACAAGCCGGCGCGGCGCCGCAGACGAAACGCGGCGCCGCAGGTCTGTCGGGGAGGGGCGGGGAGGGGAGGAGAGGGGAGGAGAGGGGAGAGATCAGCCCTTGTCCGCCGGGAGGTCCCCGGACCCCTCGCGCGCCAGGTTCGACTTCCGGTACGAGTACGCGAAGTACACGACCAGGCCGATCCCGAACCACACCGCGAACCGCGCCCACGTCTGCCACTGCAGGAACGTGATCAGCCAGAGCGAGAAGATCACGCCGATCGCGGGCACCACCGGCATCCCCGGGCACTTGAAGGAGCGCGGCAGGTCCGGCTGCCGGTAGCGGAGCACGATGACCGCGACGCACACCACGACGAACGCCAACAGGATCCCGATGTTGGTGAGTTCGGCCGCCTCGCCGATCGGCATGAACCCGGCGATCGCCGCCGAGAGCACGCCGACGATCCAGGTGACGCGGGTCGGCACGTGCCGCGTCGGGTGGGTCTTGGCGAACCAGTGCGGCAGCAGCCCGTCCCGGCTCATCGAGAACCAGACGCGGGTCACGCCCAGCATGAACGTGAACATCACGGTGAGGATGCCGATGATCGCGCCGATCGCGATCACGTTGGCGAGCCCGCCGAGGCCCACCGACTCGAAGGCCGTGGAGAAGCCGCTCTCCTTGTCGACCTCCTTGTAGTTCTGCATGCCGGTCAGGACCAGGCAGGCGAGCACGTACAGCACCATCGAGATGGCCAGCGAGTAGACGATCGCCTTCGGCATGTGCTTCTGCGAGTCCTTGGACTCCTCGGCCGCCGTCGACATCGCGTCGTACCCGAACACCGCGAAGAACACCGTCGCCGCACCCGTGAACGCGCCGCCGATGCCGTACGGGAAGAACGGGTTGTAGTTGGCGGTGTCGATGTGGAAGACGCCGACCGCGATCACCAGGAGCACCACGAGCACCTTCAGGACCACGACGACGGTCTCGAAGCGCGCCGCGTTCTTGATGCCGAGCGTCAGCAGGTACGCGATGAACAGGCACAGCACCACCGCGAACAGGTCGACCTTGTGCCCCTCGCCCGTCCCCGGCGCCCCCAGCATCCAGGCGGGCAGCTCGGCGCCCAACGCCTCGACGAGGAAGCCGAAGTAGCCGGAGATGCCGATCGCGACCACCGCCACGATCGCCGTGTACTCCAGGAGCAGGTCCCAGCCGATGAACCAGCCGGCCAGCTCGCCGAGCACCGCGTACCCGTACGTGTAGGCGGAGCCCGCCTTCGGGATCATGCCCGCGAACTCGGCGTACGAGAACGCCGCGGCGGCGCTTGCGATGCCGGCGATCAGGAACGAGACGAGGACGGCGGGGCCGGCGGTGCCGTTGGCGACGGCGCCGGCGAGGCTGAAGATGCCCGCGCCGATGATGCCGCCGACGCCGATCGCGGTGAGCTGCCACAGGCCCAGCGTCTTGCTCAGCTGCTCTGTGGGCGCGCCCTCCTCGATCTGCTCGATCGGCTTGCGGCGCAGAATGCCCTGTCCCGTGCGTAGCCCAGCCATGTGCCTCACCTCGTCGTGGACGGCAGTGGGTGATGGGCGATCATGATGGCCGAGATGCGCCCTTTGCGGAAGACGGGGAGCGCCTCACGCCTGCGTTGGAGTCACGGCACCACTGTGACGGGCCAGCGGCCCGCCTTGACCAGACGCACCGCCACCGAGCCGACGAGCCGGTGCCCGGCCTGCTCGGACGCGCCGACCACGACCGCGTCGGCCTTGAGCTGGTCGGCCGCCTCGACCAGGCCGTTGTACGGGTCGCCGCGGAAGGTGTGGAACTCCCAGCGGACGTTGTCGTATATGTGCCGCACCCGCTCGGCCGCCTCCCGGATCTCCCGGATCAGCGACTCGGCGACCTCGTCCGTGGTGCCCGCGACCGGTGCGCCGAGCGCGGCGCCCGCCGTCATCACCGGCTGCACGTAGACCACCGCGAGCAGCGCCCGCTGCCGCCGAGCGAGCCCCGCGGCGTACGCGGCCGCACGCAGCGACGAGTCGGAGCCGTCGCAGCCGACGACGATCACCTTGGGGCCGTCGGTGCCCCGCTCGAACTGGTGGGACTGGTGTTCCGTCACCCCCAAAGGCTAGCCCCAGCCCTCCCCGGACGACTGCCCCGTCCCCTTGCCCGGAGACTCGGGCCTGCGGTGTGTCTCCACGGCGGCCCGTCCGGCCCGTACCCGGCCCAGCCTGGCAGGCCGGGCTGGGCGGTGCGGACCTCGGCGAGGGCGTGGGGGCAAGCGCTGTCCGACCTCCACGGGCCGCAGGTCCGCCCGCCGGGCGGAGCCGCAGGAGCGACCCGTCGGGTGGCCCTGCGCCCCGTGCCCGGCCCGGCAGGCGTCAACTCTGGCCCCGGCAGGGCCTGCCGGGCTCGCGCGAGCCCACGGCCCGGCCCAGCAACCCGGCCGTCTGCCCGCCGCCACCGGCCCCGGCCCGCCTGCTCCGGCCGGGCCACCTCTCGACCCAGCCGCCTGCCCGAGCGCGCCCCGGCCTGGCAGCGCCTGCCGCCGACCCCGTCCAGGTGACGCCCGCCCGAGCCCCGGCCGGTGACGCCGCCCGCCTGCGCCGCCCACACCCCCGGGTGCCGCGCCACGCCCTCCTCCGGCCCGTCCCCGCGCCCGCCTGCCCCGCCCCGGCATGCCCCCCAAGAGATCAGCTCGACGGGCAGGGTGGCCGGGGCGTTTTTAGAGTCGGGGCATGAGTGCCAGCGTGGAGGAGTCCGGGGCCGCGATAGCCGGTAGTGGTGGGGCGGTGTCGCGGCGGGCGGGGTTCCTGGGGCGTGTGCCCGACGGGTTCGCCGCGTTCTTCGCACTGCTCGGCGGCTACTGCGTGCTGATCGCCGTGATCCCGCCGCTGCGTCGGCTGCTCCGCCCGGTGTCCCGCGCCCTGGACACGGCGACGGTGCCGGTCAGCGCGAACCTCGCGTACGCGGTGTTCCTGTTCCTGCTCGCCGCGGCCTGCGCGTCCCGCAAGACGATCGCCTGGCGGCTCGTGGTCGCGTACCTCTCGCTGCTGATCATCGTGGACGGCGTCGCCATCGCCCTCGGCGAGGTCGCGGCGGCGCTGCCCTCGGCGATCGTGTGCGGACTCGCGCTGCTCCTCCTCGTCCTCGCCCACCGGGAGTTCTACGCCGACGCCCGGCGCGGCGCGTTCCTGCGGGCCCTCGGCGCGCTCGTCGTGTGCCTCGCCGTCTCCACGCTCGTCGGCTGGGGCCTGGTCGAGCTGTTCCCCGGCAGCCTGGAGCGGGGGCAGCGGCTGCTGTGGGCGGTGACCCGGGTCTGCGGCGGCACCGTCGAGGCCAGCCACTTCGACGGCACCCCGCCGCGCCCCGTCCACTTCCTCCTCGGCCTGTTCGGCGCCCTGTCGCTGCTGTACGCGGTGTACGTGCTGTTCCGCTCGCAGCGCATGGACGCCGCCCTGCACGGCGACGAGGAGCCCCGCATCCGCGCCCTCCTCGGCGCGTACGGCGAACAGGACTCGCTCGGTTACTTCGCCACCCGCCGCGACAAGGCCGTCGTGTTCTCGCCGAGCGGCAAGGCGGCCGTCACCTACCGCGTCGAGGCCGGTGTGTGCCTGGCCAGCGGCGACCCGGTGGGGGACACCGGCGCCTGGGACCAGGCCGTCGAGCAGTGGCTGGCCGTCGCCCGCCGGTACGCGTGGGCGCCCGCCGTGATGGGCGCGTCCGAGGAGGGCGCCAAGGCCTACGCGCGGCACGGCCTCGGCGCGCTGCAGCTCGGCGACGAGGCGATCCTGCACGTGCCGCGGTTCGACCTCGACGGGCGGGACATGCGCGTCACCCGGCAGGCCGTCAACCGGGTCCGGCGCACCGGCGCGACCTGCCGTATCCGCCGCCACTCCGCCCTGTCCGACGCGGAGATGGAGGAGATCGTCGACAAGGCCGACGCCTGGCGCGACACCGAGACCGAGCGCGGCTTCTCCATGGCCCTGGACCGCCTCGGCGACCCGCAGGACGGCGACTGCCTGCTCGTCGAGTGCCACGACGCGAACGGCCGCCTGCTCGCCCTGCTCTCGTTCGTGCCGTGGGGCAGGGACGGCATCTCCCTCGACCTGATGCGCCGCGACCGCACGGCGCCCAACGGGGTCATGGAGTTCATGGTCGCCGAACTCTGCGCCACCGTGGGGAAGTCGGGCGTACGCCGGGTCTCGCTGAACTTCGCCGTGTTCCGTTCCGTCTTCGAGGAGGGCGCGCGGATCGGCGCAGGGCCCGTGCTCCGGCTGTGGCGCCGGCTGCTGCTGTTCTTCTCCAAGTGGTGGCAGCTGGAGGCCCTGTACCGCTCCAACGCCAAGTACGACCCCGAGTGGTACCCGCGCTACATCTGCTACGGCGACGCGGGCTCCCTCGCCCGGATCTCCCTGGCCTCCGGCATCGCCGAGGGCTTCGTCTCCGTGCCCAGCCTGCGCACCCTGTGGGGCAAGGGGCACCGCCCGGCGGCGCTCGTGCAGCCCGCCACCACGGAGGGCCTGCCGCCGATCGACCAACTCGGCCTGACCGCAGGGGAGTCGACGCCGACGGAACGGCTCCCGGAACAGGTCCGCGTCCGGCACCGCAAGCTGCGCCGCCTCCAGGACGAGGGCGTCGACCCGTACCCCGTCGGCGTCGCCCGGCGCACCCACACCCTCGCCGAGATCCGCACCGCCCACGCCGGCCTGCCCCCGGGCACGCGCACGGGCGAGCAGGTCACGGTCGCGGGCCGCGTCATGCTCGT
The DNA here is from genome assembly GCF_046098215.1 of Streptomyces sp. Da 82-17. Taxonomy (NCBI): domain Bacteria; kingdom Bacillati; phylum Actinomycetota; class Actinomycetes; order Kitasatosporales; family Streptomycetaceae; genus Streptomyces; species Streptomyces sp. Da 82-17. The sequence goes on from NZ_JBJURH010000009.1 coordinate 37,489, forward strand.
ACGGGACTTCGGAGGCGTCGTCTTCGCGGTGCTGCGGGACTGGTCGGGCGATCTGCAGCTCGCCCTCACCCGCGAACATCCCACGGCGCTCAGGGAGTTCACCACCCGCATCGACATCGGCGACCACATCACGGCCACCGGGGAGGTCGGCAGCTCGGACAAGGGCGAGCTGTCGGTGTTCGTCACCGGCTGGCAGCTGACCGGCAAGTGCCTGCGCCCGCTGCCCGACAAGCGCCGCGGCCTCGCCGACCCGGAGGCGAAGGTCCGCCGCCGGTACGTGGACCTCGTCGCCGACCCCGACGCCCGGGATGTCGTACGGCGCCGCTCCACCGCCGTACAGGCGCTGCGCCAGGGCCTGTTGGAGCGCGGCTACCTCGAGGTCGAGACGCCGATGCTGCAGCAGATCCACGGCGGCGCCAACGCCCGCCCGTTCACCACCCACATCAACGCCTACGACCTGGACCTGTATCTGCGGATCGCGCCCGAGCTGTATCTGAAGCGGCTGTGCGTGGGCGGCCTGGAGAAGGTCTTCGAGCTGGGCCGCACGTTCCGCAACGAGGGCGTCTCGTACAAGCACAACCCCGAGTTCACGATGCTGGAGGCCTACCAGGCGTTCGCCGACTACGACGTGATGCTCGACCTGACCCGCGAGCTGATCCAGAGCGCCGCCCGGGCCGCCTTCGGCCGCGAGGTGGCCCACCGGACGAACGCGGACGGCACGTTGGCCGAGCACGACATCTCGGGGGAGTGGCCGGTGAAGACGGTGTACGGCGCGATCTCGGAGGCCCTCGGCGAAGAGGTCACCGCCGACACGGAACTGCCCGCGCTGCGGCGGCTCTGCGACCGCGCCGGCGTCCCGTACACCCCGGACGACGGGCGCGGCGACGTGGTCCTGGAGATGTACGAGCGGCTGGTGGAGGAGCGAACCCAACTCCCCACGTTCTACAAGGACTTCCCGACCGACGTGTCCCCGCTGACCCGCCCCCACCGCACCGACCCGCGGCTCGCGGAACGCTGGGACCTGGTCGCGTTCGGCACCGAACTCGGCACCGCGTACTCGGAGTTGACCGACCCCGTCGAGCAGCGCCGCCGCCTCACCGCGCAGTCCCTGCTCGCGGCGGGCGGCGACCCGGAGGCGATGGAGCTCGACGAGGACTTCCTGGACGCCCTGGAGTACGCGATGCCCCCGACCGGCGGCCTCGGCATCGGCGTCGACCGCCTCGTCATGTTCCTCACCGGCCTCACCATCCGCGAGACCCTGCCGTTCCCGCTGGTACGGCGCCGCTGAAGGGCTCTCGGGGCGGGGCTACTTCGCCGGACCGAACGGCTCCACGCCGACGATGCGCCGCACCCGCTCCAGCTCGACGACGACCGTGATCCGCTGCTCGTCGGGGAGCAGCCACTCGTAGGGCGTGCCCAGGTACTTGTGTGCGAGCCGGTCCATGTCGGCCTTGGCCTGCTCGCCCTCCACGAACCGGACGACGCGGCCGTGCAGCTGCACCCGGTCGAAGGGGTTGGCCGTGTCCGCGTTGGACAGGCAGATCCGCGGGTCGTTGCGGAGGTTGCGCTCCTTGACCCGCCCGATCGAGGTGTTGAACCAGAGGTGGTCGCCGTCCAGGTCCACCCACATCGGGCTCACGTGCGGCGAGCCGTCCGGATTGGTCGACGCCACGAACCAGATCCCGGTCCCGGCGATCCGCTCCCGAACATCCTGCGTGAGCTGGGCCATTGCTCTCCTCTTTCCCCGTGCTGGGTGGTGCTCGTCGTACGCGCGATCACGTTACGGGGCGAGGCGCGGCAGCCCGGAACGGGGGTCCCGGCGGGCGGTGAACTATGGGCTGTCGGGCAGCACTTGACCGTACGCCACCTCCTTCCCCCTAACCCCGCGGCGGCCTTCGCGCACCCCGGGCCGGTCCCATCAGGTGCTTTCCGGGTGGGGGCCGTGTTGATGGGCGGTGGGCGGGGGCGGGCGTGCGACGCATAAGTCATGAAAACGGATGAATCGCTTCCGGGGCGTCGTGTGCTGCTGCGCGGCGCCGCCCTGTTCGCCCTCGCGGCCACCGCCGGCTGTGCCGGCACCGAGCGGTCCGGCACCGCACCCCGCCCGTCCGCCTCGCCCGGCCCCGCCGCCGGCGCCCAGGCGGTCCGGCCCCAGAAGCCCTCCGCGTACCGGCTGCAGCCCATGACCGGCTACGGCCCGCAGCGTGCCGCCGTCGGTCGAACTCCCGTGCGCAGCAAGCCGATTCTGCGCATGGCCGACCGCGACCGTCGCATGGTCCTCACCTTCGACGACGGCCCCGACCCGCTCTACACCCCGGACATCCTGGACACCCTGCGCAAGCACGACGTCCGTGCGATGTTCTTCGTCTGCGGCGAGATGGCCGAGGCCAACCCCGACCTGCTGCGGCGGATGGTCGACGAGGGCCACACCATCGGCAACCACACCTTCACGCACCCCCAGTTGACCCTGATGCGGCGCACCGGCATCCGCGACGAGATCGAGCGCACCTCCGCCGCCGTGCTCGACGCGGTGGGCCGCCCGCCCCTCTGGTTCCGTGCGCCGTACGGGGCGTGGAACCGCTCGGCGTTCGAGATCGGCGCCGAGCTCGGCATGGAGCCCCTCGCCTGGACCGTCGACACCCTCGACTGGCGCGAACCCGGCTCCGGCACCATCGTCCGCCGCGTCCTCCAAGGCGCGGGCCCCGGCGTCGTGGTGCTCTCGCACGACGCGGGCGGCAACCGCTCCCAGACCGTGAAGGCCCTGCGGAACTATCTGCCGCAACTCCTCGACGACGGATACCGGATCGGGGTGCCGCAGCGCATGCTGATGTGAGACATCGAAGCCGGAGAAAACCGCCGGGCGGACTCGAATCACCCGAGTCCGCCCGGCGGTTGTTTCCGTTGCTCTCTCTGTTTGCTCAGATCGTCTTCACCATGCGGGCGAACGCCACGACGTTTCCGTCGTAGCCGTTCTCCTTCGTGAATCCGCCGCCGCAGGTGATGACGCGCAGTTCGGGGCTTCCGTTGTCGCCGTACACCTTGGTGCCGGGGAAGTTGTTCTTGTCGAACACTTCGATCCCGTACACCTCGAATACGGCGGTGCGGCCGTCCTTGCGCTGGATCTCGACGTGATTTCCCTTGGTGAGCGAACCCAGGCCGTAGAAGACCGCGGGGCCCGCGTTGTTGTCGACATGGCCGACGACCACGGACGTGCCCTTCTCGCCCGGCGACACGGCCCCGTTGAACCAGCCCGCCAGGTTGGGGTCCTCGGGCGGCGGCGCGTCCACCCAGCCCTCCGCGTCCAGGCCGACCGGCTGGATCGGGGCGTCCACCTGGATCGCCGGGATCCTGACCCGCTCGGCGAGGGAGAACGGCAGCGGCTCGGGCCCGTCGAGGCGGGTCTGGCCGTGCACACGACTGTCGGCCGCCGCGGCCGACGCCGGCTGCGGCGGCCCCACGGCGAATTCGCCGGATCCATTTCTCATCAGGGCGAGCCCGGTGAGCAGAACAAGCGCTATCACCCCCCACGGGGCGCGCTTCTTCTGCGGCTCCTCCTCGGCGGCGGACTGGGACGAAGGCATTCTCTATCCCCTCTCAACGCGACAGCCCTGCCGCGTCCGTTGCGCATGAGCAGAACGCTAAGCGCAGGACGGAAAAGGGGCGACAGCGGGAGGGCGAACGGGTGGCGGCCGAACGGTCCGTGCGCCATCCGAGTCTGTTGCCCCAGTAATTTTCTGACGGTCTGTGACCTGGGGGTACTCGGATTTGCGGGACGCCGCCCCGGCGTGTCGCCTCACCAGGACGGACCAGCCCCGAAATGCGGCCTTGCGCACGGCACCTGAGGGTCTTTCTGGGAGGGCGATCTCGCCAATTCCTGCCCGGGGACGGTTCCTCGGGGCGCTCTCCCGCGGAGGTTCTCATGCGTACTTCTCGTGCCCTGGCGGTCACTGTCGCCGCTGGTGCGTTCATCGGGCTCGCCGCACCGTCCGCGAGCGCCTGGGACGGAAGCGCCATCACCGTCTCACCGACCACCACCCACCGCGGCGGCTCGGTCTCGGTGATGGTCAACGCCCACGAGTGCCGCACCAACGGTCACGTCTCCTCGTCGGCCTTCCCGAACACCCCGCTCCGGTGGAACGGCGGCGTCGCCACCGCCAACGTGAAGATCAACCACAACGCCCACATCGGCTCCCACAACGTCACCGCCACCTGCGGCGGCAGCAGCGTGACCAAGGACGCCGCCCTCACCGTCATCCACGGCGGTGTCCGCGGCGGTCTCGGCGGCAGCAGCAGCACCGGCGCGACCCCGACCGACGTCGCCATCGGCGGTTCCCTCGTGGCCGCCGCGCTCGCCGGCGGCGGTGTCTTCTGGCTGCGCCGCCGCGGCGAGGCCAAGCACGGCCGCGCCTGATCCACCCCCGCGCCCACGGGCGCACCAGGCGGCACTTCGTCCCGGGACCGGTGCGGATCCCGGGGCGAAGTGCCGTTGTACGTGCGGGAGTTGAACCGAGCTCGGTACGCAGCGGAGTTGCGCCGAGCGCGGTACGTACGGGAGTTGCCCCGAACGAGGCGCGTACCGGAGCCGGGCCGAGCATGCTTCTCGGCTCGGGCCGCCGGGGTGCTCCGCGTACGGGAGTCGGGTGCGCATGGCCGGGTCCGTGCCCTGCGGCTCAGGCGCCGTCCTCGTCCGCGGTGCGCCTCGTCCAGTGGTACGCGGTGCCGAGCGCGCCCGCGATCAGGGCGGCGCCCAGGGCGAGTTCGCCGAAGTTCAGGTCGGCGAGCGTGCCGCCGATGCCGGCCTTCACGCCGCGGTGCATGTTGTGGTGCTGGCCCCCGGTGTGCTGACCGCCGGTGTGCTGGCCGCCGGTGTGCTGTCCTCCGCCGGTGGCGATGGTCAGGTCCGTGGTGCCCGTCTCGCCCTTGCACTCGAAGGTGACGGTGTACATGGCCCCCGGCTTGGCGTCCCAGTCGACGTGGGTGGTGGCCGAGCCCCGGTGCTTGGGGATCGTGACCTTGTCGAAGACGCCCGAAGTGACGTGCGCGTCCGCGTTGCAGCCGTCCACCTTCAGGGTGACCTGGCCTCCCGCGGCGACCGTCTTCGGGTTCACGCTGAACCCGAACGACGTGATGTTGTTGTCTCCGGCTGCCGCCGAGTGGCCGCAGGCGGTGAGGGTGAGGGCGCCCGCCGCGAGGACGGTCGCAGAGGCGAGGGATATCGCGCGCATGAGCATTCCTTAGGTTCCCCGAGGAGCGGGCGCGGACCTGTTCCGCTGCAGCCGTGATGCACCTCGATGCCCGAAACGCTAGGTATGCGCCCGGCGAGTCGCGATCCGTGTCGGGCGAATGGGGCACGGGCGTGGGCCACGCGGGGGAACACCGGCCGGGCGGGTTTGGGAACCGCCGCCGTACGTACCCGCTCAAGCCCCGCCGTCCGTCTCCGGCGGAGTCCAGACGTGCGGGCCCGGGCCGCGCCACTCCACCAGGTGCGGGTCGTCGAGCGCGGCGTCCGCCTCGTCGAGGCCCGCGGCGCGCAGGACTTCCAGGAGCTCGTGGTCGCTGCGTGCGTGGCCGATGTGGGAGCCGCGCACGCTGATGGGCCGTTCGCCCTCGGAGGTGAACGGATGCACGACGATCGGGGGTTGCCAGGGCATGTCCTCAGGGTGCGCCAGGCGCAGGGTGGGCGCAGCTCGGAACCGTCCGCGAGGCGCTATTCCCGGCTCGCTGGGTTCTGTCCCGAGATGTACGGGCGAGAATCGGCCATTCCGAGAAATGTGGGTGCGAAAGGCGGGGTGAAGCGTCCCGGAACGGCTTCCGCGTGGCCGTGAAGATCACCGTACGCGAAAAGAATCTTGCCGGGGGTTGAACGCGGACGGTCGGGGTTTCCGTATGCAGGGGCGTGTGCGAAGTGCCGCACGCGTAGCAACTGCCTCTACTAGTACGGGAGTTGACCACGAATGAAGAGCTGGCGGAGCGCGTCGGCCGCCGTGGCGGCCGCGGCGCTGTTGGCGCTGACGGCGGCGTGCGGCCAGGAGCGTGCGGGCGGGGACGCCGACGGGCAGTCCGTGGGCAACGCGGCCCCCGCGAAGGGGAGTTACGGCGACGGCTACGGGGCGGGCCTCGGCTCGGGCGGCGGCAGCGAGGCGGAACCGGCCGGGCAGCTCGCCGTGTGGAAGAGCAAGAAGCTCGGCCAAGTCCTCACCGACAGTGCCGGGTTCACGCTCTACCGCTTCGACAAGGACACCGCCGACCCGCCGAAGTCGAACTGCGCGGGGGAGTGCGCCGACGCCTGGCCCGCGGTCCCCGCCGACGGCGCGAAGGCCGCACCCGGCGTCGACCCGGCCCTGCTCGGCTCGGTCACCCGCGAGGGCGGCACCGAGCAACTGACCGTCGCGGGCCGGCCCCTGTACCGCTACGCCGCCGACCGCAAGCCCGGCGACGCGAAGGGGCAGGGCGTCGGCGGCACCTGGCACGCGGCGGCCCCCGACGGCACGAAGGCGACGGCCGCCGAACCCGAGGAGGGCAGTGCCGCGGAGGAGGCCGAGGGAGGCGCCGCAGAGGACGCCGCAGAAGGGGCGGGCGCGGACCTCCCCGCGATGTCCACCCGCCAGGACCCCGAGCTCGGCGAGATCGTCGTCGACAAGAACGGCATGACCGTCTACCGCTTCAAGAAGGACTCCGCCTGGCCCATGAAGTCCGCCTGCACCGGGGCGTGTCTGGACAACTGGCCCGTCGTGGAACCGGTCGACAAGAACGACACCGAGGGCGTCCTCAAGAAGGGCTTCACCGTCTTCGACCGGCCCGACGGAATCCGCCAGCAGACCATCGACTGCTGGCCGCTCTACACCTTCTCCGGCGACAAGAAGCCCGGCGACGTCAACGGGCAGGGCGTGGGCGGCACTTGGTACGTGGTCTCACCCGAGGGGAAGCTCGTCGGGGCGCCGAAGTAGCCCTCGGACCGCCTCGACGGCAGGCGTCCGGGCGCCCCGGCCGGCAGGCCCCCGCTCCGTGTTCGGCGGAGCGGGGGCCTCGTCGTCGCTCACGCCGTGTGCAACTGCAATCGGCCAAGTGCACGTGCAGCTGCAGATGCACTCACCGCAGGCTGTGACCGATAACGGATGAGCAATTTCCGGTTCTGCTCGACCCGTTGGCGAGCGATCAGTAGCCTCGGCTCGAACACCGGCTCGCCTACGCCTTGGAGACACGATGGATCGACCCGCCTGGGCCCCGCCGGGCATCGACATCTCGAAGCCCAGCGTGTCCCGTATGTACGACTTCTACCTGGGCGGATCGCACAATTTCGAGGTGGACCGCGAAGCGGCCCGCAAGGCCATGGAGTTCATGCCGGGACTTCCCAAGGTCATGCAGGCGAATCGGGCCTTCATGCGGCGAGCGGTGCGATTTGCGGCCGAATCGGGAATCACGCAGTTCCTCGATATCGGCTCCGGCATTCCCACGTTCGGAAACGTTCACGAAGTGGTGCAGGCGGCAAATCCCCGGGCAAAGGTCGTATACGTGGACCACGACCCGGTCGCGGTCGAGCACAGCAGGGCCGTGCTGGCCGGCAACGAAGGGGCGACGGTCGTCGCCGCCGATCTGCGCAACCCGCAGGAGATCCTCAACAGCCCCGAGGTCAAGGGCCTGTTGGACCTGGAGCAGCCGGTGGCCCTGCTCCTCGTCGCGATCCTGCACTTCGTCCAGGACGCGGACGAGCCGTACGCCGCGGTCGCCGAACTCCGCGACGCGCTCGCACCCGGCAGCCTCCTCGTCGTCACACACGCCTCGTACGAGGGGATGCCGGCGCCCGAGCAGGGCGCGGGCACGGTCGGTGTCTACGAAAAGACCCGCAATCCGCTGGTCATGCGCACGCGCGACGAGATCGCGCGCTTCTTCGAGGGGTACGAGATGGTCGAGCCAGGGCTCGTGCAGATGCCGCACTGGCGGCCCGAGACGCCCCCGGAGCAGGAGGACCCCATCACGTTCTCCGGGTACGCGGGCGTGGGGCGCACCGCGTGACCGAGAACAGCGCGGCTCCGGACGGCCCCGAGGGAAGACTGCGCAGATTCGCCACGATCTGGAGCCGTGCGGTCTTCCCCGCCACGGCCACGTCGCTCAGCCGCGCCGAGCTGGAGCAGCAACTCGTGCCGCTCGCCCGCCGGTTGCGGGACGCCCTGTCCGCGCGGGCCCTCGACGCCGCCGAGGGGCAGGCGGTCGGCGCGGCCCTCGTCGGCACGCACTGCACGGACCCGGAGGCGCTGAGCCGCACCCTCGACGTGATCGACGCGTACCTCGTCCTGTACTGCGCCGACGAGGACGACGAGCGCGGCAAGGACGAGCTGCGGTCGCGCTGTTCACGGCTCCAGCACGCCGTCGCCGCGGGCTTCGCGCAGGCCCTCAGGGAGCGCACCCTCGCCGAGCAGGAGGCCATCTCGCGGGCCGCGCTCGACGCCCGGCACGCGGTCGCCGAGGCCCTGCACGCGAGCGAGGCCCGCTTCCGCGCCGTGTTCGAGCGCGCCGCGATCGGCATCGGCATCGCCGACCTCGACGGCACCGTCCTCCAGGTCAACGACACCCTCACGCGAATGTTCGGCGGCGGCCTGGAACACCAGATCCGCGGCCGCAACATCAGCGACTGGACCCACCCCGACGACGCCCCGCAGGTCTGGCGGCTCTACGAGGAACTGGTCCGCGGCGAACGCGAGGAGTACCGCGTCGAGAAGCCGTACTACCGGCACGACGGCACCGTCCTGTGGACCAACCTCACCGTCTCCCTGCTCCGCGACGCCGAGGGCCGGCCGCAGTACCAGCTGGCGCTGATGGAGGACACCACCGAGCGGCGGCTCCTCAACCTCCGCCTGCGATACGAGGCGACGCACGACGCGCTCACCGGGCTGCCCAACCGCACGCTGTTCTTCGAACGCCTGGAGAAGGCGCTCGCCGCGGGCGACGGCAACCGCTTCGGCCTCTGCTACCTCGACCTCGACGGCTTCAAGGCCATCAACGACAGCCTCGGGCACGCCGCCGGCGACCGGCTGCTCGTCGAGGTCGCCGACCGGCTGCAGTCCTGCGCGACCGCGCCCGGCGAGATGGTGGCGCGGCTCGGCGGCGACGAGTTCGTGGCGCTCACCACCGGGCCCGACACCGAACGGGAGGTGGACGAGCTGGCCGGGCGCATCCTGTCGATGCTCGCCATTCCCGTACGGATCGAGGGCCGCGAGATCACCGTGCGCGGCTCCATCGGCATCGTCGAGGGCCCGGCCGGGGAACGCAGCCCCGCCGAGGTGCTGCGCAGCGCCGACATCACCATGTACCGGGCCAAGTCCGCGGGCGGCAACCGCTTCGAGCTCGCCGACCCGGAGGTCGACGCCCGTACGATCACCCGGCACGGCCTGACCACCGCCCTCCCGGCGGCCCTCGCGCGCGGCGAGTTCTTCATCGAGTACCAGCCGCTCGTGCACCTCGCGGACGGGTCGGTCAGCGGGGCCGAGGCGCTGGTGCGGTGGACGCATCCGCAGCACGGGGTGCTCGGCCCGGACCGGTTCATCCCGCTCGCCGAGCACACCGGGCTCATCGTGCCGCTCGGCCGGTGGGTCCTGGAGGAGGCCGTACGGCAGGCCCGCGACTGGAAGCAGCGGCACGCGGACGCCGGGCCGCTGCGGATCAACGTCAACCTGTCGCCCGTCCAGCTGCACCATCCGCACCTGGTGTCCGACACCGTCGAGATCCTGGAGCGGGTCGGGCTCGAACCCGAGGCGCTGTGCCTGGAGGTCACCGAGTCCGCGCTGATCGGCGCCGACGACGACCTGCTGAAACCGCTGCGGCGGCTCGCCGAGATGGGCGTCGACATCGCGCTCGACGACTTCGGTACGGGGTACTCGAACCTGGCGAATCTGCGGCGGCTGCCGGTGAGCGTGCTGAAGCTGGACCGGTCCTTCACGCAGGGCATGCAGCGGTATCCGGTCGATCCCGTGGACCTGAAGATCGTCGAGGGAGTCGTCTCCCTCGCCCACAGCCTCGACCTGGCGGTCACCGTGGAAGGCGTGGAGACGGGGGCGCAGGCGGAGCAGCTGCGGGAGCTGGGCTGCGATACGGCCCAGGGCTGGTACTACGCCCGGCCCGGGCCGCCGGATCGGTTGCATGCGCTGGCGATGGTCGACGCGACGGGGTAACGGTGCAGGAGGGGCGAAGCCCCCTGCCACCCCCGCACCTTCCGGCGCGCCCCCTCATCCCTCACCTCGCTGTGGGCAGTCGCTCCGAAGGGCGGGGTGCCTCCCTGCTGCGCCTCGTCCCTTCCTCCCGCCCCGCTGCGGGCAGGTGCACCGCGAGGCGGGGCCCTCCCTTCCCGGTGCCTCCCTGCTGCGCCTCGTCTCTCCCCCCCCCGCCCCGCTGTGGGCAGCTGGTCCGCCAGGGGCGGAACGGGTGGGCACAGCCCCACGTGCCGGGTGCGAATCGGTCGGGCATTCGGGTGCACGCCGGTGGGGGTTCGCCGCGCAGTTCCCCGCGCCCCTGTCGGGGCACCGTCTGCCGGGTGTTGTTGCGCTGCCGACCGCGCGTGCGTCGTGGCTGGTCGCGCAGTTCCCCGCGCCCCTGGAGGCGCGCCCCTAGCGGGGCTCGACCAGCATTCGTTGCAGCTCTCGGGCCGCCCTCGGCGGAGCCACGTCGCTTCTGTGGGCCAGGGCGATCGTGCGGTGCAGGCCGGGGCGGGTCAGAGGGGTGACCCGTAGACCCCGCCCCGCCCGCGTAGCGACCATCCGCGGCACCACCGCAACCCCCAGCCCCGCCCGCACGAACCCGAGCACCGCGTCCATCTCCCCGCCCTCCACCGCGAAGTCCGGCTCGAACCCCTCTGCCCGGCACGCGGCGACCGTGAGTTCCCGCAGGTCGTAGCCGTGCCGGAACATCACGAGCCGCTCCCGCTGCAGGTCCGCGATCCGCACCGACCGCCCCCGCGCCCCCGGCGCCTTCGCCTCCGGTGAGGAGACCACCACCAGGTCCTCGCGCAGCAGCTCCACCGTCGTCAGTGCGGGGGAGGGGCTGGGCAGCGGCAGCACCACGAGCGCCAGGTCGAGCGCGCCGCGGGCGAGTTCGCGTACGAGATCGTGGGAGCCGCCCTCCTCGATCAGCAGCCGGATGCCGGGGTAGCGGTCGTGGAACTGGCGCAGCACGTCCGGAAGGAGCCCCGTGCACAGCGACGGCGTCGCGCCGAGCCGGACCCGGCCGCGCTCCAGACGGCCCAGCTCCTGCACCTCCTGCCTGGCCGTGTCCGCGTCCGCGAGGATCCGCCGGGCCAGCGGAAGGAGCGTCTCCCCGGCGTCCGTGAGCGCGATGTTGCCGCGTGCCCGGCTGAACAGTTCCGCGCCCAACTCCCGTTCCAGGGCCCGGATCTGCTGCGACAGCGAGGGCTGCGCCACGTGCACCTGCTCGGCGGCGCGGGTGAAGTGCCGGGTCTCGGCCACCGCGACGAAGTATTGGAGCTGCTGCAACTGCATGAGGTCCAGCGTAGACGCACGATAGGAAACAGCTATGGAAATGAGCCGGACCAGATCTTGGACCTCTGGGACCTTCGGCCTTTAGCGTCTTGAGTCATGGCTCTGGCAACGCGGGCAACGCGGACGGACCGACGGCCGTCGAAGACACCCGGCTTCTGGGACTCGACCGTCGGCAAGAAGACGGTGATGGCCGTGAGCGGCCTCGTCATGCTCCTGTACCTGGTCGTCCACATGCTGGGCAACCTCAAGATCTTCTTCGGGACGGACGAGTTCAACGGCTACGCGCACTGGCTGCGCACCGTAGGCGAGCCCTTCATGCACTACGAGTGGACGCTGTGGCTCGTCCGCGTCGTCCTCGTCGTCGCGGTCGTGGCGCACGCCGTGTCCGCGTACCAGCTGAGCCGGCGGGACATCAGGGCGCGGCCCACGAAGTACGTGCACAAGCGGAAGCGCGCGAGCTACGCCACCCGGACCATGCGCTGGGGCGGCATCATCCTCGGCCTGTTCATCGTCTGGCACCTGCTCGACCTGACCACCCTCACCGTCAACGAGCACGCGGTGCACGGCGAGGCCTACCAGAACGTCGTCGCGACCTTCTCCACCTGGTACGGCAACGTCATCTACATCGTCGCCATGGTCGCCCTCGGCTTCCACGTCCGGCACGGGTTCTGGAGCGCCGCCCAGACCCTCGGCGTCGGCAGCGCCGCCCGCGACCGCGCCCTGAAGACCGCCGCGAACGGGCTCGCGCTGCTCCTGACCGTGGGCTTCGTCTCCGTACCCGTCGCCGTCATGACCGGAGTGGTGAGCTGAATGAGCACCCCGAATTCCTACGCCGACTACACCACCGGCGAGCCGGTCGTCGACGCCAAGGCGCCCGCCGGGCCGATCGCGGAGCGCTGGGACACCCGCCGCTTCGAGGCGAAGCTGGTCAACCCCGCCAACCGGCGCAAGCACACCGTGATCGTCGTCGGCACCGGCCTCGCGGGCGGCTCCGCGGGCGCGACCCTCGCCGAACAGGGCTACCACGTCGTCCAGTTCTGCTACCAGGACTCCCCGCGCCGCGCCCACTCCATCGCCGCGCAGGGCGGCATCAACGCCGCGAAGAACTACCGCAACGACGGCGACTCGATCCACCGCCTCTTCTACGACACCGTGAAGGGCGGCGACTTCCGCGCCCGCGAGTCCAACGTGCACCGGCTCGCGCAGATCTCCGTCGAGATCATCGACCAGTGCGTCGCCCAGGGCGTGCCGTTCGCCCGCGAGTACGGCGGCCTCCTCGACACCCGCTCCTTCGGCGGCGTCCAGGTCTCCCGTACGTTCTACGCCCGCGGCCAGACCGGCCAGCAGCTGCTCCTCGGCGCGTACCAGGCGCTGTCCCGGCAGATCGCCGCCGGCAACGTGGAGCTGCATCCGCGTACGGAGATGCTGGACGTCATCGTGATCGACGGGCGGGCCCGCGGCATCGTCGCCCGGGACCTGGTCACCGGGAAGATCTCCACGTACTTCGCTGACGCGGTGGTCCTCGCGAGCGGCGGCTACGGCAACGTCTTCTATCTGTCGACCAACGCCATGAACAGCAACGCCACGGCCGTGTGGCGGGCGCACCGGCGCGGCGCGTACTTCGCCAACCCCTGCTTCACGCAGATCCACCCCACGTGCATCCCGCGCACCGGCGACCACCAGTCGAAGCTGACACTGATGAGCGAGTCGCTGCGCAACGACGGCCGTATCTGGGTGCCCAAGGCCAAGGGCGACGACCGGCCGCCGAACAAGATCCCCGAGGACGAGCGCGACTACTACCTGGAGCGCATCTACCCGTCCTTCGGCAACCTCGTCCCCCGCGACATCGCGTCCCGCGCCGCGAAGAACGTGTGCGACGAGGGCAGGGGAGTGGGCCCCGGCGGCCAGGGCGTCTACCTGGACTTCGCGGACGCCATCGCGCGGATGGGCCGCAAGGCGGTCGAGGCGAAGTACGGCAACCTCTTCGACATGTACGCCCGGATCACCGACGAGGACCCGTACACCGTCCCGATGCGGATCTACCCGGCCGTGCACTACACGATGGGCGGCCTGTGGGTCGACTACGACCTGCAGACCACCGTGCCCGGCCTGTTCGCGATCGGCGAGGCCAACTTCTCCGACCACGGCGCGAACCGACTGGGGGCCAGCGCGTTGATGCAGGGCCTGGCCGACGGATACTTCGTCCTCCCCTCCACCATCAACGACTACCTCGCGCGCAACCCGCACAAGGACGAGGTGGACGCCCGACACCCCGTCGTACGCGAGGTGTTGACGGAGACCGAGGACCGGCTCGCCCGCCTCCTCGCGGTCGACGGCGACCGCACCCCGGACTCCTTCCACCGTGAACTCGGCGAGGTCATGTGGGAGTTCTGCGGCATGGCCCGCACCGAGGAGGGCCTGCGCAAGGCGCTCGACCGCATCCCGCAGATCCGCGACGAATTCTGGCGCCGCATCAAGGTCCCCGGCACCGGCGAGGAGTTCAACCAGTCCCTGGAGAAGGCCAACCGCATCGTCGACTACCTGGAGCTCGCCGAGCTCATGTGCCTCGACGCCCTGCACCGCGCCGAGTCCTGCGGCGGCCACTTCCGCGAGGAGTCCCAGACCCCGGACGGCGAGGCCGAACGCCGCGACGAGGAGTTCTCGTACGCCGCCGCCTGGGAGTTCACGGGCACGGGCACGGCCCCGACTCTGCACAAGGAAGACCTGGTCTTCGAGTACGTCCACCCCACGCAACGGAGCTACGCCTGATGAAGCTGACCCTGCGCGTCTGGCGGCAGCGCAACGCCGATGCCGACGGCGCCATGTCCACGTACGAGGTCGACGGCATCTCGCAGGACATGTCGTTCCTCGAAATGCTCGACACGCTCAACGAGGACCTCATCCTGCGCGGTGAGGACCCCGTCGCCTTCGACCACGACTGCCGCGAAGGCATCTGCGGCGCCTGCTCGTTGGTGATCAACGGCGACGCCCACGGGCCCGAGCGCACCACCACCTGCCAGCTCCACATGCGGTCCTTCCGGGACGGCGACACGATCGACATCGAGCCGTGGCGGGCCGCGGCGTTCCCGGTCGTCAAGGACCTGGTCGTGGACCGCTCCGCCTTCGACCGCATCATCCAGGCCGGCGGCTACGTCTCCGCGCCCACCGGCTCCGCCCCCGAGGCGCACGCCACCCCGGTGCCGAAGCCGGACGCCGACTACGCCTTCGAGCACGCCGAGTGCATCGGCTGCGGCGCGTGCGTCGCGGCCTGCCCGAACGGCTCGGCGATGCTGTTCACGTCGGCCAAGGTCAACCATCTGAACGTCCTCCCGCAGGGCGCTCCCGAGCGCGAGACCCGTGTCCTGGACATGGTCGGCCAGATGGACGAGGAAGGCTTCGGCGGCTGCACCCTCACCGGTGAGTGCGCGACGGCCTGCCCGAAGGGCATTCCGCTGCCTTCGATCACGGCGATGAACAGGGAGTGGCTCCGAGCCAACAGGAAGGCCTCGCGGGGCTAGCCCCCCGCCCCGGGGCTGCGCCCCGACCCCGGCTGCGTCGTTCGTCTGCGGCGCCGTCGTGGCTGGTCGCGCAGTTCCCCGCGCCCCTAGAAGCAACACCCTTCCGGCGCCGGGGAAAATTCAGCACCTCCGGCGTCTTGGGAGCGGGGTCCGGGGCGAAACCCGGAGGGAAGGTCAGTCGCCCACCGCCCGCAACCCGCCCGGGCGCAACCCCTGCAAGCGGTCCAGCGCCCGGCCCGCCGTCGCGTCCGCCGGGAGGTGGATCAGGACGTGTTGGCCGTCCGCCTCCGGGAGGGACAGGGTCTCGTAGGCGAGGCGGAGTTCGCCGACCTGTGGGTGGACGAAGCGGGTGACGCCCGTGGGGGAGGGGAGCCGGGACGGGGCCGCGAGGCGGTCGGTGAACGCTGCGCCCGCCGTGATCGTCAACTCCTTGACCAGCTCGGCGACATACGGGTCCCGACGGCTCAAGTCGTAGTGCAGCAGGGCCACTTGCTCGTCCGCGACATGATCCCAGTCCGGGTACGCGTCCCGGGCCCGCGGGTCCGTGAAGACGTACCGCAGGAGGCTCGGCGGGTCCTCGTCGAGCGCGCCGACCGGGCCCATGAGGCGCGCGTACGCCTCCGTGTACGCGACGGCCTCGCCGAGGAGGTTCCGTACGACCGCCGGGGTCGGCTCCAGGCGGTCGAGGAGCGCGCGCACCGTGGGCCGGACCTCGCGGGCCGGCATCGGCGCCGCCCCGCACATGAAGTGCCCCTCCTCGGCCTTCAGCAGGTGGCGCAGCTGCGCACGGGACTCCAGGGGCAGCTGCAGCGCGTCGCAGAGCGCGGCGAGGACCTGCGCGGACGGGTGCCGGTCGCGGCCCTGCTCCAGGCGGGCCAGGTACTCGACGCTGATCCCGGCCAGCATCGCCAGCTCCGAGCGGCGCAGGCCGGGCGTGCGGCGGCGGGGCCCCGCGGGCAGGCCCACGTCCGCGGGCGTCACGGACTCGCGGAGGCCGCGCAGATACGCTCCCAGTTCGTTCTCGCTCACCTGTCGATCGTACGGTCGCGCCCCGCGCGAAGGGTGGCCCTGCCGCTACCAGCCTCGCCGCTACCAGCCCGGCGGGTGCCCGCCTGCGCCCGGCCTTCCTCCCGCGCCCGGCGCGGCCGAGGCTGACGGACATGACTTCGCACACCACCGCCCAGACCCAGAACCTGACCCGGAACCGGGCCCTGCCCCTGCCCGCCGGGACCTGGGCCTTCGACCCGTTCCACTCCGCCGTCGGCTTCACGATCCGGCACCTCGGCATCGCCAAGGTCCGCGGCCGTTTCAACCAGCTGGACGCCTCCCTCGTCGTCGGCGACACCCTGGAGAGCAGCTCCGTCTCCGCGACCGTCGCCCTCGACTCGGTCGACACCGGCAACGCCGACCGGGACGCGCACGTCCGCGCCTCCGACCTCCTCGACGTCGCCAAGCGGCCCACCATGACGTTCCGCTCCACCCGGATCGAGGGCGCCGGGGAGGACTGGACGCTCGCCGGCGACCTCACCATCGGCGACGTGACCCGGCCCATCCGCTTCGCCGTAGAGTTCGGCGGCCTGGTGGAGTCCCCGGTCGACGGCGCCACGCACGCCGGGTTCGAGGCCACGGGCGAGCTGCGGCGCAGCGAGTACGGTCTCGACTTCGCGCCCGGACTCCTCGGCGAGGTCGTGAAGATCGTCCTCGACGTGCAGTTCGTCGCCCCCGCAGCCGCCCGGTCGCCCGCCGAGGCTCAGGCCGACCCCGCCTCCGACCCCGCCGCCAGCGCCGCCGCCAAGTAGGGCGCCGTACGGCTCCCGGCCGCCCGTGCCACCCGCGCGGGCGGCCCCGCGGCGACGATCCGGCCGCCCTCGTCGCCGCCGCCCGGGCCGAGGTCGATCACCCAGTCCGCGTCCGCCACGACCGCCATGTCGTGCTCGACGACCACGACCGTGTTGCCCGCGTCCACCAGGCCGTGCAGCTGCCGCATCAGGACCTCCGCGTCGGCCGGGTGCAGGCCCGTCGTCGGCTCGTCGAGCACGTACAGGGTGTGCCCGCGCTGCACCCGCTGCAGCTCGCTGGCCAGCTTGATGCGCTGCGCCTCGCCGCCGGACAGCTCCGTCGCGGGCTGCCCGAGCCGCAGATAGCCGAGGCCCACATCCAGCAGCGCGGCCAGGCTGCGCGCCGCCGCCGGCACGTCCGCGAAGAACTCGGCCGCCGCCTCCACCGTCAGGTCGAGCACCTCGGCGATGGTCCGCCCGCGGTACGTGACCTGAAGTGTCTCGGGGTTGTAGCGGGCCCCGCCGCAGTCCGGGCACGGCGCGTACGTGCTGGGCAGGAACAGCAGCTCCACCGAGACGAAGCCCTCGCCCTGGCAGGTCTCGCAGCGCCCGCCGGTCACGTTGAACGAGAACCGCCCGACCCGGTACCCGCGCGCCCGCGCCTCGTCCGTGTCCGCGAACGCCTTCCGTACGACGTCGAAGAGGCCCGTGTACGTCGCCAGATTGGAGCGCGGCGTACGCCCGATGGGCCGCTGGTCGACCTGCACCACCCGGCGCACCCCCGCCGACTCCTCGGCTGCGAGGGGGAGTTCCTGCCCCACGAGGGTCGACTTGCCGGAGCCGGACACGCCGGTGACCGCGGTGAACGTGCCGAGCGGGAACTCGGCGTCGACGTCGCGCAGGTTGTGCCGGGTCACCCCGGACAGCTTCAGCCAGCCGTCCGGCTCGCGCACCGTCCGCGCCCCTGCCTTCGGCGGCTCGAACAGGAAGCGCCGGGTCGCCGACTCGGGCACGTCCGCGAGCGCCGCCGGCGGTCCGCTGTGCAGCACCTGCCCGCCGTGCTCGCCGGCGCGCGGGCCGACGTCGACCAGCCAGTCGGCCCGGCGGACGACGTCCAGGTGGTGCTCGACCACGAACACCGAGTTGCCCGCCGCCTTCAGCCGGTCCAGGACCGTGAGCAGCGCCTGGGTGTCCGCCGGGTGCAGGCCCGCCGACGGCTCGTCCAGGACGTACACCACGCCGAAAAGCCCGGACCTCAACTGCGTGGCCAGGCGCAGGCGTTGCAGCTCGCCCGCCGACAGGGTGGGGGTGGTGCGGTCCAACCCCAGGTAGCCCAGGCCGAGTTCGGTGATGACCTCGATCCGGGCGAGCAGGTCGTCGGTGAGGACGCGGGCCGTTTCGTCGCCGCCCGCGTCCCGAAGGAGCGCCGCCAGCGCGGTCAGCGGCAGCGCGGCGAGCTCGGCGATGGTGCGGCCCGCGAACGTCACCGCGAGCGCCTCGGGCCGCAGCCGCCGCCCCTCGCAGGACGGGCAGGGGGCGCTCTCCAGGAACCGCTCGGCCTTGGCGCGCAGGGTCTGGCTCTTGGAGTCGGCGAACGTCTTCATCACGTACCGCCGGGCGCTCATGTACGTGCCCTGGTACGGGCGTTGGATGCGGCCCGCGTCGCGCACCGGATGCACGGTGACGACCGGCTGCTCGTCGGTGAACAGGATCCAGTCCCGGTCCCGCTGCGGCAGTTCCCGCCACGGGCGGTCCACGTCGTACCCGAGCGCGTCGAGGACGTCCCGCAGGTTCTTGCCCTGCCAGGCGCCCGGCCACGCGGCGATCGCCCCGTCGCGGATCGACAACTCCGGGTCGGGGACGAGGAGTTGCTCCGTCGTACGGTGCACCAGGCCCAGGCCGTGGCAGTCCGGGCAGGCGCCCGCGGCGGTGTTCGGGGAGAACGCGTCGGAATCGAGCCGCTCGGCGCCCTCCGGGTAGTCGCCCGCGCGGGAGAACAGCATCCGCAGCGAGTTGGAGAGGGTGGTGACGGTGCCCACCGAGGAGCGCGAGGTGGGCGCCGAGCGCCGCTGTTCGAGCGAGACCGCCGGCGGCAGCCCGCTGATCTCGCCCACCTTCGGCGCCCCCACCTGGTGGATGAGCCGGCGCGCGTACGGCGCCACCGACTCGAAGTACCGCCGCTGCGCCTCCGCGTAGATCGTCCCGAAGGCGAGCGAGGACTTCCCGGACCCGGACACTCCGGTGAACGCCACGAGCACGTCCCGCGGCACGTCCACGTCGACCCCGCGCAGATTGTGCTCCCGGGCGCCGCGCACGCGGACGTACGGGTCGTGCTCGTGGGGACTGATCGTCGACGACGGCCTGATCGGCACGGGGCGCTCCGCGGGGTCTCGGTGGACAAACCCCACGATTCTAGGCCCCGCCTAGGCGCCGCTCAGACCCGCCAGCCGGGCGAGCCTGCGGTACGAGTCCAGCATGCCCGCGCGGTCGTACGTGGACGTGGTGACCAGCACCTCGTCCGCTCCGCTCGCCGTGATCAGGGAGTCGAGGGTCGCGGCGACCTCGTCCTCGGTGCCGTGCACCTGCCCGGCGAGGCCCTGCTCGTAGAAGTCCCGCTCCTTGGGCGTCATCGCGCGCGCCTCGGTCTCCTCGGCCGGGGCGAGCGGCGGGAAGACGCCGTGGGTGCGGGAGTACGCCATCGACCAGGCCTCGGGGATCAGCAGCCGGCGCGCCGCCGCCTTGTCGGCGGCCACGGCGACGGTGCCGGAGATGATCACGTACGGCTCGTCGGCCCAGACGGACGGCTTGAAACCCTCGCGGTAGCGCTCGATCGCGGCGAGCATGCGGGAGCGGCCGCGCAGATCGCCGATCACCAGCGGAAGCCCGGCCTCCGCCGCGATGGCCGCGCCCTCGCCCATGGCCAGGACGTACGGCGGCACCCGCAGGCCCTCCGCCGGGTGGGCGTGCACCTGGGGGTGCTCGGTCTGGTCGCCGGTGAGGTAGCCGAGGAGGGTGGCGAGCTGGGCGGCGAAGTCGGCGGCGTCCTCCTTGTCGCGCCCGAGCGCCTTGCGCACGCCGCCCGTGAAGCCCACGGAACGGCCGAGGCCCATGTCGATCCGGCCGGGGAACAGCGACTCCAGGACGCCGAACTGTTCGGCCACGACGAGGGGTTGATGGTTCGGCAGCATCACGCCGCCGGTGCCGACCCGGATCGTCCGCGTCGCCGCGGCCACCGCCGCCGCGAGCACGGTCGGCGCGGAACCCGCGACACCGGGCACGCTGTGGTGCTCCGACACCCAGAAGCGGTGGTACCCGAACTCCTCGATCCGCCGGGCGAACTCCACGGTCGCCCGCAGCGCGGCGGGCGCGTCCTGCCCTTGCAGGGTGCGGGACCGGTCGAGGACGGAGAACTTGGTGCGGGTCGCTGCAGTCACGGTCCGTACAACACGGGGGAGGGGTGAGGACTTCCCACTCGCCGTGAGCCCTGCGGATGTCGTGCGGCTTTCCCCCGTCGTGGGCTGGTCGCGCAGTTCCCCGCGCCTCTTGAGATGCGCACTTCGTGCGGCATCTCACCGGGAAAGGCAGCGGCGCAGCCGCAAGCCTTCAGGGGCGCGGGGGAACTGCGCGACCAGCCACAGCGGCGCCGCAGCCGCGAGACAGCCGCATGGCCCACGGCGAGTGGGCACAATTACGCTGGCCGGATGGACGACGCACCCCGCCCGGTCGCCGTGTTCGACCTGGACAACACCCTCGCCGACACGGCGCACCGCCAGCACTTCCTGGAGCGCAGGCCGCGCGACTGGAACGGCTTCTTCGCGGCCGCCCCCGACGACCCGCCGCTGGCCGAGGGTCTTGCCCTGGTCCGCGCGCACGCCGAGGAGTGCGAGATCCAGTACCTGACCGGCCGCCCCGAGCGCTGTCGCGCCGACACCGTGGCCTGGCTCGACCAGCAGGCGCTGCCGGCCGGGCGGATCTGGATGCGGCGCGACAGCGACCGCAGGCCCGCCCGGCACACGAAGCTCGACATCCTCCGCAGGCTGGCCCGGGCCCGCGAGGTCCGGGTCCTCGTGGACGACGACGAACTCGTCTGCGACACCGCGGAACAGGCCGGTTTCACCGTCGTACGGGCCCGCTGGGCCACCGGGTCCGCGGCGCTCGAGGAGGCGCAGGAGCGGGAGGGGCGGACCTGAGGGCCTGCTCGTGGGTCGGGGCTCAGGACCCCGCGTCCTCCATCCGGAAGCCGACCTTCAGGCCCACCTGGTAGTGCTCGATCTGCCCGTCGACGATGTGGCCGCGGACCTGGGTCACCTCGAACCAGTCGAGCCCGCGCACGGTCTGCGCGGCGCGGGCGATGCCGTTGCGGATGGCCTGGTCGACGCCCTCCTGCGAGGTGCCGACGATCTCGGAGACCCGGTACGTGTGGTCGGACATGGCGGCCGCACTCCTTTCGCTCGGTGACGCCGCTCGCGGGGCGCCTCCACCACCGTGCCCCAGGGCGCGGACGTCCGCGAGGCGACCGACGCCGGACGCCCGCCACCCGGAAGGCGGCCGCGCCGAGGCCCGCCGCCCCGAAGCCGGCCGCCCGTACCGCCGTCCAGGACCTTGACCGTTCCTTTGGTCCATACCAAAATCCCGGGCCATACCCGTGCGAGCGCCGGGCCGGCCCCCGCGTACGGCCGTTCCCGCCGCTCACCCCCCACGTCGGGCGATCCTCCCGTGTCCGCACACCGAAGGTGACCCACGTGAAGCAGCGCCTCGTCGCGACCTGTCTGGCCCTCGCCGCGCTCCTCCCGCTCGGCGGCTGCGGCCTCCTGCCCGGCGGTACGGAGCAACCCGACACCGTGACCGTCTGGCTGATGAAGGGCAGCGCCTCCGACGCGTTCGTACGCCGCTTCACGACCGCCTTCGAGCGCGAACACCCCGGCCTCCGGCTCGACGTGCGGGTGCAGGACTGGACCGGCATCGGCGCGAAGGTCTCCGCGGCCCTGCGCAGCGACGAGCCCGGGGCGCCGGACGTCATCGAGGTCGGCAACACCCAGGTCGCGCAGTACGTCGACGAGGGCGGGCTCGTCGACCTGTCCCTGGAGTCCATGCGGGACTGGGGCATGGACGACTGGCTGCCCGGCCTCGCCGAACCCGGCAACCACCGCGGCGCCCAGTACGGCATCCCGTGGTACGCGGCGAACCGGGTCGTCGTCTACCGCAAGGACCTGTTCCGCGCGGCCGGACTGCGGCGGCCCCCGGCGACGCGCGACGAGTGGCTCTCGTACACCCGCCGACTCAACTCGGCCGGAAAGCAGGGGATTTACCTCGCCGGGCAGGACTGGTACACGCTCGCCGGGTTCGTCTGGGACGAGGGCGGTGAACTCGCCGAGGAGAAGGCGGGGCGCTGGCGCGGCGCCCTGCACAGCCCGGCCGCACTGCGCGGCATGGACTTCTACCAGCGCCTCCAACAGCTCGGCGAGGGCCCGACCGACGCGGACGAGGAGACCCCGCCGCAGGCCGAGGTGTTCGCGCTCGGCGAGGTCGCGCAGATCGTGTCCGTGCCGGGTGCGGCGGAGGCGATCGAGGAGAAGAGCCCCGAACTCGCGGGAAAACTCGGGTACTTCCCCATTCCCGGCCGCCGCGCCGGGCAGCCCGGCGCGGTCTTCACCGGCGGCTCCGACCTGATCGTGCCCGAACGCAGCGACGTCCCGCGCGGGGCGGTCGCCGTGATCGACGCGCTGGCCGGACGCAAGTGGCAGACGGAGCTGGCTCGTACGATGCACCACGTCCCGAACAAGGCGAAGCTGGCGTCCGCGGTGGCGGACGAGCCCGGCGTCGCGGCCATGGCGAAGGCCGCGACGCGGGGCCGTGCGACGCCCGCGTCGCCGCGGTGGGCGACGGTCGAGGCGGACAATCCGATCAAGCGGTACATGACGGCGGTGCTCGAGGGCGCGGACCCGGGGCGGGCGGCGCGGGTCGCTTCCGCGGAGATCACGGAGGCGCTGAACTTCTAGGGGCGCGGGGAACTGCGCGACCAGCCACGACGAAGGCCGCAGACGAACGAGCCCTCACGCCCGCGACAGGGACAGAGCAAACCTTCCCGCCTCGTCCGTCCACCAGTGCGTGGGGGTGAGCCCGGCCCCGAGCAGCTCCGCCCGTATCCCCGTCTCGCGGAACTTCGCCGAGATCTCCGTGCGGAGCTCCTCACCCGCCGCGAAGTCGACCGCGAGTTCCAGCTCCGGGATCTTCACCGTGAGGTCGGAGCGGGCGCGCAGGCGCATCTCGATCCACTCCCGCTCGCGGTCCCAGCGCGCCACGTGCGTGAACGCCTCCGGGTCGAAGTCCGCGCCGAGTTCGCGGTTGATGACGTTCAGGACGTTCTTGTTGAACTCGGCCGTCACGCCCGCCGCGTCGTCGTACGCCGCGACCAGCGTCCCCTCGTCCTTGACCAGGTCCGTGCCGAGCAGCAGCGAGTCGCCCGGCGAGAGCAGCGCGCGCACCGACGCGAGGAACGCGGCGCGTTCGGCGGGCAGCAGGTTGCCGAGGGTGCCGCCGAGGAACGCGACCAGGCGCGGGCCCGGCGTCGGCGGCAGCGTCAGCGGGGCCGTGAAGTCGGCGATGAGGGCGTGCACGGAGAGCCCGGGGTGCTCCGCGCGCAACGCCTCACCGGCCTGCCGCAGCGCGCTCTCGCTGACGTCGACCGGCACGTACGTCTCCAACTCGCCCAGCTCGTCGAGGAGATGACGGGTCTTGTCGGACGAGCCGGAGCCCAGCTCGATCAGGGTGCGGGCGCCGGTGGCCGCGGCGATCTCGCCGGCGCGGGTCAGCAGGATCTCCCGCTCGGCGCGTGTCGGGTAGTACTCGGGCAGCGTGGTGATCTCGTCGAACAGCTCGCTGCCGCGCGCGTCGTAGAACCACTTCGGCGGCAGCGTCTTGGGCGACGCGGTCAGGCCCGCGAAGACGTCGCTCCGCAGCGCGGCGCCGGTGGCGTCCTCGGGCAGGGTCCGGGTGAACTGCAGCGTGCTCACGCGAGGGGCTCCTTCGGCTCCGGGTCCTTCATCGGGGTCAGCAGCACGTCCGTGCGGCTCGCGGTCAGCAGCGTCCGGTCGGGCGCCTCGCGCCACCCCGGGGTGTCGTCGTACGGCTCGGAGGCCACGACCGTGCGGCCCGCGGCGGGCTCGTGCAGGTACCAGAGGCTGTCGCCCCAGGCGGTGGCGGTGATCGTGCTGCCGTCGGTGACCAGCAGGTTGAGGCGGGAGCGCGGCGCGGCCGCCGCGACCTCCGTGACCGTGTCGGCGAGGGCCTGCGGCAGCTCGTCCCCGGACCGCAGCCGGTGCAGCAGCAGCGCCCAGACGAGCGCCGAGTCGCAGCGGGCCTCCAGGGAGAGGAGTTCCTCCGTCGGCAGTGAACGGGCAGGCCCCGCAAGGGAGTCGGGCCAGCCCGCCACCATGCCGTTGTGGCTGAACAGCCACGGCCCGTACGTGAACGGGGCCGCCGCGGCCTCCCCGTCCGCGCCCGCGCGCGTCGCGTCCCGCACCGCCGCGAGGAACGCCCCGCTGCGCACCACCCGCGCGAGGTCCGCGAAGGACAGGTCGCCCCACACGGGCCCGGCGCGCCGGTAGCGGCCCGGCACCGGGTCGTCGTCCACGTACCAACCCACCCCGAAACCATCGGCGTTGACCGTCCCGTGCCGCTGTCGGCGCGGCGCCCAGGACTGCACGTACAGGCTGTGCGGCGGACGGACGAGGACTTCGCCGAGGGGCAACGGCAGTCCCACGTAGGCGAGATGACGGCACATCAGCGCATCACCGTCCCGGGGGCGCCCGCCGACTCCTCCGCGCTCGCGTCCCGTGCCGTGCGGAAGCCGGAGAAGATCTGCCGCCGGATCGGGTAGTCCCAGTTGCGGAACGTGCCCCGGCAGGCCACCCGGTCCACGGCGAACGAACCGCCGCGCAGCACCTTGTGGTCGCTGCCGAAGAACACCTCCGAGTACTCGCGGTACGGAAACGCCACGAACCCCGGGTACGGCAGGAAGTCGCTCGCCGTCCACTCCCACACGTCACCGATCAACTGCCTTGCCCCATAAGGGGATTGGCCCTGCTCGTAGGCGCCGGCGCGGGCCGGGCGGAGGTGCCGTTGGCCGAGGTTGGCGTGCTCCGGGGCCGGGTCGGCGTCGCCCCACGGGTAGCGGCGGGAGCGGCCTGTGGCCGGGTCGTGCCGGGCGGCCTTCTCCCACTCCGCCTCGGTGGGCAGACGCCGCCCGGCCCAGCGCGCGTACGCGTCCGCCTCGTACCAGCTGACGTGCAGCACCGGCTCGTCCAGCGGCACCGGTTCCGTCACGCCGAAGCGGCGACGCAGCCACTGCCTGCCCTCACGGCGCCAGAACAGCGGCGCCCGCAGCCCGTGCTCGCGGACGTACGCCCAGCCGGCCGGGTCCCACCAGCGCGGCTCGTCGTAGCCGCCGTCGGCGATGAACTCCAGATATGCGCCGCACGTCACCGGCGCCGTGTCGATCCAGTACGCCGCCACCTCACGGCGGTGCGCCGGGCGCTCGTTGTCCAGCGCCCACGGCTCCGTCGACGTGCCCATCGTGAACGGGCCGCCAGGGACGAGGACTTGACGTGCCGTCAGAGGGCTGGTGACCGGCGGCGGTTCGGGGGCCGTGAGGGCGGCCGGGCCCTTGCGGAGCTGATGGGTGATCAGCATCGTCTCGTCGTGCTGCTGTTCGTGCTGCGCGATCATGCCGAACGCGAACGCCGCGTCCACCAGGCCGGAGCCGCGCAGCACGCTCGTGTCCAGGACGTCCAGGGCCCGGCCGCGCACCTCCGCCGCGTACCGGTGCGCCTCGTCCGGCGGCAGCAGCGGCAGCGACGGCCGCTCCGCGCGCGGGTGCTCGAACGCGTCGTACACCGAGTCGATCTCCGGCCGCATCGGCTCGCGCCCGGCCACCGCGCGCAGCAGCCACTGCTCCTCCTGGTTGCCGATGTGCGCGAGGTCCCAGACCAGCGGGGACATCAACGGCGAGTGCTGCGCGGTCAGTTCGGCCTCGTCGACGCAGGTCGTCAGCAGCCGGGTGCGCTCCCGCGCCGTGGTCAGGGCGGCCCGCGCGGCGGTGCGCAGTGCCTCCTCGTCCCACAGGGGCTCGGTGTGGTTCACGGTGTCCTCCCGTTCACTTCGTCGAGCAGGTCGTCGGCCGGGCAGCGGCCCCGTGCGACATGGCGCTCCGCGAACGCGCCGACGGCGTCGACGACCGCGGCCGGCGCCCCGCGCCGGGGCAGCGCCTCCAGGGCCGCGGCGAAGCAGTCCACGGCCGCCTCCCGCAGCTCCGGGTCGGCCAGGCCGTGCCGGGCGGCGTCCAGCCACAGCGGGTTGCGCGGCGCCGCCCTGGACGTGCCGTCCTCGCCGAGCGCCCGCTCCGCCAGCGGCTTCACGGTGCGGTACGCCCGCTCCGCGGCCTCCGGGTCCTCGAACAGCGCCTCGGTCACGGCGAGCGGCACCAGCCAGCCGTCCGGGCCCGGCTGCGCGTCGATCATCCGCAGCTCCAGGTGCCCGCGCGGCCGCACCGGCGGGAACAGCGTCGTCAGGTGGTAGTCCAGGTCGGCGCGGGTCGGCGGCCGGGGCAGCGCGCCGCCGCGCAGCCAGTCCCGGAAGCTGACCCGCTCCGGCACCAGCCACGGCCCCTCGGCGGTACGCACGCACATCACCGGCGCGTCCAGGACGTGCCGCGCCCACGCCGTACGGGGCTCGGCGCCCTCCGGGGGAGCGTCGACGCGGCCCGGGTCGATGGACGCCCACACGGCCTGCCGGGTGGACCGCCAGCCCGTCGGAAGGCCCCGGTCGAGCGGGGAGTTGGCGAACGCGGCGACCAGCACCGCGCCGAGCAGGTGGGCGAGCCGCCAGCGCCTGCCGTGTCCGAGGGGGCCCGGCTCCTCGTACCCGGCGTCCAGGCAGATCTGCACCGACGCCGTGGAGCACATCATGGCCCGGCCGGCCGGGCCGGTCCGGTCGAAGTAGCGTTCCATCGCGACGTACCGCGCGTCGTCCAGGAGACGGCGCGGCGGATGCCAGGGGTCCTGGCCGCGTCCGGAGAGGCCGAGCCCCAGGTCGGCGAGGGCGGCGCGGGCGAGCCGGAGGTCGGCGGAGACGGAGGCGACGCACTCCGTCAGGGAGGCGGCGGGCAGCGAGCTGAGCTCCAGCTGGCCGCCGGGCTCGACCGTCACGGCCGAACCGAGGGGCAGGGCTCGCAGTGCGGCGGCCGCGGCCGCGAGCCGTTCGGGGGTGGTCGGAAGTCGGGGGGCGCGCAACTCGTGGACGAGCCATTCGAGTTCCACGCCCACGGTGGCGGGCGGACCGGTCTTGAAGCAGATGCCGTGGACGAGCGCTTCCGTCTCGTCCTCGGTCACGGGCGTGTCGTACTCCGTACAGTCGGCCTCACTCATGGCCGGTTCCTCCTGTTCGAAGGCCGTTGCGGCAGCCTCCGCGACCGGCCGCGCACAGGCTGCACGCACGCCGCCCCGGAAGACGCACCCGTCCACCCAAGACCTTCACGACGGTCCGCACAAGGGCGCCCCAGGGAAGTCCAAGTGCCGTTGGAGGCGGCTTCGTTCCCCGCTCGGCCGCTGTTCATGCAGGTGCCGCCGGGCGGCGGAAGCACCCCACAAGTGTCGGCGAAGAACGACCGGGACGCACCCCGGGCCGCCACCCCGTCACGGAGGGTCGTGCTCGCGGGCGGTCGAGGTCACCGGCGATCGAGTGTGACGGTCACGCCCCCGCTGAACAGGGAGTGATCTCCTTGAGGAAGGACTTGCTCTTGTCCAGGTAGACGGTCGCTTCCGTATCGGCCTTGAACTCGCGGTCCTCCTTGTCGAAGTGGAGCCCATGTGGGACACCACGACGCCTTCCATCATTCGCCCCCCCCGACCGCCTTGTGCCACCAGGGGTCCCGGAGCGCTCATTCACGTAACCGAGCGTTGCCGGCAGCTCGAAGGGGCCGGAGGGACGTGTCGGCGTTCCGGAGGGTCGTGTCCGCGTTCCGGAGGGGCGTGTCAGAAATGGAGAAGCACCGGGACGGGGCCCGGCCTACCGTGGGGGCAACCGGACCGCGCAGGCGGCCCGCACGAGAGACGGAGACATCACCACCATGGCGAAGAGCGAGCCGCACGCGGCCGACAGCCACGACCTGATCCGGGTGCACGGGGCGCGCGAGAACAACCTCAAGGACGTCAGCATCGAGATCCCCAAGCGCCGGCTCACGGTGTTCACGGGAGTCTCCGGATCCGGCAAGAGCTCGCTGGTCTTCGACACCATCGCCGCCGAGTCGCAGCGCCTGATCAACGAGACGTACAGCAGCTTCGTGCAGGGCTTCATGCCGACCCTCGCGCGGCCCGAGGTGGACGTCCTCGACGGGCTGACCACGGCGATCATCGTCGACCAGCAGCGGATGGGCTCCGACCCGCGCTCCACCGTCGGCACCGCCACCGACGCCAACGCGATGCTCCGCATCCTCTTCAGCCGCCTCGCGAAGCCGCACGTCGGCCCGCCCGGCGCGTACTCCTTCAACACCGCGTCCGTCTCCGCGAGCGGCGGCTTCCGGGTGGAGAAGGGCGCCGGGAAGACGAAGACCGAGAAGGTCACGTTCAGCCGCACCGGCGGCATGTGCGTCCGCTGCGAGGGCCGCGGCACGGTCTCCGACATCGACCTCACGCAGCTGTACGACGACTCCAAGTCGCTGTCCGAGGGCGCCTTCACGATCCCCGGCTGGAAGTCCGACAGCCAGTGGACCGTGCAGGTCTACGCCCAGTCCGGCTTCGTCGACCCGGACAAGCCGATCCGGAAGTACACGAAGAAGGAACTCCAGGCCTTCCTGTACGGCGAGCCGGTCAAGGTCAAGGTCAACGGCGTGAACCTCACGTACGAGGGCCTGATCCCGAAGATCCAGAAGTCGTTCCTGTCCAAGGACAAGGAGTCGATGCAGCCCCACATCCGGGCCTTCGTGGAGCGCGCCGTCACCTTCACCACCTGCCCGGACTGCGACGGCACCCGGCTCAGCGAGGCCGTCCGCGCCTCCAAGTACCGGCGGAAGAGCATCGCCGACGCCTGCGCGATGGAGATCCGCGACCTCGCCGAGTGGGTGCGCGGCATCGACGAGCCGTCGGTCGCGCCGCTGCTCGACGCGTTGCAGCAGACCCTCGACTCGTTCGTGGAGATCGGCCTCGGCTATCTCTCCCTCGATCGGCCCTCCGGCACCCTGTCCGGCGGCGAGGCGCAGCGCGTCAAGATGATCCGCCACCTCGGCTCCTCCCTCACCGACGTCACGTACGTCTTCGACGAGCCCACGACCGGCCTCCACCCGCACGACATCCGCCGCATGAACGACCTGCTGCTCCGGCTGCGCGACAAGGGCAACACGGTCCTCGTCGTCGAGCACAAGCCGCAGACCATCGCCGTCGCCGACCACGTGGTCGACCTCGGGCCCGGGGCCGGTACGGAGGGCGGCACCGTCTGCTTCGAGGGCACCGTGGACGGGCTGCGCGCGAGCGACACCGTCACCGGGCGGCATCTCGACGACCGTGCGGCGCTGAAGGACACGGTGCGCAAGGCCGACGGCGCCCTGGAGATCCGCGGCGCGACGCAGCACAACCTGCGCAAGGTCGACGTGGACGTTCCCCTCGGTGTGCTCTGCGTCGTCACCGGGGTCGCCGGGTCCGGCAAGAGCTCCCTGATCCACGGCTCCGTACCGGCGTCCGCGAACGTCGTGACCGTCGACCAGACGCCGATCCGCGGTTCGCGGCGCAGCAACCCGGCCACGTACACGGGCCTGTTGGAGCCCATCCGCAAGGCCTTCGCCAAGGCCAACGGCGTGAAGCCCGCACTGTTCAGCGCCAACTCCGAGGGCGCGTGCCCGACGTGCAACGGCGCGGGCGTCATCTACACCGACCTGGCGATGATGGCCGGGGTCTCCACGCCCTGCGAGGAGTGCGAGGGCAAGCGGTTCCAGGCCGAAGTCCTGGAGTACCGCTTCGGCGGCCGGGACATCAGCGAGGTCCTCGCGATGTCCGTGGCGCAGGCCGAGGAGTTCTTCGCCGCGGGCGAGGCCCGCCTCCCCGCCGCCCACAAGATCCTGCAGCGGCTCGCCGACGTCGGCCTCGGCTACCTCACCCTCGGCCAGCCCCTCACCACCCTCTCCGGCGGCGAACGCCAACGCCTCAAGCTGGCCACGCACATGGCGGACAAGGGCGGGGTGTACGTCCTGGACGAGCCCACGACCGGCCTCCACCTCGCCGACGTCGAACAGCTCCTCGCCCTCCTCGACCGCCTGGTGGACTCCGGCAAGTCCGTCATCGTCATCGAGCACCACCCGGCGGTCATGGCCCACGCCGACTGGATCATCGACCTCGGCCCCGGCGCGGGCCACGACGGCGGCAAGATCGTCTTCGAGGGCACCCCGGCGGACCTCGTGGCGGACGGGTCGACGCTCACGGGCGAGGCGTTGGGGGAGTACGTCGGGGGATGACTTCACGTGTGCCGGGGCCGGCCGCAGTCTCCCGGCGCCCTGCTCGACTGCTGCCCTGGAGGCGGCAGTCCAACAGTGCACAGCAAGGCCGGAGTTGATCGATGGCGAGGTATCGGCTTGCGTGCAGTTGTCGGATGAGGAAAGGATCTGACACGAAGTCAAGATCGATACGGGGTAGCAACATGCGTGCGTGGGTAGTCAGGGCGGGGCGGCAGGGCGAGCGTGAGGCGGAGGCTCTGGAGCGTGGGCTGGTGATCGCCGGCTGGCACGGCACCGAGGATCTGTCCAGCAGTACCGGACGCAACGCGATTCGGCGCGTCGTCGACAGTGCATATCCAGACGAGAACGCATACACCCGTGGCAACTGGACCGGCCAACTGTTCCGCTTCCGGCACGAGATGGCTGTGGGAGACCTCGTCGTACTGCCCCGAGCAGACGGCGCGTACGCGATCGGGGCCGTGACCGGTGACTACGCATACCGGTCGGACGAGCCGGACGGAATGCGTCATGTGCGTCCCGTCGACTGGAAGGCCACGGAGGTGACGCGCGACGCCTTCCGGCCGGATCTGTTGCAGTCGCTGGGGTCCTTGCAGACCGTCTTCGAGCTGCGCCGCTACGACGCAGCCAGGCGTCTCACGCAGGTGGTTCTGGGCCATCCCGACCCCGGCAGGCCGGACGACGGGGAGCCCGGAGGGAGCCTGGTCGCCCGACGTCAGCTGGTCGAGCGAGTACGGGACGAGGACCGTCAAGCGGCTGAGCCCGTCCGGCTCACCGTTCGCAAGCTCCTGGAACTGTGGGATGCGGAGAGACGCTCCCCGGCTGCTGTGGCTCGGATCCAGCGCGACCTTGACGACGCAGGCCTGCTGTCAATTCCGCCCTTCACGGAAGGCACCCTCGACAGCGTCATCGCCATGGTGGCAGCGGGCGAGGAGCCGGTCACGGACGGAGCCACCCTGCTCACTCGACTTGCTCGGGCCGAGGCGGTGGGTGCATCTGCCGGTGCGCTGTCCGCGGAGGAGAGCACGCCCGAGGCTCGTGACATGTCCGATGTGGTCCAGCGAGTGGTCGGAGCGACACGCACGGAGCTTCCGAGCCAGCGGTTGGGTGACACCGACCGAGGCGCGGGGGCGATTCCGGTAGGAGCGTCGACACCCGACGCGGACGAGGCCGGCGAGGCGGATGCGGACGGCGCTGCGGGGCATCCGTCTGTTGCCTATCTCGTCGGCAACCTCCCCTCTGCGAACGTTCCCGTTGACTTCGTCACGCCCACGGACACGCTGGCGAACGCGCAGACGCGGATGATGCTGAAGGAGTTCAGTCAGCTGCCCGTCCTTGACGACAACGGCCGGCTGCTCGGCGCTGTCAGCTGGACGTCCATCGGCGGTGCGCTGATGTTCAGTCCCGACGCGACTCTCGCCGACGCAACCGTTGCAGCTCCGGAAGTTCCTGCGACGCAACATCTCCTCGACTGCATCGGTCTGATCGAGAAGCACGGCTTTGTCGTGGTCAGGAATGACGCGCACCGGGTGTGCGGGATCGTCACCCCCTCCGACATCGCCGGCGAATTTCGCAGTCGCGTCAGCCCGTTCGTGCTGATCGAAGAGGTGGAGCAGCGACTGCGGCGGATCGTCGACCAGTGTCTCGACATCGAGCACGTCCGTGCGTGCATCGCGAGGACGAACAAGAAGAAGGCGGCCCTGGCCGAAGACGCCTCAGCTCTCAGCCTGGGTAATTACCCCTACCTCTTCAGGGACCCGGCCACCTGGAAGCACGCTGGGCTCCCTCTCGACCAGGAGCATTTCACCGATGCGCTCAAGCAGTGTGCCGAGCTGCGCAACGACCTGATGCACTTCAGTCCGGATCCGATCGGGCAGAAGCAGATCGACTTCCTCAATGGTCTGCTCGGTCTGCTGCGGAAGCTGGATGCGTCGGCATGACGGGCCGCTCCGCGACGCGGCCGGGGGCCTCGGGGACCGGCCAGGGCGAAGGTCTCGGCCTTTTGTCCCGAGTTCACGAGAGCACTCCCGGCCGCTGAGCGGTGATCAGTATGCTGGCGCTGTGAAGTTTCAGTGTTTGCTCCCTACGCACGTTGCTCGTGCCCAGGTGAGCTTGTAGGTGTCGGGGGAGGTCGCATTGATCCAGCGGCCAAAGGGGGGAGCCAGGTGAGCGGCCTGAGCCATCCGGAGCGCATCGGTCCGTACGCCGTCGAACGGCGTCTCGGTGCCGGCGGGATGGGGGAGGTCTACCTCGCGTACTCAGTGGCGGGTGACCCGGTCGCGGTAAAGGTCATCCGCCCTGAGCGCACGAACCCACACAGCCGGGCCCGGTTCGAACGGGAAGCGGCCATCGCGCGCACGCTCACCGGCACAGGGCGCGTCGCTCGCTTCATCGACGCCGACCCGACCGCCGACCTCCCCTGGCTGGCCACGGACTACATCCCCGGCCGCTCGGTGTACGACACCGTGGATCACCGCGAGCCACTGTCCGCACCGCACGTGGCCAGCTTGGGCGCACTCCTGGCCGAAGGCCTCGCCGCCGTGCACGCCGTGGGTCTGGTCCATCGCGACCTCACTGCCAAGAACGTCATGATGGGCGACTTCGGACCGGTGATCATCGACTTCGGGCTCGGCGCGTTCGTCGGGGCGGAGAAGGGGTCGATGTCTCAGGACGGCACCATCCTGGGCACGGTGGCCTACATCCCACCCGAGCAGGCGCTCGGCGTGACCGACGTGACACCGGCAGCCGATGTCTACGGCCTGGGCACGGTGCTGCTGTACGCAGCCACCGGTCATGCGCCGTACAGCGGAGCTTCGTGGCCTGCCGTCGCTGCGCAGGTGGCCAATCCCGAGGTCACCCCCGACCTGGCAGGGCTGCCCGAGGAGTTGGCCGCTGTCGTCGCGCCGATGCTGGCCCATCAGCCCGACGACCGCCCCTCCCTTGCACACGTGACACGCCAGTGCGCCGACCTGCTGCGGCGCATGGGGACGAGCCCGGCCCGTGCCCGCCGATCCCTGATCGAGCAGACGACGCCCAAAGACCATCCCACTATGGTGCTGCCGCAGCCCGATGCGCACATGCTCGACCGCCTCGACGAGCTCGACCGGCAGCTGCGCGAGGAGGCAGAGCCGGAGCTTCCCGTGGAGGAGGAAACAGCGGCCCCGGAGACACCGAGCCGCGGTCGACCTCCGGCCTCGCGCAGGGTCGCCGGTGAGCTGCGCGAGCGCTATGCGGCGCGTCGGGACCTGGTCTGGTCGAGCCGCTGACCCGGCTGTGAGGTCACGGCGGCCCGTCGCCACGCACAGCGCAGCAATAGACATGAGCGGCATCACCAGCGTCGTATCCGACGCGTATCAACAGCCTCAGAGGAGCAGTACGTGACCACGGCGAAGCAACCCGAGATGCCCGAGGCGCGCAACGGCGCCCAGGCGGCCTCGCCGGGCACCAAGGCGGCGTTCGCGCCCGGCGCCCAGGTGCGCGTGCGTGACGAGCAGTGGCTGGTCAAGTCCGTCGACGAGTCCCATGACGGGTTGATGATCGAGGTCAGTGGCGTCTCCCCGTTCGTACGCGGCACCGATGCAGTGTTCTACCAGGACCTCGACCAGATCGACGTCCTCGATCCGCGACGCACCCGGTTGGTGCCCGACGACACCTCCAAGCACGCCAAGGCGCGCCTCTATCTGGAGGCGGTCATCCGCAAGACTGCCCTGCCGCAGACCGAGCACGGTCTCGCGCTGGCCGGGTCGCACCTCATGGACCGGCAGGAACACCAACTGCGCCCCGCTGAGCTGGCGCTGTCCATGCGTAACCCGCAGCCTCGACTCCTGATCGCCGATGTGGTGGGCCTCGGCAAGACACTTGAGATCGGCATCGCCTTGGCCGAGCTGATCCGACGGGGCCGTGGCGAGCGCATCCTCGTCATCACGCCGGCGCACGTGCTCGAGCAGTTCCAACGCGAGCTGTGGACCCGCTTCTCGCTGCCTCTCGTACGGCTCGACTCCACGGGCATCCAGCGCATCCAGCAGGAGATCCCGGCCGGACGGAATCCGTTCGCGCACTTCAAGCGGGTCATCGTCTCGGTCGACACCCTCAAGTCGGCCACGTACGCGCACCACTTGGAGAACATCTCCTGGGACGCGGTGGTCATCGACGAGTCGCACAACCTCGTCAACAAGGGCACCCGCAACAACCGCCTGGCCCGCCGCCTGGCCGAGCGGACCGACGCGCTGATCCTGGCCTCCGCGACCCCGCACAACGGCGACGCGGAGTCCTTCGCGGAACTGATCCGGATGCTCGACCCGGCTGCGATCGCAGACCCGAAGAACTACAAGGTCGCCGATCTCGACCACCTCTACATCCGGCGTACGAAAACCGATCGGGAAGTGCGCGACGGACTCAAGGGCAAGCCGTGGGCCGAGCGAGGGCCCTCGCTGCCCGTGACGGCCACGGCGACTCCCAAGGAGGTCGAGGTCCTGGAGAAGCTCGCCGCCGACTGGACCCCGGGCGCGGGGAATCGCTCGTCGGTGTGCGCGGACCCGCTGGTCGCCTACAACTTCCTCAAAGCGTTCCTGTCCTCACACAAGGCCCTGCAGCAGTCCGTCACCAACCGTCGGACCTACCTGGAAGACCCCAAGCGCAAGACCGAGAGCGAAGAGCGCCGTTCTGCCCTCGCCGTCGAGGGAAACGCGCTCGGCGAACTCGAAGCGCTGCTCGCTGACTTCACCGACACCGATTCCGCCAAACTCGATGCGCTCGTACGCACGCTGAAGGAGCTCGGCGTCGGCCCCCGCTCCGAGCGCCGCGTGGTGGTCTTCTCGGAGCGGATCGCCACCTTGACCTGGCTGGCCGAAGAGGTGCCCGCCCGACTCGGCTTCACGGCGAAGAAGTCGGCCGAAACCGATGAGTCACGCCCCTGGAAGGCGTACGGCGGTGCCGTTGAGGTCATGCACGGTGACACGACCAACGACCAGCAGCAGCGCGAGATCGTCGACCGATTCGGCCGCGCCGACGAACCGGTGCGGCTGCTGTTCACCGGCGATATCGCTTCCGAGGGCGTCAACCTGCACCACCAGTGCCACGACCTGATCCACTACGACCTGCCCTGGTCCCTGATCCGCATCGAGCAGCGCAACGGCCGCATCGACCGCTACGGGCAGGCCGTCAGCCCCGAGTTCCGCGCCCTCACCCTCACCGCCGATGTGCCGTGGCGGCGCGACGAGGAGACCGGCGAGCAATTCACTCTCGACGACCGTCTCGTCGGCACCCGCCTCCTGCGCCGCGAGGCCCAGGCGCATGAGATCGAGAGCGGCGAGGGCAGCGCGGAGGCGGTCACGGGCCTCTACGACGACAAGAAGGAAGAGGACCGCCTCACACGCGATCTCATCAAGGGCAGCACGGTCGACCGGTCCATCAAGCAGTCCCAGGAGGAAGGAGGCGGCCTCCTCGCCGCGCTCCTCGGGAACGCCAACGCCCAGCTGACCGACCCGAGCGCTGCCCCTGCCGCGACGGGCGCGGCTCCGGTGCGTGAGGCAGATGTACCGCACGTCTTCGCCGACACCCGGGCCTACTTCCACGCCGCGATGGACCTGATCTATCCGGAAGCCGAGCGGGAGACCCTGGGCTGGCGACCGGAGACAGCAGGCGGCCGCATCGAGTTCACGCCGCCCGACGACTTGCAGTACCGATTCCGTGAGCTGCCCAAGTCGTACCTCGTACAGGAGAGGATTCTCACCACCCCTCGCTATGACGGCACTCTGAGGATCACCTTCGACAAGGCGTACGCAGCCCAGCGCCTGGAGGCTGCCCGCAACGCCAAGCAGGGCAAGGGCGACGAGCCCACCTCGCAGTGGCCCAACGTCAGTTACGTCGGCGACATCCACCCGGTCCTGGACTGGATGACGGACAAGGTCCTCGCCAAGCTCAAGTACGACGAAGCGTTCGTCCTGGCCTACCGGCCCGACTCGGCCAAGGCGGCGGCCATCGACCCCGCCCTTCCAGCCGCGCTCACCGGGCCGGTCTTCCTCCTCCAGGGCGTCTACTCCAACGCGGCAGGCCGCCCGACCGTCGTCGAATGGATGGCCGTCACAGGACTCGCCGAGGATGACCCTCGCGTGTGGCGCATGAACTCCGCGTTCCTGGCTGCCTGCGGTGTCGGCCCCGAGATGCCGGGCCGTGACAAGCCCGTCGCGCCGAAACTCCTGCAAGCACTGGTGGCCCCGGCCGTCGACGCGGCCGAGGCACACTTGCGCGAGCGCCGCGCCGACTACGACCGGCAGGTTGACGCTTACCTCGCCCCGTACGAGGACAAGGTGCGCGACTGGGAGCAGGAAGCCCTCTTCGCGGTCTCCACCGGCAAGCACAAGCAGGAGGTGCAGGAGACCGCCGAGCGCCGGCGTGCTCTTGTGCGCCGCCTTCGCACCGCGGGAGACCCCATGCTGCGGGTCCTCGGCGTGCTCGAACCCCTTCACCCGGCCACGCACCGCGAGGAGTCCGCCCGATGAGCTACACCTACGACTCCTTCACCAACCGCGGCGAATACCTGGCAGGCCACTACTTCAGCGAGGAGCTGGAGAACACCCTCAAGCGCAACAAGGCCGGTGACGAAGGTCTGTTCAGTGTTTGGACCAGTCGCGAGACGGACCCGCACGATTCCCGGCTCACGCCGCGCGAACTCCTTCCGAAGCTGCGCGGCGAATACACCGCCACGGTGCGGCCACAACTCGCGCGCGCTGGTGAGGACCTGACCGGTGGGCGGGCAGAGCAGGTCGCTGCTTGGCACAAGGACGTCCTCGACGCCCTGGGCTACGGTGAATCTGACGGCCGGACACTTACCGTGCACAACGCCGGCAGGGAGTACGAGCTTCAAGTTGCCTGGCACGGTGACGGCATCGTGGCCCTCGACTGTGGCTGGACCGCCGATCTGGACGACGCGCTCGATGCGGAGGGACCGGGAGCGGTCCTGTACCCGCTGAAAACCGCCGAAGGCACGATCACGGCGGGGGAGAAGCTCGCTGGATGGCTGTTCCAGAGCGAGTTGTACGAGGCGGGAGGTGAGGCACCGCGCATCGTGCTGCTTCTGTGTGGCGGAGTCCTCGTGCTCGCCGACCGCACGGCTTGGGCCGAAGGACGCTACATCGCTGCGAGCTTGGACGCGGCCCTGGCTCGGAACGACACGTCGAAGTCCGGCGAGCTCGCACTGCTTGCCGCACTCTTCTCTCACGACATGCTCGCCCCGCGCGCGGACGGCAAGGGCCGTCGCATCGACGATCTGCTCAAGGCGTCCCGCGACAACGCTGTAGGCGTCAACTCCGAGCTGCGCAAGGGCCTTCAGCGCTCCGTGGAGATCATCGCCAACGAGGTACTGGAGCGCCTGCGTGAGGCGGGCGTCGAGCCGATCGAGATCGAGGACCCACAGCAGGGTCCCTTCGCCAAGCAGCTCACCCGTGAGTCGCTGCGCTACCTCTACCGCATCCTGTTCCTCTTGTACGCCGAGGCCCGCCCCGAGCTCGGCATCCTGCCCTCCGACGACTCCACGTATGAGGCCGGTTACTCGGTCGCCCGGCTGCGGGAGTTGGTGTCGCGCGAGCGTAAGCTGGTCGAGGAGGAGAGCCGGGGCGGCTTCCACCTGTACGCGTCCCTCGACGTTCTCTTCAACAAGGTCAACTTCGGTCATCGTTCGCACGGCACCGAGCGCCATGAGCAGCTGGACGCCGATAAGTCCAGTGAGCTGCGCGGCCTTCGTTTCGAGGCACTGCGTAGCGAACTCTTCGCCCCGAAGGCCATCACACTCATCGGCCGCAGCGTCCTCCATCCCGAATGCGAGGAGGACGAGGAGCCGCAGTGGTTGGACCTGCGCCTGCGTAACGAGGCCCTGCACCAAGTGCTGCGCCTCCTGACCATGAAGGAGGCGGGCGCGAAGGGTCGGCAGGGCGGCTTCATCTCGTACCGGAATCTGGGGATCAACCAACTCGGCGCGGTTTACGAGGGGTTGATGTCCTACACCGGCAGGATCGCGGACGAGGAGCTCGCCGAGGTCGCCAAGCCGGGCAACAAGAGCGGCGGTAAGCAGTTCGGCGACCCGGAGAAGGGCTCGTGGCTAATCCCCGCGCACCGGCTGTGCGACTACCCCGAGAACACGCACGTCGTGTACTCGGCGCAGGACGCCGAACAGTACGGCCTGCGCGGGCCGAAAAAGTACGCCAAGGGCACCTTCGTCTACCGGCTCGCGGGACGTGACCGTGAGACTTCCGCGTCGTACTACACACCCGAGTCCCTGACCAAGGTCACGGTCGAGCTGGCGCTCAAGCACCGCATCACGGAGGAGACGCGGGCCAGCGACCTGCTGAAGTTCACGATCTGCGAGCCGGCGCTGGGCTCCGGCGCATTCTTGAACGAGGCGATCAACCAGGTCGCCGAGGAGTATCTGAAGCGGCGACAGGAAGAGCTGGGCGTCAGCCTGGACACCTCGAAGGCACTTGACGCGAAGCAGAAGGTCAAGGCGTACATCGCGCTGCACAACGCATACGGGATCGATCTGAACGCCACGGGTGTCGAGCTGGCCGAGGTGTCCTTGTGGCTGAACACCATGCATCCCGGCATGCGCGCACCGTGGTTCGGACTGCACCTGCGGCGCGGCAACTCGCTGATCGGGGCGCGGCGTTGGGTGTACGAGGCGGACCAGGTGAAGAAGGAGCGGACGATCGGGGCGGTTACGCCCACGAAGCTGCCGTTCCGGTCACGGGAGGACGGCAGCGAGCAGGCGCTGCCCAAGGGGGCCGTGCATCAGTTCCTGCTGCCCACTCCTGGGTGGGGCGCTGTCGCCGGCGCAGGCGGCGATGCGAAGAAACTCGTCGAGGAGCTGGCCGGGGAGCAGGTACGGCAGCTGAAGGCGTGGAAGACGGCCATCGGCAAGAAGCCGAAGACGACGGGCGGGAAGAGCAGTGAACTCGCCCGATTGCAGGCGGTGGCGCGGCGCGTCGAATTCCTGTGGGAGCTCGTCGCCAAGCGGATGGAGCTCAGCGAGCGGGAGATCGCGCGCACGATCGACGTGTGGGGTGCCGAGGGGGAGGAGTACAGCTTCCTGCGGCGCGACAAGGAAGACGCGGGTGATGGCGCGCTGCCGCTGACCAAGGAGCAGGTCTTCGCGGGCCTCTTCGAGGCGGAGGGGTCTCCGTACTGGCGGCTCAAGCAAGTCATGGACGCGTGGTGCGCGCTGTGGTTCTGGCCGCTGGACAAGGTGGGCTTGCTGGACGGCACGGACCCGGAGTACGCGACGGCGCCGGTCATCGCGGCGGAGGAGGGCGTCGACCTGGACCGGTTGCTGGCGTCGGTGGCGGCTCCACAGGTCGTCGAGCAGATGGCCTTTGGGGTCGACGGCGAGGGTGAGGTCGTCGAGCAGCAGGAGATCAAGAAGAAGCAGACGGCTTTGGGCGAGAAGAAGGCCAAGGGCCCGGCACCTCGCCGCCCGATCGTCCCGCTGATGAGCCTCGGGGATTGGCTCGACTTCCTGGAGTCCATGGTCGGTCGACGAGACGTGAAGGAGGGCACGATCGTCTCCTCCGTCGACTCCCTGAAGGAGCTGAAGCACCTCGAAGAGGTGATCCAGAGCCAGCCCGAGATGGACATGGACGACCCGCTGAAGGCGGTCGAGCAGCGGTATCCGTGGATGCGGGTGGTACGGGACATCGCTGATGAACAGGGGTTCCTGCACTGGGAGTTGGACTTCGCGGGGGTGTTCGCGGGGAAGACCGGCGGGTTCGACTTGCAGGTGGGGAATCCGCCTTGGGTGCGGCCGCATTGGAAGGAGAACTCTGTCCTTGCGGAGTACGAGCCGTGGTTCATGCTTACGGAGAAGCCGAAGGCTACGGAGAAGGCGCATCGTCGCGAGGCTGAGCTTGCGCGTGTAGAGGTCCAGAAGTATCTGCTGGGTGAAGCCACAAACACGTCGGCGATCGCATCGTATTTGGGGAGCGAGGCAGTCTATCCGCTGATTTCTGGCTCAAAGCCGGACTTGTACCGGGCGTTCATGTGCGAGTTGTGGGACCACTCGAGTGTGGGTGGCACTGCCGGAATGGTGCACCCTGATACGCACTTCTCCGGGGCCAAAGAGGTAAACCTGAGGGCGGAAGCGTACCGGCGTTTGCGGGTACACGGCGACCTTGTGAACGCAGGCAACCGCTTCTTCCCGCCGCCGGTTGGTCGTTCTAGCCACTTCGGTGTGCACATCTATGGGACAGCCGGGGAGATTGACTTCGACTCGCTCTCTTGGCTCTTCACGGCTGATGCTCTGCGCGAATCTGCCAATGCCAAGGGGGGAGGTGCTGACCCCGGCGTCAAGTACAACGGGGACTGGGACGAGCGCCCACACCCGAAGCGTGTCGTCCGAGTGACGGCAGGCACTCTCGAACGGTGGCAGCGACTGGCTGGCGATGAAGGACTGGTCGAGCACACCCGTCTGCTCACGCCCGTGAGCACGGCTGAGGATCCGGCGATCGACGCCTTGGGGACTTTTCCGTTGCGTGTCGGAGCGCTCGACACGCAGGTCTTTATCGGATTCGATGAAGGCGCAGCAAAGAAGGCGCGGTTTGGTCCCAATAAGGACCAGTGCCTCATCGAATACAACAGTGCGACCCACGGTCAGGACGATTTCCATGCGGTCTCCTGGAGCGAGGTGGTCCTGAAGGGCCCGCAGATTGGTGTAGCTAACCCGCTGTTCAAGCAACCCAGCCAGGGTGGTGGCGAAGTCCGAGGACTCGACCCGAGAGTGTTGCCGGACGATGCTGTGCCGGAGTCGGAGTACCGACGAGTTGCGGAGCAAGAGGTGTTCCTGGGCCAGCAGGACCGTTGGACCGACCGGGCGGCGTATGAGGCGCTGCACACTTCTGAAGAGGTGCGGCGGCGGGTTCGCCGAGAGCTTGCAGGGTTGCACGACTCGGAGCTGGTGGAGGTCACGGACGAACAGATTGACGCTGCACTGCTGAGTGATTCACGCAGGCCGTACAGTGAGAACTATCGGGTCGCGTGGCGGGAGATGGTTGCCCCGGACACGGAGCGGGCTTTGTACGCTGCTCTCATTCCGCCGGGGACAACACACATCCACGCGGTGCACTCCGCGTGTCTTCCCTCCCGGTGTCTAACCGCCCTCGCTGCGGGCTTTCTTGCTGCAGTTCCAGTGGATTATCTGCTGCGCACTACAGGCGCTGGCCACTGCGACGTAGCTCAGGTCAAGAGCATTCCGGCCCCGCAGGAAGACCACCCCCTCGCCCCAGCCCTCCTCGTCCGCACCCTCCGCCTCAACTGCCTGACCTCCGCCTACGCCGACCTCTGGTCCGAGCTCCACGATCCCAAGTGGCAGGCGTACGAGCCCTGGGCGATCACCTGGCCTGGTATGCGGACCGAGCTGCACGCCGTCACCTCCGACTGGGAGCGCGGCACTCCACTCCGCACCGAATACGCCCGCCGCGCCGCCCTCGTGGAGATCGACGCGCTGGTCGCCGTCTGGTTGGGCATCGACGCGGACACCCTCATCGCCATGTACCGGGCCCGCTTCCCGATCATGCAGGACTTCGACCGCGTGACGTACTTCGACGCCGCTGAGCGGAAGATCGCGGGGGACCGGTACGCCTACGGCTTCGACCAGACCAAGGACCACTGGACCCAGTTCGAAGCTTTTCGCGAGGCCGTGGGCGACCCGAGCCCCGAGGGCGTGCTCCCCGCCGACCCCGCCACCCCTCTCCCCGAATCCGCTCCCGCCCCCGACGGCTACACCGCCCCCTTCTACAAGGCCGACCGCGAGCGCGAAATGCGCGCCGCGCACGCCTACTTCACCGAGCGCCTCGACGAGGCCATCGCCAAGGGTCTGTGGGACCCCGTCAAGATGGAGGTTCCGCAGCCGTGAGGCCGACGCTCGAAGCGCAGGGGCTGAAGGAGAGTCTGCTCCAGTACCTGTCCACCACGTACGGGCTCGCCGACGAGGGTGTGCGCAAGGCGTTGCACGCGTTTCTCGGCGACGAGACGAGCGGCATGTTCCGCGGGCCGTACCTCCGCCTGCGGACCCCCTTCACCAGCGCCGACGACGGCTGGCAGGAGCATCTGGACTGGCGTCGCGCCGACGGCTGGACGCCGTACGCGCACCAGGCCCGGGCGTTTGCGCGTCTCACCACACGCCACGGGCACACCCCTGAGCCGACCCTCGTCACCACCGGCACCGGCTCCGGAAAGACGGAGTCGTTCCTCTACCCGGTCCTCGACCACTGCGCCCGCGAGCGTGCCGCGGGCCGCAACGGCGTCAAGGCCGTATTCCTCTATCCCATGAACGCCCTGGCCACCGACCAAGCCGGCCGTATCAACGAACTGCTCACCGAGCACGACGAGTTGAGCCATGTCCGCGCAGGGCTGTACATCGGCGACAAAGCCGCGACGGAGTACGAGCGGGTCTACACCCGCCGCCAGGACATGCAGTTGTCCCCGCCGGACATCCTGATCACCAACTACAAGATGCTCGACCTGCTCCTCCAGCGTGCCGCCGACGCACCCCTGTGGGAGGAGTGCGACATCCGGTACGTCGTCGTCGACGAGTTCCACACCTACGACGGCGCGCAGGGAACCGACGTCGCCATGCTCCTGCGCCGCCTCGCCTCCGCCGTCGGCGCCACCCGACCCGGCCTGCCGCTGGGCACGATCACGCCCGTCGCCACTTCCGCGACCCTCGCCTCCGGGACCGACGCCGACGGCGTACGCGACCTGCTGACCGTTGCCACGAATGTCTTCGGCACCGCCTTCACCGAGGACGCGATCGTCGGTGAGGACCGGCAGAGCGTGGACGAGTTCATCCCCGATGCGAAGTTCCTGCCCGGCGAAGTTCCGTTCCCCGAGGCCATTACGGCCCTGCCCGACCCGGCGTCCGGCGCCGATGCGCTGGCCGCACTCGCCGAGGTCGTCACCGGCGCCCGCCTCACCGACCCCGTCGAACTCGGAAGCGCCCTCAAGCGCAGCCGCCTCACCTACGCCGTCCTCAAGGCCTTCGACGGCAACGTCCGTACATACGACGAAATCCTCGACGTGATGCGCCGCAGTGGTGCGAAGCGCTGGGAAGAGGCGATCACCACCCGCCCGCACCTCGCAGCGCTCGCGCTCGCCCGGTTCGTCGCCCTGCTCTCCGTGGCTCGCGATCCGGAGGCTCCCGCTAGTATCTCCCGTCCTCTCGTGCAGGTGGAGCTCCATCAGTGGGCGCGCTCCGTGACACGTTTGCTGCGAGGCGTACTGCCGTGGCCGCAGGCCAAGTTCGCGTGGGACGGTGACGGAGCGCCGGCGGCATCGCGGGCCACGCCGGAGACCACGACCTCCCGTGACACCGACCTGTTCCTGCCGGCCGTGTACTGCCGCGAGTGCGGGCGTTCCGGGTGGTCAGTCCTCGCGCCCGAGTCGGACATGGAGGAGCTGACCCTCAAGCCCCACAAGATCCGCCGGGCCTCCGTGACCTCCGACAAGGCCAAGACGCGGACGCTGGTGGCGGCCACCGACAACGAGGCCCGAGAAGGCAACGGCCGGACGCCGATCGACCGTGCCGCGCAGAAATCGCTGACCACCGGCGGTGCGGGGGTCCTCATGATCCTCGACGGAGCTTCGGGCCGCCTGCGCCTGCCCGATCCGGTCGAGGACTACGACGGCGACGGCAACCCGCGCCCCGCGACTGCTGATTCGGCCTTCGTGCTCGTCCTCCTCGGCGACACCGCCGAGCGGGCCGCCAAGGACGACTGGTGCCCGGCCTGCGGCACCCACAACGCGATCCGCTTCCTCGGCACCGGCTCGGCCGCACTTGCCGCTGCATCCGTCACGCAGCTGTTCACCGGCGGGGAGATGGACAAGGGGCAGCGCGAGACGAAGACGCTGATGTTCAACGACTCGGTGCAGGACGCCGCGCACCGGGCTGGATTCGTCGCGTCGCGCTCGTACACCTTCTCCCTGCGCGCCCTGTTCGCCAAGCATCTGTCCGAGCAGCGGCCCAGCGCACTCAACGACCTGGTCGCCGATGTGGTCGAGGCCACCACCGACCGCGAGACGCTCGCTGCCGTGGTACCGCCCGATCTGCACGATGATGCCGGCGTGGATCGGCTGCTCTCGGGCAGAGGACGCGGTG
This sequence comes from Streptomyces sp. Da 82-17, assembly GCF_046098215.1. Taxonomy (NCBI): domain Bacteria; kingdom Bacillati; phylum Actinomycetota; class Actinomycetes; order Kitasatosporales; family Streptomycetaceae; genus Streptomyces; species Streptomyces sp. Da 82-17. The sequence goes on from NZ_JBJURH010000009.1 coordinate 81,903, forward strand.
GGGACAGGCGGACATGGGATCTCATCGGGGAACGCTTCGCGTTCGAGGCGGTGATGGAGTTCGGCCACCGCTCCCGCAACGGGCGAACTCTGGAGCTGACCCGTACCGCTGCTTCCTGGGTGCACATTCCCGATGTGCAGGCCGCGATCGCTCTCGTGCGTACCGCACACGAAGAGGCAACTCAACGCGGGCTGCAGATCACCGAGCACGACGACGCACGCCATCTCGCCATGCTGCGCGGGACGTTGGAGCGGCTGCGCACGCGCGGCGCGGTCGGTCACCGGTGGCTCGCCAAGTTCCTGGACGAGGCGGGCACGAGCCGCTTCCACATATGGGGCGGCCGGCCGCCCGGAATGAAGGCCTTCCCGAGGGGAGTCTCCGCGCCGACGTTCCTGCTGGCTCGCCCCAAGGAGAAGAGCGAATTCGATTTCGCGGCCGGGCGGCTCTCCTGGTTCCAGTCGTGGGCGCAGCGATGCCTGGACATGACCCGCGAGCAGGCCGACGACTTCTGGGTGCGCCTCCTGCCCCGCCTCGCCGATGCGGGGCTGCTCTCGGCACGCACTCCGCGCGACACGACGGCCCGCCTGTACGGACTCCAGCCCGGTGCGCTGCGGCTGCAGCTGCTCGCCGACAAGGAGGTCAACGAGGCGTATGTGCGCTGCCCCAAGTGCTTCTGGGAGCAGACCGTTCACCCCACACTGCTCGACCAGTACCACCAGCAGCCCTGCCCCGCGTACCGCTGCTCGAACGGACGGCTGATCGCCGGGGACCGGTGGCGGGAGAGTGTGGACCGGCACGACCGGGATCGCGACTACCGTGAGGACTACTACCGCAGCTTGTACCGGCGGGCCGGAACGTACCAGGTCATCACGGCCGAGCACACCGGCCTCATCTCCCGGGGCCGGCGCGAGCGCGTCGAGGAGGCCTTCCGCAAGGGGGAGGGCTTCAACGACCCGAACGTGCTGTCCTGCACGCCCACGCTGGAGATGGGCATCGACATCGGAGACCTGTCCGCCGTGGTGCTCGGCGCGCTACCGCGCCGGCCGGCGAGCTACGCGCAGCAGGCGGGCCGCGCCGGACGGCGTACCGGCAATGCGTTTCTCCTGACAGTTCCGGACCGTTCGCGGCGTGACCAGTACTACCTGGAGCGGCCGCGCGAGATGATCGACGGCCTGATCGTGCCGCCCGGCTCGTACCTCTCGGCGATCGAGATCCTGCGCCGTCAGTACACCGCGCATCTGCTCGACCTTGCGGCGCGCGGGCGGCTGCTGCGGGAGGATGGCAAGCCGCTGGCCGCACTGTCGCGCAGGGTGGACGAGCTGTTCGGGCCCTCGGGCTATCTCGCCGACTTCGTCGATGCCGCCCTCGCACACGGCGAGGAACTGGTCGCCGGGTTCCTGGACCTCTTCCCGACCGGCGTGAGCGACACTGCCGCCGATGAGCTCAAGAAGTACGCCACACGTGGCATCCGCAGCGCTGTCGAGAAGGCCGAGAGGGAGTGGGAGCGGGAGAACCAGAAATTGCGCAGCCGGATCAGGACCATCCGTGCCGCGATCGACGAGCTCAAGGACGGCGACAAGGAACAGGAGCACACCAGAGCCGAGTTGGAGGCCGAAGGGCGTGCCCTCTCCAAAACCGGCGCGGCACGGCAGCGACAGCCCGCCCAGAACGTCCTCTGCGACATCGGTCTGCTGCCGAACTACGCACTGATCGACGCCACGACGACCCTGGCAGCCACTGTCTACTGGCCCGAACCCACGACAGCCGGTCAGAAGCCGAGCTACAAGTCGAAGACGTACTCCTACGAACGGCCGCGCCGTTACGCCCTGTCCGAACTCGCCCCCGGCAACACGTTCTACGCCGAGGGCTACAAGCACCGCATCACCGGCATCGACATCGTCACAGGCAAAGAGCAGGACTGGCGAACCTGGCGCTTCTGCCCCTCCTGTGGCTACGTCCGCACCGAGAACGCCGAGACCGACATCTCCCCCTGCTCGCGCTGCGGCGACGATGGCATCGCCGACTCCGGCAGCCTGTGGCAGATCGTCAAGCCCACTGTCGTCACCGCGCGCGCCAAGCGTGACGATGCGCGGATCGGCGACGAGAGCGACGATCGCGACCGCCGCTTCTACACCGTGATCGACACGGTGGACATTGCGCCCGAGCACTTCGTCGCGGGGAAGTCATGGCGGCACAAGCGGGAGATCTTCGGCGTCGACTACACCCGCAAGGCTGTGATCCGCAGCATCAACGTCGGGCCGCTGCGCATCGGTGCCCAGGAGAACGACCAGCTCGCGGGCATGAGCGTACGCATTGCACCGTTCCAGGTGTGTACCTCCTGCGGAGCCGCCAGCGCGGACGGTCGGCCGGTCTTCGACGACGACCGCGACGCGGTCGACAGCTCCGCCAACCGGCAGAGCGAAGTGAAGCACCACACGCCGTGGTGCCCGGTCCGGCGCGGCACCAAGGGCGTTCCGCAGGAACAGGTCTTGTTGGCCCACGAGTTGGACACGGAGGCTCTGCGCATTCTGCTTCCGGCCGCGACCGTCCTGGTGGAGGAGAGGATCCACTCCTTCCAGGCAGCCCTGCGCCTCGGCGTGGACCGCGCCTTCGGCGGTGACCCGCAGCACCTGGACACCACCTTGGCCGCCATGCCTGACCAGGCCACCGGCGAGAGGCGCAACTTCCTGGTTCTGTACGACCAGTTGCCGCAGGGTACCGGCTACCTCGACCGGCTCACCGACCCGGCCGCTTTCCGCCAGGTCCTCGAGGACGCCCGCCGAATTCTGGCCGACTGCTCCTGCCAGGACAGACAAGGCTGCCACCAGTGCATGCTCCGTTACGCCGCCGACCGGCACACCGAGCAGGTTTCGCGGGTGACCGCTCTAGAAATCCTCGACGAACTCCTCGGCACCGACACGGACGCCTGGGAGACCGAGAAGGTCGGCAACACCGACCAGATCGGTCTCGACGGTCAGGTCGAGTCAGACCTCGAGGCCCGCTTCGTCAGGGCCCTCCGCAACTGGGCAGCTGAACGTGGTGACACCGTCCTCGACGAAAGCGGCGACAACAGCGGATACCTGCGCCTCGGCGAGTCCGGGACGGTGCATGGATGGCGGCTCACAGCCCAGCGAAACGAGGGCTTCACCCGCACCGATTTCACCTTTGAGCGCACCGACGGTCCCAAGCAGAAGATCACCGTCTATCTGGACGGGCACCGCTACCACGCCACGCGTAAGCACAACCGCCTCGCGGGCGACGCCGACAAGCGCAACCGGCTGCGAGCGGACGGCCGCATCGTGTTTCAACTGACATGGGACGACCTGGAGACCTTCGAGCGAAAGACGAGCAGGTCAGCGGAGACGAGCGACCCCGTGTGGCCTCCGTACCCGCACAGCGCCCGCGACCTCGCCAAGCAACTGTACGGGGACGACCTGGCCGACACCGCATTCGCTGACCCGATGAGCATGCTGCTCGCCTATCTGCGCGGCCCTGACAACGGGGTCTGGGGCAAGCGGGCGACCGCCGTGGTGGGAGGCCTGCTGGGTGGGGCCAAGGAGCAGCTCGTCGGCAACGGGAACCCGCAACAGGCCCGCGAATCGCTCGACTTGATCCTGCAGGCCTGGGGCAATTCAGATGCAGTCGCTTCGGCACCGGTCACGGGGTCCGGCACCCTCAACCTGTTCCAGTGCTGCGATGTCTCCGGCCTGCCCGTCGCCTTCCTCGTCGACAGCGTCACCCAGCATTTCACCGCGTTGGCCTGCCTCGACGACACCGATCTGGCGCAGCTCGGCACGTCTGGGCACAAGGCACGCTGGCGTTCCTGGCTCCAGTGGTCCAACATCCTGCAGTTCCTTGCTTACGACGGCGGCGACGGCGTTCAGCTGACGACGTCGGCAGCCGGAGAGTTCGATCCATCAGTGCTCAAGGCGCTCGGTGGCGTCGGCGAACTCGAAACACTGGTCGTGCGGTACGGCGCTCCGGCAGCCGGCGTCGACCTGATCGCGCGCGAACCTGTGGGTGACACGCGCGCGGAGGCCGCCCTGCGCGACCTGCTCTGGGACCGGGAAATCCTCGAGCTCCTCGACGAGGATGAGCCCGAAGCGCCACTCACCCGCCTCGCTCACCTTCTGGCGGACGGAGGCAAGAAGGCCCCCGCGTACGGCTACGAGCTCGGCGAACGCGGTTGGCTCGCCGACTTCGCCTGGCACGACGCGCACTACAAGATCGCCGTGATGGTGGACCCGTACGACGAAGAGGACGAGGAAAGCGTCAAGACCTGGGGCGCCTATCGCGAGGCCGGATTCACGGTCCAGACCGTTGAGGCATGGCTCGCCGACCTTGACACACTTCTCTCCGCATTGCCCGACTCCGAAGAACAGGGTGCCGCACGATGACAGCCCGCCTGAGCCTGTACCAGAAGGCCGAGAACGAGCTCTACAAGATGGACTCGTCAGTCAAGACGAAGTTCTACGACTTCTGTCATCTGTTCCGGCAGGACCCCGACCACCCGAGCCTTGACCTGAAGCCGCTCAAGGGCGACGGGCGGATCTACCGGGCCAAAATCAACCCCAAGTATCGGGCCCTACTGGCGCGTGCCGGGATCGGGGCCGACGGTGTGCAGCAGTGGCTCGTCGTGGCTGTGCGGCACCGCAAGGATGTCTACGAGGAGTTGTCCGTCGCGATCAACCGGATCACCGGTGAGATCGAGTTCGTCGACCTGGGCGTGGTCGGCCAGAGCGTGCTGCAGCGTGCTGGTGTGCACCTGACGCCGGCCGCGGACGAGCCCGGGGCTGGGACCGCGCTTGAGGCCGAGGCCTCCCTGCCCGCTGCCCCAGCCGCCCATCCGCATGTCCAGGTCCCGGATGAAGAGGTGGCCACCCCTGTCACCGCTGCGGACGAGCGGCCAGTGATCGGCGACTGCACCGCCGAGGACCTGCGCCGACTCGGAGTTGCCGAGGCCCTCATCGACCTCGCGCTCAGGGTGACCACTGAGGAGGAGCTCGATCAACTCATTGCCGGCGCGCCCCGGCTGACTGCCGAGGTTCTCACCGGGCTCGGCTCCGGAATGGACATTCAGGAGGTCGAGCATGAGATCACCCGGCCTGCTGCTGCTGAACTCGAGCCAGGCTTCGAGGACGACATGGCCGCGGCCCTGTCCCGCACCGCAGTCACCACCGTCGACGACGACATTCGCAACGTACTTGCCGAAGGCGACTTTCGCGCCTGGAAGGTCTATCTCCACCCCACCCAGCGCAAGGTCGTCGAGAGGCACTACAACGGCCCCGCCCGGGTCAGCGGCGGTCCGGGCACCGGGAAGACCATCGTCGCCCTGCACCGCGTAGCCCGTCTCGCGTCGCAGCTACCAGCCGGGCACGGCAAGCCGATTCTGCTCACCACCTACACGAAGAACCTCACCGCCGACCTGCGATCGCGCCTCACCTCCCTCATGGGACCCGAGCTGCTTGACCGCGTCGACATCAAGCACATCGATCAGCTCGCCCAGGGTGTCCTGAACGAGAACACCGCCCCTGGCTCCCTGCGCTCCCTCACCACCGACGAAAATGCTTTGGAAGTCCTGCGCGAGATCCTCTTCGAGTACGACGAGCAGCGCTGGGACGCGGAGTTTCTCCTGGACGAGTGGGAACAGATCGTCCTCGGCCAGTCCCTGGCCACCCGCCAGGACTACTTCAAGGCTCGCCGGGCCGGCATGGGAAAGGCTCTGACGCGACCAGAACGAGCTGTCGTCTGGAAAATTCTCGATCAGCTCACCCTGCGCCTGAACGGCAGCAGCCGCGAGACCTGGGCCCAGGCCGCCGAGCGCGCGGCGCGCTATGAAATGGACCGCGCCCGTAAGATCCAGCGCCGTGCCGAGCGTAAGGAAGAGGTCGGCGGCGGCGACCTGATTCACCTCGATGCCAAGAGTTCGGGCATGCGCTACCTGCAGCACCGCTACCGACACATCGTCGTCGACGAGGCCCAGGATCTCAGCCCGGCCCACTGGAAGATGCTGCGCGCGATGGTGGCCCAGGGACCCGACGACTTGTTCATCGCGGGCGACACCCACCAGCGCATTTACGACCGCCAAGTCACCCTGTCCACCGTCGGCATCAACATCCGCGGTCGATCCTCGAAGCTGACGCTCAGCTACCGCACCACGCAGGAGATTCTCCACAAGGCTGCCATGGTCGTCGGCGACACCACATACGACGATCTCGACGACGGCACCGACAACCTGGACGGCTACCACTCGCTGCTGCGGGGCCCCGAACCAGAACTTGTCTCCTGTGTCGATTGGGACGACGAGATCGGTCAGCTCGCCGCGGCGCTGAAAAGCTGGCGCGAGGAGATCGTTCAGCCCACCGAGGACGGCACCGTCCGCGACCCACGTGGTGCCATGGCCGTCTGCGTGGTCGACGGAGACATGGCTGGCCGGGTCGTGGCCGACCTGGAGAGGAAGCACGGCATCACCACCGCCACCCTCACCAAGGACGGTCCGCAGGGCGACGGCGAGGTTCACATCGGAACCATGCATCGCTTCAAGGGACTTGAGTATCAGAAACTTGCGGTGGTCGGTGCGAGCGAGGGAGTCCTACCCCGCAGCTCGGTCGTCGAGAAGTACGAGAAGAGGGATCCCAAGCGCTACGAACGCGAGCTGAGGAAGAGCCGCAACCAGCTCTTTGTTGCAGCCACCCGTGCCCGTGACATCCTGCGCATCTCTTGGCACGGAGCGCCGAGCCCGTTTCTGCCTGCGTGAGGCAGGGAGCAGGGGGCGGGGCGGTGGATGCACGGGTGCGGGAGGTTCTCGACGGGCTGCCCGAAGCGCGGGACGTGAACCCGGTGTACGCGGTCGTGGACGAGGCGCACGCGCGTGGCGACGTGCAGTTCCTCGGGCAACTCGGGTGCGCCCTGGGGGAGTTGTGGGGGCCGGAGCGGCAGTCCTGGCCGTACCGCAGCGTCTTCGACCACGTGCTGCGGCGGCTCGCGACCACGCCCGGGCGGGAGAACGTCGTCCAGGCCCTGCGCCTCGTCGCCCTGCCGAAGGTCGCGCGGCGCGGTCTGGACCGTACGACCGCGTCCATGCTGGCGTCCGAGCAGCCGCCCGAGCACCTCGCCGCCGCGTTCACCGAGCGGGCGTCGGAGGAGCTGCGGGCCTGCCTCGTCCACGAACTGGTGCTCCGGGGCGTGCCGGTGGCGGGCATCCCGCGCATCGCGGCCTGGGCGACCTCCCGGCACTGGCTCCACCACCCGCTGCGCCGCCTGCCGCTGACCCGCTCCGACCTGGAGGCCCACGCGGACCTGCCCCGGCACGGCGCGACGGGCAGCAGCTGGGGCATGCCGTACGGCCCTGCCAAGGAAGGGCGGGTGCTCGCCGCCGCCCGTACGACGGATGCCCGGGGCGCGGCAGACGCCGTGGCCGCCGTGGAGACGACGACCGAGGCCGTGGAGCGGGGCGTCGGCGCGGCCGTGCGGAACTGGACGGAGGAGTCCAACGGCCGCGTCGAAGCACGGGAGTTCCTCTTCGACGAGCCCCTCGCCGAGGCCGCCGTGCCCGCCGCGCTCCGCTCCCTCGGCCTCGACTGCCTCGCCGCGCACGAGGGGCGTCGGCCCGCGCTCACCGTCACCGCCGTCCCGCCGGACCACGCCTGGCGTGTGCTGTTCGCCGCCGCGTCCCAGGGCGGCGCGTACAACTACGGCGGCTGGGGCGCGTACGGCCGGCTCGACGCGTGGCGTTCCCTGGCCGCGCTCGCGGGCGTGCCGGAGACCGCCGGTTTCGAGGAGACGGAGGCCCGTGTTCGTGCCTCCACGTGGTACGCCTTCGAGTCCGACGCCCCCTGGTTCGAACAGGTCGCCTGGGACCTGGGCCTCCTCGCCCACACGGACGACGGCCACCGCCTGACGGTCCTGGCGGCGACGGACACGGACTGAGGCCTGCGGACGCGGTTCGGCCCGGGCGCGCACCGACGCGCGCCCGGGCCTGTTCACGTCCGTGGTGTGCGGATCACCAGGGGTAGTACTTCTTGTTGCCCGCCTTGCAGGTGTTGTTGGGGCCCCATTCGTTCTTGCACACGACGGCGCGGGCCCACTTGACGTTCTTGCCGATCTTCCAGGTCCGGTTGTTGTAGTGGTCGCCCCCGTTGGAGCACCAGTCGTCCTGGGCCAGGCCGACCTTGTACGTGGTGCCGTCGGTGGTCCTGGCGTGCAGCTGGACGTAGACCTCCTTGCCGTCGCAGCTCTTGTCCTTCGCGTAGGAGTCGATGTTGGAGAAGGTGCCGCGGTGCCCCTTGATGTACGTCCACTCGACCTTGCCGTAGCCCCAGCTCTCCGACTCGGCGGAGCTGACCCGCTTCTTGGCGGCGGCGACGGTGCTGGTCGTGTCCTGTGCGGGTGTGGCCGAGACAGCGGCGGCGCCCCCGGTGGCGAGCAGTGCGGCGCTGCCGACGCCGACGAACGCGGTCCTGACGGAGCGTGTGCTGATGAACATGATTCCCCCGAAATGCGGTTGGTGGTCGGTCGGTCGTTCCGGTGACGACCGTGGCAGCCGCCCCGCACCCGTCCGAAGAGCTTTCGGCCCGGTCCGAAACCCGCACCGTCGGGGGAACCGCCGTCATGCCTCGGATGCGGCGGGCCACCGCTCGAACCACCGCTGGTCGTCCTCCAGTTGGAAGGCGAGGGAGATGAGGACGGGTTCGCTGTGGGCGGGGCCCAGGAGTTGGGCGCCGACCGGGAGGCGGCCGGGGGTGAGGGCCGCGGGGACGTTGACGGCGGGCCAGCCGAGGACGTTCCACGGCCACGCGTACGGGCAGGCCGCGATCATCGCCCGGTCCGTGGCGAACCCGTTCAGGCCCGCGAGGGCGCCGACACGGGGCGGGGGAGTGGCCGTGGTCGGCGCGAGCACCACGTCGTAGCGGCGGAACACCGCGCCCACCCGGCGGTGCAGTGCGGCCTCGGCGCGGCGGGCCCAGCGCAGCGGCGCACCGCCGAGCGCGCGGCCGAGCCGGGCCGCGTCCCGGGTGCGCGGGTCGAGCAGCGCCGGGTCCGGCACGCGGTCGGCCCACTCGGCGATCCCGGCCGTCGCGCGCGGCACGAAGGTCAGACCGATCGGGCCGTACGCGGGGTCCGCCTCCTCGACGCGGTGGCCGAGCTCGGCGAGCCGGTCCGCGAGGCCGTAGACCGCCGCCCGTACGGCCGGGTCCAGCTTCTTCGGGGTGGCCGTGAACGGCATCCGGGTCGACAGGGCGATGCGCAGCCGGCCCGGGTCGCGGCCGACGGCCTCGCTCAGGCGGAGCGCGGGCGGCCGGTGCAGATCGCCCTCGTGGCTGCCGCTCGCGCAGTCGAGGAGCAGCGCCGCGTCCTCGACGGTCCTGGCCAGCGGGCCGTTCACGGTGATCCCCTGGAACGCCTCCGGGTGCGGCCAGGTCGAGATCCGGCCGCGCTGCGGCTTGACGCCGACCAGATGCGTCCACGCGGCGGGGATGCGCACCGAGCCCGCCCCGTCCGAGCCGAGCGCCGCCGGTACGAGCCCCGCCGCGACCGCCGCCGCCGAGCCGCCGGACGAACCGCCGGGCGTGTGCCGGGTGTTCCACGGGTTGCGGGTGTCGCCGAACGCGGGCCCCTCGGTGACCGGCCACTGCCCCAGCTCGCACGCGTTGGCCTTGCCCACGACGATCGCGCCCGCCGCGCGCAGCCGCCGTACCGCCTCCGCGTCCGCGGTCCGCACCGGGAAGTCGCCGCGGCAGCCGAACGCGGTCGGGGCGCCCGCCACGTCCATGTCGTCCTTGACCGCCACCGGCACGCCGAGCAGCGGGAGGCGTTCGCCCGCGGCGAGGCGGGCGTCGGCGTCCTCGGCCTCGGCGAGCGCGGCCTCGGCGCGCAGCACCCGGAACGCGTTGAGGGTCGGCTGCGTGGCCTCGATCCGGGCGAGGGCGCGCTCCACGAGCGCACGCGACGACACGTCCCCGTCGGCGAGCGCCCGCGCGCTGTGCGCGAGCCCCGCGGAACGGTAGGCGGGCACGGAGGCGTTCGGCGGTACGGGCGGTACGGGCGGTACGGGACTCATGTGGGGGGCACCTCTCCGTTACTCGTTCGTATGCCCGAACGGTAGCGGCGTGGGGCCGAAATCGGTATGCAGGGAAGGGAGTTGGGGGTGCGCGCGAGCGGGGACCCCGTCGCGGGCGGCCGTGGCGCGTCTGCAAGGATGCGGGCGTCATGGGGCACATACCGGAGCAGCCTGCACACCGGGACGCGGAGCGCGCGCGGCGGCGCGACAGTCCGCCCGGACCGCCGGGCCCGGCCCGCGTGTCCACCCCGACCAGCGCCGACGTCGCCCGCCTCGCCGGAGTCTCCCGCGCCACCGTCTCGTACGTCCTGAACAACGCCGGCTCCGTCCGGATCAGCGAGCCGACGCGGCGCAGGGTGCGGGCGGCGGCCGACGAGCTCGGGTACGTGCCGCACGCGGCCGCGCGGAGTCTGCGGGCCGGGCACAGCCGGATGGTCCTGATGCCCGCGCCGGCCATGCCCGTCGGCGGGCTCTACAGCCACCTCTTCAGCGAACTGCAGTGGGCGCTGCGCCGGCTCGACTACACCGTCGTGCAGTTCGGCAGCCTCGGCATGAGCGGCGACGACGCGGCCCGCGCCTGGGCCGAGCTGCGCCCCGTCGCCGTCCTCGCGCCCGGCGACGGCACGCTGACGCCGCGCGGCGTGCACGTCCTCGCCCGCTCCGGCGCGAAGGCCGTCGTGACGCTCGGGCCGCAGCGCGTCGAAGGGGCGCACGCGCTGCTCATGGACCAGCGCGCCGTCGGCCGCTGCGCCGCCGAGCACCTCCTCGGCCGGGGCAGCACCCGCATCGGCGTGGTCGTGCCGAGCGAACCCGGCTACCGGACGTTCTCCGCGCCCCGCCTCGCGGGCGTCCGCGCCGCCGCCGAGGCCCGCCCGGACGCCCGCGTCGTCCCCCTCGACCTCGGCTACGACGAGCAGTCCGCAGTCGAACTCGCCGGGCGCTGGCGGGAGTTGGGGCTCGACGCGGTGTTCGCGTACAACGACGAGTACGCCATGCTGCTGCTCCGCGCCCTGCAGGACGCCGGCGTGGACGTGCCCGGCGACACGGCCCTGATGGGCGCCGACGACCTGCTGCTCGGCCGGCTCCTGCGGCCCCGCCTCAGCACCGTCCGCATGGAACTCCCCTCGGGGCAGCGGCTCGCGGAACTGGTCGACCGCGTGGTCCGCGACCCCGCGGGCGCCCCGGAGGTGCACCGCCTTCTCGGCGTCGAGGCGGTCCGGAGAGAATCCACCTGAGAGACCCTCGCGAGCACAAGAGCCGGTACGCACGAACCCAAGGAGCAGGGATGAGCAGGCCCGCAGTGCGCGACGTGTACGTCGTCGACGCCGTCCGCACCCCCATCGGAAAGTTCGGCGGCGCCCTCGCCTCCGTGCGCCCGGACGACCTGGCCGCGCACGTCGTGCGGGCCCTCGTCGACCGCACCCCGGACCTCGACCCGGCGCGCATCGACGACGTGGTGTTCGGCGACGCCAACGGCGCGGGCGAGGACAACCGGGACGTGGCCCGTATGGCCGTGCTGCTCGCCGGGCTCCCGGTGAGCGTGCCGGGTGTGACCGTCAACCGGCTCTGCGGCTCCGGTCTGGAGGCCGTCGTGCAGGCGGCCCGCGCGATCGCGCTCGGCGACGCCTCCGTGGCGATCGCGGGCGGCGTCGAGTCCATGTCCCGCGCCCCGTGGGTGCTGCAGAAGCCCGAACGGGCCTTCCCCGCGGGCCACCAGCAGATGTGGTCGACCACCCTCGGCTGGCGCATGACCAACCCGCGGATGCCCGCCGAGTGGACCGTCGCGCTCGGCGAGGGCGCCGAACTCGTCGCCGACAAGCACAAGGTGGGCCGCGAGGAGCAGGACGCGTTCGCTCTCGCCAGCCACCGCAAGGCCGCCGAGGCGTGGGCCGCGGGCGCGTACGACGCCGAGGTCGTGCCGTACGAGGGCGTGGACCTGACCCGTGACGAATGCATCCGCGACAGCACCTCCCTGGAGGCCCTCGCCAAGCTGAAGCCGTCCTTCCGCAAGGACGGCGGCACCGTCACGGCGGGCAACGCCTCGCCGCTCAACGACGGCGCGGCCGCGCTGCTCCTGGTCGACGAGGAGGGGCTGCGCGCCACCGGCCGCGAACCCCTCGCCAGGATCGGCGCGTCCGCCGTCACCGGCATCGAACCGCAGCTCTTCGGCCTCGGCCCGGTCGAGGCGGTGCGGCGGGCCCTCGACAAGGCGGGCCGCGGCTTCGCCGACCTCACCACCTTCGAGCTGAACGAGGCCTTCGCCGCGCAGGCCCTCGGCTGCCTCGCCGAGTGGCCGGAGCTCGACCCGGAGAAGGTCAACCCGCGCGGCGGCGCCATCGCCCTCGGCCACCCGCTCGGCGCGTCCGGCGCCCGCCTCGCCGGCTCGGTGGCCCACCAACTCGCCGCAGCCGGCTCGGGCACGGGCCTCGCAGCCCTGTGCATCGGCGTCGGCCAGGGCATCGCACTGGTCCTGGAACGCTGACTGCGGTCGCTTGTGCAGGAGTTGGGGCGCGCCCCAGCGAAAGGCCACAGGACGACTCAGCTCCCACCCGGGGCCCGGAACGGCAACCGCTACTTCCCGTACGGGGCTGGGCCCGCCCCGCGAGGAGGCCTTGGGCAGCTCAGCTCCCGCCCGGGCCTGGGTGCGCGCCCCGAGGAGGCAGCGGGCGGCTCCGCTTCCTCCCCGGGCCTGGTTCGGTGACTTGGACCCCACGAGCAGGCGGTGGGCTGCCCTGCGAGGGCGTCCCGGGCGGCTCCGCTTCCGCCTGGGCCTGGGTGCGCGCCCCGAAGAGGTCCTGGTCTGCTCCGCTCGCGTCTTGGCCCCGGGGCGACAACTGGCCCTTTCTCTACGGGGGTTGGTCTCGCCTTACTGGCAGGCCCGGGGTGGCTCCGTTTCCGTCCGGGCCAGGGTGCGTGCCCCGCGAGGGGGCGGGTGGCCCCGCTCCCGCCTTGGCCTCGGATGGCAACCAGCTCTTTCCGTGTGGGAGTTGGTCTCGCCCCGCGAGGAGGCTCAGGGGGGTCCGCTTCCGCGCCGGGCGGGGGTGTGACTGGGCCTTCCCGCGCAGGCGTTGGGCTGTCCCGCGAGGGGGTGCCGGGCGGCTTCGCTTCCGCCTGGGCCGGGGGGGCTCCGAAGAGGTTCTGGTCGGCTCCGCCCGCGCATTGACCCCGGGATGACAACTAGCCCTTTCTCTACGGGGGTTGGTCGCGCCCCACGAGCAGGCCCCAGGGTGGCTCCGCTTCCGTCCGGGCCAGGGGTGCGTGCCCCGCTAGGGGGCAGGTGGCCCCGCTCCTGCCTTGGCCTCGGACGACAACCAGCTCTCTCCGTGCGGGAGTCCGCCTCGCGAGCCGGGCCCGGGCGGCCCCGCTGTCGTCCGGGCCCGGCGGGTCCCCGCGAGGAGGTTCCTGAGTGATCCCGCTCCCGCCGCCTGGTCTGGGGCGGCAACCAGCTCTCTCCGTACGTGAGTTGGATCCGCCCCATGAGGAGGTCCCGTGGTCGCTCCGCTTCCGTCCGGGCCTGGGCGTGTGCCCCGCGAAAACGTCTCGGGTGGCTCGCTCGCGTCCCGGCCTGGGGTGAGTCCCGCGCGGAGCAACCCGCCCTGGCCCGGGGCCGGTGACCAGCCCTGCCCCCGCCGGAGTTGGGCGGCCGAATCGTGGCGTTCGGGGGGCCGCCCCGCCCCCGTACCCCGTCGCTAGGATGTTGCGCGCTGAACTATCTACGGCGTACCCGTTGCCCCGCAACCGCCCGCCCTGGTACGCCCATTACCCCGTACCTGGTACCCCGTACCCGTCGAAACGGAGACCCCGGCATGCCCCTCCTCGACCCGAAGACCTGGCAGCCGTACACGCTGCACGGCGGTGAGCACACCGTCACGGAACCGGCGACGGGTGAGGAGCTCGGCACGGTCGGCCTCGCCGACGGCGACGACGTCACGGCCGCCGCCGAGGCGGCCGAGGCGGCGCAGCGCGCCTGGGCGGCGATACCGCACTTCGAGCGCGCGGCCGTGCTGCGCCGGGCCGGCGACCTGTTCGCCGCGCACGCCGACGAGCTGCGCGCCTGGCTCGTCCGCGAGTCCGGATCGGTCCCCGGCAAGGCCGACTTCGAGCTGCACGTCGCCGCCCAGGAGTGCTACGAGGCCGCCGCGCTCGCCTCCCGGCCCACCGGTCAGGTGCTGCCCAGCGAGGCCCCGCGCCTGTCGTACACGCGGCGCGTTCCGGTCGGCGTGACCGGCGTCATCGCCCCGTTCAACGCCCCGCTGATCCTCTCCATCCGCTCCGTCGCCCCCGCCCTGGCCCTCGGCAACGCCGTGCTCCTCAAGCCCGACCCGCGCACCGCGGTCTGCGGCGGCCTCGCGCTCGGCGCGGTGTTCGCCGAGGCCGGACTGCCCGAGGGGCTGCTGCACGTGCTGCCCGGCGGCGCCGCGACCGGCCAGGCCCTCGTCGCCGACCCGCGCGTCCCCGTCATCTCGTTCACCGGCTCGACCGCCGCGGGGCGTGCCGTCGGCGAGGCCGCGGGCCGCCATCTCAAGCGCGCGCACCTGGAGTTGGGCGGCAACTCGGCCCTCCTCGTCCTCGCGGACGCCGACCTCGACGCGGTGATCTCCACGGCCGCCTGGGGCTCGTTCTTCCACCAGGGCCAGATCTGCATGACGACCGGCCGCCACCTCGTGCACGCCTCGCTCTACGACGAGTACGTGGAGCGCCTCGCAGCCAAGGCCGACACCCTCGCGGTCGGCGACCCGCACCGCGACCCCGTGCACCTCGGCCCGCTCATCGACCAGGGGCAGCTCGCCAAGGTGCACGGCCTCGTCGAGTCGTCCACGGCGAGCGGCGCCCGGCTCGCCGCGGGCGGCAGCCACGTCGGCCTCTGCTACCGGCCGACGGTCCTCGCCGACGTCGACGACGACACCCCCGCGTACCGCGAGGAGGTCTTCGGGCCCGTCGCGCCCGTCCGCGCCTTCCGCGACGAGGACGAGGCCGCCGCCCTCGCCGCGGCGAGCCCGTACGGACTCTCCCTCGGCATCGTCACCCGCGACACCGCGCGCGGCCTGGCCCTCGCCGACCGCATCCCCACCGGCATCGCGCACATCAACGACCAGACGGTCAACGACGAGGCCGTCGCCCCCTTCGGCGGCATCGCGGCCTCCGGCACGGGCGCGCGGTTCGGCGGCGAGGCCAACCTGGAGGCGTTCACGGAGCTGCGCTGGACGACGGTCCGGGGGGACGCGGCGACGTACCCGTTCTGAGCGCGCCCGGCCCCGTACGCACGCATGCCGGGCCCGGACGATCCGGACCCGGCATGCGGGGGGAGCTTCGCTCGGCGGGGCGCTTCAGGCCTCGGGCGCGCCGCCCGGCTGCGCCTGACCCTGCTGGGCCTGCTCCTGGGCGATCTGCTTGCGCACCTCGTCCATGTCGAGGTTCCTGGCCTGGCCGATCACGTCCTCCAGGGCCTCCTCGGGCAGCGCGCCGGGCTGGGCGAAGATCGCGACCTTGTCGCGGATGATCGCGAGGGTCGGGATCGACTGGATGCCGAAGGCCTGCGCCAGCTCCGGCTGCGCCTCGGTGTCGACCTTGCCGAAGACGAGGTCCGGGTGACGCTCGGACGCACCCTCGTAGACCGGGCCGAACTGGCGGCAAGGACCGCACCAGGACGCCCAGAAGTCGATGAGGACGAAATCGTTCTCCGTCACGATCTCGTCGAAGTTCTCCTTGGTGAGTTCCCGGGTGCTCAAGTTGACCTACCTCTTCGCGGTCGGATGCGTCGTACTGCCCGCACAACGGTGCGGGTCAGCTCCCTATTCCTGGCCCGGAGGGCCCCCGGAACGCGGGACACCGATGCCCCTGCCCCTGTGGCCCGCTCGCACACATACGGGAAGACTGGCGTCCATGGGACAGCCACACGCAACAGCAGCCACCGAGTACGACGTCGTCGTCCTGGGCGCGGGCCCGGTCGGCGAGAACGTCGCCGACCGCACCCGGGCGGCGGGCCTCAGCACCGCGATCGTGGAGAGCGAACTCGTCGGCGGCGAATGCTCCTATTGGGCGTGCATGCCGAGCAAGGCACTGCTGCGCCCCGTCATCGCGCGCGCGGACTCCCGCCGCGTGCCGGGCCTGCGCCAGGCCGTGCAGGGCCCCCTCGACGCGAACGCGGTCCTGGCCCACCGGGACACGTACGCGAGCGACTGGAAGGACGACGGCCAGGTGGCCTGGCTCGACTCCATCGGCGTGCGCCTCTACCGGGGCGAGGGGCGGCTCGACGGCCCGAAGCAGGTCAAGGTCGTCTCGTCCGAGGGCGAGCACCACACCCTGAAGGCCCGGCACGCGGTCGTCGTCTGCACCGGCAGCCGGGCCGTCCTGCCCGACCTGCCGGGGCTGCCCGGCGCCCGCGCCTGGACCAGCCGGGAGGCGACCAGCTCGCGGGCGGTGCCGCCGCGGCTCGCGGTGGTCGGCGGCGGCGTCGTCGGCACCGAGATGGCCACGGCCTGGCAGGGCCTCGGCTCCCAGGTCACGATGCTCGTACGCGGCGAGGGCCTGCTGCCCCGTATGGAGCCGTTCGCGGGCGAGCTGGTCGCGGACGCGCTGCGCGAGGCGGGCGCCGAGGTCCGCACCGGCGTCTCCGTCACGTCGGTGACCCGCGACGGCGCGACCGTCACCCTCACCCTGGACGACGGCTTCAAGGCCGAGGCCGACGAGGTTCTCTTCGCCACCGGCCGTGCCCCGCGCACCGCGGGCATCGGCCTGGAGACGGTCGGCCTGGAGGACGGCGGCTGGCTGAGCGTCGACGACAGCTGCCGGGTCGAGGGCAGCAGCTGGCTGTACGGCGTCGGCGACGTCAACCACCGGGCGCTCCTCACGCACCAGGGCAAGTACCAGGCCCGGATCGCCGGCGCCGCGATCGCCGCCCGCGCGGCCGGCACGCCGATCCTGGAGACCGACCGCTGGGGCGCCCACGCGGCCACCGCCGACCACGCTGCCGTACCGCAGGTCGTCTTCACCGACCCGGAGGTCGCCGCCGTCGGCCTCTCCGCCGCCGAGGCCGAGGCGATGGGGTACCGGGTGCGTGCCGTCGACTACGACATGGCCTCGGTCGCCGGCGCCGGCCTGTACGCCGACGGCTACACGGGCCGCGCCCGCATGGTCGTCGACCTCGACCGCGAGATCCTGCTCGGTGTCACCTTCGTCGGCCCCGGCGCGGGCGAGATGTTGCAGGCGGCGACGATCGCGGTCGCGGGCGAGGTCCCGCTGGAACGCCTCTGGCACGCGGTCCCGGCGTACCCGACGATCAGCGAGGTGTGGCTCCGGCTCCTCGAGACGTACCGGAGCTAGGCCCCGCCCACCCCTACGCCGGTGCCCCCGGAACGTGCGTTCCGGGGGCACCGGCGGTGGTGTGGGGTCAGAGACCCATCGAGGCCCGGAACTCGTCGAACGAGACCTTCCGGTCACCGTCGGTGTCGATGGCGTCGATCAGCTCCTGCGCGGCCTCGACGGTGACGCCGGGCTCGCCGAGCTCCGCGACGACCTGCCGGTACTCCTCGGCCGTCAGCTGCCCGTCCCCGTCGACGTCGTACCGGTCGAAGACCTTGCGCGCCGCGGCTGCCATGTCGACCACTGGTTCCCCATTTCCTTGCTGTTTCAGGACCGCCCTCACTCTAGGACGTACGAGCAGCCGCCCCCGCAGCGCCCTCCAGCGCCAAGTCGACGGCGACGGGCCGCTGTTCGCCGTCGTGCAGGGCCGACGTGGCGCGCGGCGCGTGGCCCGGGGCCGTCGCGGCGAGGATGTACGAGCCGCCGGCCGGGACCGTGAGCGTGTAGGCGCCGTCGGGGCCGGTGAGGGCCGCGCCCGCCTGGCGGCCGCGGCTGTCGACCAGGGTGACCTTGGCGTGCGGCAGCGGGGCGCCGCTCCGGTCCAGCACCCGGCCGCGGAACGCGGCGAGCGCCTCCTCGGCGCGGGCCAGGGCGGCGTCCTCCTCGCTGCTGGCGCGCAGCTGCAGCCGTTCGGTGCGGCGGCCCGGCAGGAACACGGCGAGCAGCACGCCGACGGCGACCGCGCCGGTCGCGATCAGGAACGAGATCCGGAAGCCGTGCATCGTGGGGATCGCGACGCCGCCGACGTGGTCCGCGGTGTTCGCCAGGACCATGCCGATCACGGCCGAGGACACCGACGTACCGATGGAGCGCATCAGGGTGTTGAGCCCGTTGGCCGCGCCCGTCTCGGACGGGTCGACCGCGCCGATGATCAGCGCCGGGAGCGAGGAGTAGGCGAGGCCGATGCCGGCGCCGATCACCACCGAGACGACGACGGTCTGCCAGGCCGCGTTCATCAGGCCGAGCCCCGCCCCGTAGCCGACGGCGATGATCAGCATGCCGAGGATCAGCGTGACCTTCGGGCCGAAGCGGGCCGACAGGCGGGCGTACACGGGGGCGGTGAACATCATGGTCAGGCCGAGCGGCGCCACGCACAGGCCCGCGACGACCATGGACTGGCCGAGCCCGTACCCGGTGGCCGTCGGCAGCTGCAGCAGCTGGGGCAGGACCAGGGAGATCGCGTAGAACGCGACGCCGACCATGATCGAGGCGAGATTGGTGAGCAGCACCTCGCGGCGTGCGCTGGTGCGCAGGTCGACCAGCGGGGCCGTGCGGCGCAGCTCCATCGCGCCCCAGCCGACGAGCACGACGACGGCCGCCGCGAACAGGCCGAGGGTGGTGCCCGAGCCCCAGCCCCAGTCGCTGCCCTTGGTGATCGGCAGGAGCAGCAGGACCAGGCCGAGCGAGAGGCCGAGGGCGCCCGCGAGGTCGAACCGCCCGGGGGCGCGCAGCGGGCTCTCCGGGACGACGGCCAGGGTCAGGCCGATCGCGAGGACGCCGAGGCCGGCCGCGCCGAAGAACAGGGTGTGCCAGTCGGCGTGCTGGGCGACGAGCGCGGCCAGCGGCAGCGCCAGACCGCCGCCGACGCCGATCGAGGACGACATCAGGGCCATCGCGGAGCCGAGCTTCTCCGGCGGCAGCATGTCCCGCATCAGGCCGATGCCGAGCGGGATCGCGCCCATCGCGAAGCCCTGCAGGGCCCGCCCGGCGATCATCACGAGCAGCTGGTCCGTGAACCCGCAGATCAGCGAGCCGACGACCATGATCGCGAGGCTGGCGAGCAGCATCCGGCGCTTGCCCGCGAGGTCGCCGAGCCGCCCCATGATCGGGGTGGCGACGGCACCGGCGAGAAGGGTGGCCGTCAGCACCCAGGTGGCGTCGGCGGGCGCGGTGTCGAGGAGCTCCGGCAGGTCCTTGATGACCGGGACCAGCAGGGTCTGCATGACGGCGACGACGATGCCGGTGAAGGCGAGGACGGGGACGACACCGCCGGTGCGGCGGGACGAGGTCGTCGGGCGGGACATGAAGCGGGGCCTCCGGGGGCGGTCGCGGGCGGATGCGGAAGGCTGAGCCGGTTACGTGCACCTCGAACCTGTTTCCTCGGGCGACTATTCCGATGTTCGTCGTACGAGACGGAACCTTGACCTTTTCATTACGTGCTGCGCGGCTGAACTGCTCACCGCACGGCGGATGTCGGCCCGCCCGGGGCCCTACACGCCACCGCCTCCCGGGGCATCCTTGGACTGTCGGCTGCCGGACGACCGTCCCAAGGAGGAGCCCCATGGATGCCATCACCTCGGTACCGGAGCCCCACAACGAACCCGTCAAGGCCTACGCACCCGGCTCGGCGGAGCGGGAGTCGCTGCAGGAGCGGATCGCGCAGCTGAAGTCCGAGCGCGTCGACCTCACCCAGACCATCGGCGGCGTGCAACGGCGCGGCGACGGCGAGCCGTTCGACGTCGTGCAGCCGCACGACCACCGGCACGTCCTAGGCACCGCCGCGCAGGCCACCTCCCAGGACGTGGCGGACGCCGTGCAGGCGGCCAAGGACGCCGCCCCCGACTGGGCCGCCCTGTCCTTCGACGACCGGGCCGCGATCCTGCTCCGCGCCGCCGAGCTGCTCTCCGGCCCGTGGCGGGACACCATCAACGCCGCGACGATCCTGGGCCAGTCCAAGTCGGTGCAGCAGGCCGAGATCGACGCGGCCTGCGAACTCATCGACTTCCTGCGGTTCAACGTGCACTACGCCCGCCGGATCATCGCCGAGCAGCCGCGCTCGGTCCCCGGCGAGTGGAACCGGATGGACTACCGCCCCCTGGACGGCTTCGTCACCGCGATCACCCCGTTCAACTTCACCGCCATCGCCGGCAACCTGCCCACCGCCCCCGCCCTCATGGGCAACACGGTGGTGTGGAAGCCGACGCCTTCGCAGCAGCTCGCCGCGCACTTCACGATGCGGCTCCTGGAGGCGGCCGGGCTGCCCGACGGCGTGATCAACCTCGTCACCGGCGACGGCCGCGCCGTCAGCGAAGTGGCCCTCGCCGACCCGGGCTTCGCCGGACTGCACTTCACCGGCTCCACCGGCACGTTCAAGAAGCTGTGGCGCACCATCGGCGACAACCTGGACCGGTACCGCAGCTATCCGCGCATCGTCGGCGAGACCGGCGGCAAGGACTTCATCGTCGTGCACCCCTCCGCCCACCCGGCCCCGCTGGCCACCGCGTTCGCCCGCGGCGCCTTCGAGTACCAGGGCCAGAAGTGTTCGGCGGCGTCCCGCGCGTACGTGCCGCGTTCGCTCTGGGAGGGCGGCCTGCGGGACGAGCTGGCCGACCTGACCCGCACCGTCCGGTACGGCGACGTCAGCGACTTCTCGTTCTTCGGCGGTGCCGTCATCGACGCCCGCGCCTTCGCCAAGCACAAGGCGGCCCTGGACCGCGCGGCCCGCACCGGCTCCATCGAGGTCCTGGCCGGCGGCGGCTGCGACGACTCGACCGGGTACTTCGTCGACCCGACCGTCCTGGTCTGCGACGACCCGGCCGACGAGGTGTTCACCACCGAGTACTTCGGCCCGATCATCGCCGTGCACGTCTACGAGGACGCCAAGTACGCCGAGATCCTCGACGTGGTCGACTCCTCCAGCCCGTACGCCCTGACCGGCGCCGTCTTCGCCACGGACCGCACCGCGATCGACCTCGCGCACCGCAAACTGCGCGGCGCGGCCGGGAACTTCTACGTCAACGACAAGCCCACCGGCTCGATCGTGTCCCGCCAGCCCTTCGGCGGCAGCCGGGCCTCCGGCACCAACGACAAGGCCGGGTCCCTGATGAACATCCAGCGCTGGACCAGTCCGCGGGCCATCAAGGAGACCTGGGACGCACCCGTCGGCATCGACTATCCGCACATGGGCTGAGCCCGCGCCCGCCCGTACGGCGTGGCCTGTGGCCCCGTACAACCTTGTACAACCTTTCCGTGGTCTCAGAGGTCTCCTCCGCACCCCCCCTTCTCCTCTGTCCCACGGAAAGGACGTCATGTCCCGCCACAAACGCTCCCGTCGCCTCGCCGTCCTCGGAGCCGTGGTCGTCGCCGCGGCTCTGGGCGGCGGCCTGTTCGTCGCTCTGCCCGGTGACGCGAGCGCAGCACCCTCCGGCCTCGCCGACGACTTCAACGGCGACGGCTACCGCGACCTGGCGACCGGAGCCACGGGCGCCGTCGCGAACAGCAAGGCGAAGGCCGGCGCCGTGGTCGTCAACTACGGCTCGTCCGGCGGGATCAGCGCCGCGCGCAAGAAGATCACGTCGCAGAGTTCCTCGGGAGTGCCGGGGGCGTCGGAGACGGAGGACCGGTTCGGCACCGAACTCGCGCACGGCGACCTGAACGGCGACGGCTACGGCGACCTCGTCGTGGGCACGCCGCTGGAGGACGTCGACGGGGACGCGGACGGCGGTGCGGTCACGGTCCTGTGGGGCAGCTCGTCCGGCCTGTCGGGCGGTACGACGCTCAGCGACCCGAACGGCTCGGGCCACGACCGGTTCGGCCAGTCCCTCGCCGTCGGCGACTTCACCGGCGACGGGCGGACGGACCTGGCCGTCGGCTCCACCGGCAAGGACGTGTGGATCTTCAAGGGCGGCTTCACCAAGTCGGGCGGCGCGGCCGGGAAGCTCCGCTTCGACGCGCAGATCGAGGCGGGCGCCTACCCGAGGGGCGCCGTCGGGCTGGCCGCGGGCGACTTCGACGGCGACGGCACGGACGACGTGGCGGTGGGGTCCTCCACCGGCAACGTCGTCTACCGGGGCGGCCCGACCGGGCCGACCTTCCAGGCCGAGGTCGGCGAGGGCTACGCGAGCGCCCTGGCCGCGGCCGACTTCGACCTCGACGGGCACGACGACCTGGTCGTCGGCACCGACTCCCCGGCCGTCCTCGACCCGACGCCGGCGGACGGCGGCTACGTCACCGTCTTCCCCGGCGGAGCGGCCGGCCTCGACGCCTCCCGGAGCGAGGTGTTCAGCCAGGCCACCGCGGGCGTGCCCGGCGCGGACGAACACGACGACCTCTTCGGCGGCACCCTCGCCGCGGGCGACGTCGACGGCGACGACTACCCGGACCTCGCGGTCGGCGCCTTCTTCGAGAGCGTCGGCTCCGCCTCGCACACCGGCAACGTCTGGGTGCTGTACGGAGGTTCGTCCGGAGTGACGGCCACCGGCGCCCAGTCCTTCCACCAGGGCACCACGGGCGTGCCGGGCGCAGGCGAGTCGTCCGACCTGTTCGGCCGGGCCGTCCACCTCGCCGACCACAACAGGGACGGCCGCGCCGACCTGGCCGTGGGCGCGTCCGGCGAGAACAGCGACGACGGCGCGGTGTGGGTCCTGCGCGGCTCCGCCTCCGGCGTCACCACGTCCGGCGCGGTGAGCTTCACCGGCCCGACCGTGGGCATCACCCGCTCCGGCCAGGACCCCGTGTTCGGCCGCCCGATGTCGGGCTCCTGACCCACGGGCCCGTACGCAGGGCTCGTGTCCTGCGGAACTTGTTGGCCGTACGCAGGGCTCGTGTCCTGCGGGACCTGCGGATGCGTACGCAGAAGAGGCGGCACCGGAGGGAACCGGTGCCGCCTCCGCGCGTTCCCGCTCAGGCGGCTGGCTGTGGTGCGGCGGTGGTGGAGGAGGAGGGCCAGGGCGGCCGCCCCGACACCGCGCGCTGCGCGAGCTGATCGGCGAACTGTCCACGCAGAGCCCGGACTTCCGCGCCGCGCAGGGCAGAACCGGCCGGACCGGCGGCTCCCGACAGCGCCGCGCGACCGGAGCCCCCGCCGACTGAGCGACCCCGCCGAGCATCCGGATTCCGCGCCGGGGAGACTCGTCGGCATGACCGACAAGATCAACGTGACCGTACTGGGCACCGGCATCATGGGTGCCGCGATGGCCCGCAACCTCGCCCGCGCCGGACACACCGTCCGCGCCTGGAACCGCAGCCGCGCCAAGGCCGAGCCGCTCACCGCCGACGGCATCGGCGTCGCCGACACCCCCGCCGAGGCAGTCGAGGGCGCCGACGTGGTGCTGACCATGCTGTACGACGGTCCGGCGACGCTCGACGTGATCCGGCAGGCCGCGCCCGCGCTGCGCCCCGGGACGCCGTGGGTGCAGTCGACCACCGCGGGCGTCGAGGGCGTCGCCGACCTGGCCGCCTTCGCCCGCGAGCACGGACTGCCGTTCTACGACGCCCCCGTCCTCGGCACCCGCCAGCCCGCCGAGGCCGGACAGCTCCTCGTCCTCGCGGCCGGTCCGACCGAGCACCGCGGCGCGGTGACGCCGGTCTTCGACGCGGTCGGCGCCCGCACGGTGTGGACCGGCGAGGACGGCGCGGCCGGTTCGGCGACGCGCCTGAAGCTGGTCGCCAACAGCTGGGTCCTCGCGGCCACCGGCGCGGTGGGCGAGGTCCTGGCGCTGGCGCGGGCGCTCGACGTCGACCCGCAGAACTTCTTCGACGCCATCGACGGCGGACCCCTGGACATGGGCTACCTGCGCTCCAAGTCCGCGATGATCCTCGAAGACCGGCTCACCCCGGCCCAGTTCGCCGTCACCACCGCCGCGAAGGACGCCCACCTGATCGTCCGGGCGGGCGAGGAGAACGGCGTACGCCTCGACCTCGCCGCGGCGGCGGCCGCCCGCTTCGACCGCGCCGCGGACCAGGGGCACGGGGAGGAGGACATGGCGGCGGCCTACTTCGCGAGCTTCGACGAAGAGAACTGACCCGCCACGCTGCCGACCGCCACCGAGCCGACCGCTGCGGGGCCGACCACCTCCACGCCGTGCCCTTCGCCGACGGCGAGGACACGGGCGCCGGCCTGCCCCGCGCGCACCGGCTCGTTGGCGCCGGCCGGCGGCCGGCTGACCATCAAGGATTCGGTCCCGGCCGGCCTTCGCAGGGGCATGCACGAGCACCCCGACGAGGTCGAGCAGGGGGTGCGCGACGACGGCACGGATCACGGCCCGCCCGATGTTCCCGGTGCCCCACACGACGGTCGGAATCATGCGCGGAGGGTAGCGGGGGAGGGCGTAGGTTCCCAGGGCGTCGACCGCTCAAGGCGCATGGGTGTGCCCGGGCTTGCTCGGTCCTGGTGAGCCCAGGCGTGGTCCGGAGCTGCTCAGGTGCGGTCCGCGTGTGCTCCGGGTTGGTCCAACGGCCAGGTCTCGCGGACGAGTTCGAGCCGGCGGTACGCGTCGTCGAACCAGGCGTCCGGCAGGGGGACGGTGACGGTGACCGTCGTCAGGGACATGGCCGGGTCCCGGACGGAGACCCGACACCTGCCCGCGTCACCGACACTCTCTTCGCCGCGCTCGATGCGGAGTTCGGGGGCCCGCTGTCCTTCCCGCCAGGCGACGTCGTGTCCGGCGTCGAGCGCGTCGAGGGCCTCCTGCCATGTCTGCAGGTCCGTGGCGAAGACCCAGGTCGCGAGCCGCCCCCGGACGAACCCGGTCTCGACCACGAACTCTCCGACAAGAGCCCGCGCCCGGCCCCCGCCCCGCCCCTCGCCCCCGGTCGCTCCGCTGATCCGCAGGGCGACGCAACTGCCGTCCCCCTCCAGCCGCAACAGGTCGACAGGTTCCTGAGCGGGTTCCTCGGCGGGTCCCTGGGTGGGTTCCTCGGCGGGTTCCTCAGCCATGCGTGATGCCCTCCCGGCGTGCGTGTGTCGGCGAAGACTAACGGCGGTACGAGGCTGCGCACCGCGCGGGTGGGCGTCGGCGCATCGACCGATCGGTTGATCCGCGGACCCCCGAACGGCTGGCGGAACGGACCCGAGTTGGCGACGGCGCGGCCGTGCGGGCTGCCGAGACTGAGGCAGAGCGGGAACGCCGCCCAGCCGGGGGCTCCCGCGTCCTTCCTGCCCGGACACCTTGAGGAGACCCCGTTGAAGCACGCGAAGAAGCCCCACCGTACGCGGATCCTGATCGGCGCGGGCGTCGCCGCCGCCGTCGCCGCGGGGACCGCCGGGGTGCTCTCCGCCAACGCGACCGAGACCGACGCCGCGCCGGCCGCGGCCGTGACGGAGGCCGCGGCGTCGAACACGACGCAGTCGACGCATCTGACGATCGACGCCGCCACGAAGGCCGCGCAGGCCGCGCTCGACGCCGCGGAGAAGGAGAACCAGCGGGTGACCGTCGCGGTGGTCGACCGCAACGGCAACACGATCGTGACGCTGCGCGGTGACGGCGCGGGCCCGCAGTCGTACGAGTCGGCCGAGAAGAAGGCGTACACCGCCGTGTCCTGGAACGCCCCGACCTCCGAGCTGGCCAAGCGTCTGGAGCAGGCCCCGAACCTGAAGGACATCCCGGGCACCCTGTTCCTGGGCGGTGGCGCCCCGGTGACCGCGAAGAACGCCCCGATCGCGGGCATCGGTGTCGCGGGCGCCCCGTCCGGCGACCTCGACGAGAAGTTCGCCCGGGCTGGCGTCGCGGCCCTGGAGCAGTAGGCGTCAACCGGCGTGCGGCGCCCCGGAGTTCAGGCTCGGGGGCGCCGCACTGCCGCATCCGGGTCCGTCTCGTCCAGCAGCGCCGTCGCCTCCACCTCCACGAGTACGTCCGGCTCGAAGAGGTACTCCACCCCGATCAGCGAGGCCGGAGGCATCGGGAGCGGCAACCCGATCTCGTCGGCGACGGCCTCCACACCCGCCATGAAGTCGCCGATCTGCTCCGGGCTCCACCGCGTCACGTAGAACGTCAGCCGCAGCACGTCCGCGAACGACGCCCCCGCGCCCGCGAGTCCCACGGCCGCGTTCCGCAGCGCCTGCGCGACCTGCCCGGCGAGGTCGCCGGGTGCGACCGGGGTGCCGTCGGCCAGGCGCGCCACCTGCCCGCTGACGTGCACGTGCTTCGTGCCGGTGCCGACGGCCACGTGGTGGTACGGGGCGGGCTGCAGCAGCCCCGGCGGCGTGAAGTGCTGAACGGCCACGGTCTTCTCCTCACTGCGACGGCTCTCCGCGTCGCGAACTCCCGGTATCCGTAAGCTACTTAGTGCCGGAAGGACACTTCAACGAGACCAGGTTTCGCCATGGATACCGCCGCCCCCACCCCTGAGCCCGCGCCGCAGCCCGCGCCCGCCCCCGAGCCCCCGCAGGGCTCCGAGCCCGAGCCCGAACTCCGGACCACCCCGACGCACCGTGAACTGCTCGACCAGGTCCTCGACAAGTGGTCGCTGAGCGTCCTCGGCGAACTGTGCGAACGCCCCTGCCGTTTCAACGAGTTGCGCCGCGCCGTCCCGCAGGTCACGCAGAAGTCCCTCACCGCCACACTGCGCCGTCTGGAGCGCAACGGCGTGGTCGAGCGTGAGGTCGTCCCCAGCCGCCCCGTCGCGGTCAGGTACCGGATCACGCCCCTCGGCAAGACCCTGCGACCGCCCGTGGAGGCGCTGCTCGCCTGGGCCGACGCCCACCTCCCGGCCGTCCACCGCGCCCGCGAGGCCTACGACGAGCGGGAGTTCGGCGGTACGAGCGAGGAGCCCGGCCGCTGAGTCGAGGGCGCGGCCCGTGCTGCGATCATGGCCCGTATGAACACAGGGGGAACCGGCGAGTCGGCCAACGGCCTTGGCAGTGCGGGGAGTTCGAGCAGCAGCCGCCGTACGCGGTCCCGGCTCCTGGCGGTCGCCGCCGTCGCCGGGGCGCTCGCCGTGCTTGCGGTGGTGATCGTCGTGCTGCCGGGCCTGGTCGTCGACCGGGACCTCGGCGGGGCGCAGGTGTCGGCCGCGCAGCGGCTCGCGGCGGTGAACAACGTACGGACGACGCTGGTGCAGGCGGTCGGCGGCGCCGTCGTGCTGTTCGGCGCGTACGCGACCTGGCGGCAGCTGCGGGTCAACCAGGAGGGCCTGAACGCGACCCGGGAAGGCCAGGTCACCGACCGGTTCAGCCGCGCCGTCGACCAGCTCGGCAGCGAGAACACGGACGTGCGGATCGGCGGGCTGTACGCGCTGTGGCGCACGGCCGAGCACTCGGAGCGGGACCGGGAGGCGATCGTGTCGATCAAGGCCGCGTACCTGCGCACGCATCTGCCGTGGCCCCCGCACGGCGATGCGCCCGCGGCCGACGTGTCCGTCAACGCCGTCGCCCCGCTGGAGACCCGCGTCCCGGACGCGCAGGTCGCGCTCACCGGCCTCGGCGTGCTGTGCGAACACCGCAGGCCCGACTGGCTCAACGTCAGCCTCACCGACCTGCGCCGCGCCGACTGCGACGGCCTGTGGCTGCACCACGTCAACTTCGACGGCGCCTGCCTGGAGGCCGGGAGCCTCTACCGGGCCAACCTGACCCGGGCCTCGTTCATCGGCGCCACGCTGCGACACGCCCAGCTCGGCACGGCGGTCCTGCACGGCACCCGCTGCGTCGAGGCCGACCTGCGCGGCGCCCAGCTGATCCGCGCCGACCTCGCCGGGGCCGACCTCACCGACGCCGACCTGCGCGAGGCCAACCTCCGCAAGGCCCGCTGCCGGGGCGCCGCGTTCGCCCGCGCCGACCTGCGCCTGGCCGACCTCCGCGGCACCGACCTCGGCGACGCCGACCTGACGGGCGCACGCCTCGACGGCGCCGTGGCGAGCCGACTCACCCGCTGGCCGGGCGACTTCGACCCCGAGCAGGCAGGCGTCCTCCTGGCCGACGACCCGGGCCCGTCCGAACCGAGCCTGCCGCGCCCCGCGGCGGCCCTGGAGGGCGAGGTGCCGCAGCTGCGGTCGATGTGAGGCGGCAACCCGATGGGCGTACAGCGATGAGTTTCGGCCGACGCACCGGTCTACCGTCCAGAACAGGCCGAACCAGAACAGGTTCAGCAGAAGCAGAACCGGCTGAAGCACCGCGCCGCCACACCGACTGGGAGACCCGAGCCATGTACCAGCAGATGATCTTCGTGAACCTGGCCACGTCCGACCTCGCCGCCGCCAAGAAGTTCTTCACCGAGCTGGGCTACGAGATCAACGCGCAGTTCAGCGACGACACCACCGCGTCGATCCCGCTGAGCGACACGATCGTCGTGATGTTCCACACCCCGGAGAAGTACGCCCAGTTCACGAAGAAGCAGATCGTCGACTCCACGCAGTCCAGCGAGGTGCTGCTCGCCCTCAGCGCCGAGAGCCGCGAGAAGGTCGACGAGCTGGTCGAGAAGGCCGTCGCGGCGGGCGGCCGGATCAGCGGCGAGACCCAGGACCACGGCTTCATGTACGGCCGCGCCTTCGACGACCTGGACGGCCACACCTGGGAGGTCGTGTGGATGGACCCGGCGGCCGTGCAGGGCTGACCGCGCGGGCGGCGGCGTACGATCCCACCGGCCCCGCCCGCCCGGGCGGGGCCGCGACGGAAAGGACCACCTGATGGAAGCCGCCGACCTGCCCCACCTGCGTCGTTGCGTGGAGTTGGCCGCCGAGGGGCTCGACGCGGGGGACGAGCCGTTCGGGTCCGTGCTCGTGAGCGCCGAGGGCGAGGTGCTCGCCGAGGACCGCAACCGCGTCGCCGGCGGCGACCACACGCAGCACCCCGAGTTCGCCCTCGCCCGCTGGGCCGCCGCCCACCTGAGCCCGCAGGAGCGCGCCGCCGCGACCGTGTACACGTCCGGCGAGCACTGCCCGATGTGCTCCGCCGCGCACGCCTGGGTCGGCCTCGGCCGGATCGTGTACGTCGCCTCGTCCGCCCAACTCGGCGCGTGGCTGGACGAGTTCGGCGTGGCGCCCGGCCCCGTGGCGGCCCTGCCGATCAACGAGGTCGCGCCGGGCGTGCCGGTCGAGGGCCCCGTCCCCGAGCTGGTCGACGAGGTCAAGGAACTGCACCGCCGCCTGCACACGCAGAGCGGGCCCGCCACCTGAGGCGACCCGACGCCCGAACATCCCCCCCCGCCCCACCCGCGCGGGCCCGCCGTGCGGCCCCACGCCCGCGCGCCTACCGTGACAGTGACACTCGTACACACGCACGGCCGGGGGCGGGAAAGGGCTGGACCACCATGACCGCATGCGCGGACGGCGCTCCCTGCTGGGCGGACGCCATGTTCCCCGACATCGGCGCCGCCAAGGAGTTCTACGGCGAGCTGCTCGGCTGGACCTACGACGAGGGCTCGCCGGAGTTCGGCGGCTACACGCAGGCGTACTCGAACGGCAGGGCCGTCGCCGCCGTCGTACCGCAGCTGCCCGAGATGTCCGGGCAGCCCGCCGCCTGGAACTTCTACTTCGCGTCCTCGGACGTCGCCGCCACCGCCGAGAAGATCACCGCCAACGGCGGCAAGCTGCTGATGCAGCCCATGGACGTGGGCGACTTCGGCACGATGGTCAGCGCCCAGGACCCGGGCGGCGTCCACTTCAGCGTGTGGCAGGCGGGCAGCCACCAGGGCTTCGAGAAGCAGGGCGAGCCCGGCTCGTACTGCTGGGCCGAGGTCAACACCCGTGACACCGCGGAGTCGGACGCCTTCTTCCCTGCGGTCTTCGGCTTCGGCGTGAAACGGGTCGTCGACGACGCGGTCGACTTCCACCTCTGGGACATCGGCGGCGAGCCCGTCATGGGCCGCTTCAAGATGGGCGACGAGGTGCCGGCGGACGTACCGCCGTACATCAGCGTGTACTTCGGCGTGGCGGACTGCGACGACGCCGTGGCCACCGTGCGGCGCCTCGGCGGGCAGGTGTTCTTCGGGCCGATGACGATGCCCTTCGGCCGCTTCGCCGCGGTCGCCGACCCGCAGGGCGCTGCGTTCGCCGTCATCGACCAGGCGACCACCGGCGGCGACATGCCGCAGTTCGCGCAACCGTAGACCCGCGCCCCGCCCCCCAGTTCACCGCGCCGCCCGCCAACTCCCCGCAGTACGAGGGGAGTTGGCGGGCAGCTCTGCGGATGCCCCGTGCCCGCACGCGGGCCTCCGCCTCCGGGACAGCCGCCGCTACACCGAAGGATGTACCGCGCCGGTCCTCGTTCTCCTCACTGCTCACGACGCCCTCGGCGCCCGCCGCCGACACGATGGGAGCACCCAGCCGCCGAGGAGACGCCGATGCCGCCGTACGCACGATCCGAACCGCCGCACACCGAACCGGCGCCCGTCGAACCGGCGCCCGTCGAACCGGCCGCGGCGACGGCGCCGCCTCGCGCGTCTGCCTCCGCCTCCGCCCGCGTCCCGCTCCTGGACGTCCTGCGCGGCGTCGCCATCGTCGGCACGCTCATGACCAACGTCTGGATCTTCACCGGGCCCGGCGCCGAGGTCGGCTTCCTCAACGGCGCCGCCGGGGCCGGGCTCGGCACGCTGCTCGACGACCCGTCCCCGGCCGACGCGGCGGAAGGCGTCTTCCGCTTCCTGGCCGACGGCAAGTTCCTGTCCCTCCTGACGGTTCTCTTCGGTGTCGGCCTGGCCATCCAGTACGACTCGGCGCTGCGCAAAGGCCTGAAGTGGCCCGGCCGTTACCACCGGCGCGCCCTGTTCCTGTTCGCCGAGGGCCTGCTGCACTTCGTGCTGATCTTCGCCTGGGACGTGCTCATGGGGTACGCGGTCACGGCGTTCCTCGTCGCCCGGATGCTGAAGCGAAGCGACCGCTTCCGGCGTGCGGCGATGGGGGTCGCCGCAGGCCTCCACGTCACGGTGATCACCCTCCTCACCCTCGTACTCGCCGCCGCCCCGGCCCCGTCGGAGAAGAGCGGCAGCGACGGCTTGGACGAGGCGATCGCCCTCTACGCGGACGGCTCCTGGCTCGACCAAGTCCTGTTCCGCCTCGACCACATGGCCGCCCTGCGCATCGAACCGGTGCTGTCCTTCGGCCTGTTGGTGTTCCTGTTCCTGCTCGGCGTACGCCTCCACCGCGCGGGCGCGTTCGCACCGGACGCCCGCGGCCGGGCCCTGCGCGGCCGGACGGCCCGCTGGGGTCTCGCCGTGGGGCTGCCGCTCAACGCGGCCGTGTCCCTCGCGGGCGAGGACTTCTTCCTGGTCAGCCGGTACATCGCCGCCCCGGTCGTCGCGCTCGGCTACATCGGCCTGATCGGCGTCCTCTTCGACCGCGTCCGCCGCCCCGGCCCCGTCACCGCCGGCCTGACCGCCCTCGGCCGCTGCGCCCTGTCCGGGTACGTGCTGCAGAACCTGCTCTGCGTACTCGTCGCGTACGGCTTCGGGCTCGGCCTCGCCGCCCGGCTCGCGGACACCGGGCCGTGGTGGGTGATGGGCCTGTGGGCCGCGGTGTCGCTGACGCTGGCGGCCGGGGCCGCGCTGTGGCTGCGCCGCTTCCGGCACGGCCCGCTCGAGACCCTGCAGAAGCGCGCCCTCGGCGGCTGACCGGCGACGACGCCCCGGCCCCCGATGCAGCAAACCCCGCCCCCGGGAAGGCGATTGCGGGGAAGTCCGCCCGAGTGGGGGACGGGACGCGGCCGGGCCATGTCCGGCTCGCCCGTCTCGCGCTACGTTGTCCGCCATGAGCAACCTGGACCGTGAGGCCGCCCTGTCCGTCTGCGGCGGGCGGGGATTCGTCGTCGCCGAGCCGGTACGTGAACTCCTCGCCCCGCGCCGGGTCCGGCTCGGCGAGTCCACCGAGGTCCGCCGACTGCTCCCCAACCTGGGGCGCCGCATGGTCGGCGCCTGGTGCTTCGTCGACCACTACGGGCCCGACGACATCGCCGCCGAACCCGGCATGCAGGTCCCGCCCCACCCGCACATGGGCCTGCAGACCGTCAGCTGGCTGCACGAGGGCGAGGTCCTGCACAGGGACTCCCTCGGCAGCCGCGCCACGGTCCGCCCCCGCGAGCTGGGCCTGATGACCTCCGGCAGCGCCATCAGCCACGCCGAGCAGTCCCCGGTCCCGCACCCCCGCCTGCTGCACGGCGCCCAGCTGTGGGTCGCCCTGCCCGACAGCCACCGGCACGTCGCCCCGAGCTTCGAGCACCACCCCGACCTGCCGCGGGCCGCCGCCCCCGGACTCACGGCCACGGTGATCCTCGGCTCGGTCGACGGCGCGACGTCCCCGGGCACGACGTACACCCCGATCGTCGGCGCCGACCTCGCCCTCACCGCCGGGGCCGACGTCCGGCTTCCGCTGGAGCCCGACTTCGAGTACGCGGTGCTCGCCATGTCCGGCGAGGCGCACGTCGACGGCGTCCCCGTGCTGCCCGGCTCGATGCTCTACCTCGGCTGCGGCCGTGCCCAACTCCCGCTGCGCGCCGAGTCCGACGCGGGCCTGATGCTCCTCGGCGGCGAGCCGTTCGCCGAGGAGATCGTCATGTGGTGGAACTTCATCGGCCGCACCGACGACGAGATCGCGCAGGCCCGCGCGGACTGGACGAGGGGCGACCGCTTCGGCGAGGTCAAGGGCTACGAGGGCGACCCGCTGCCCGCCCCCGCCCTCCCGGCGACCCCGCTGAAGCCCCGCGGCCGAGTCCGCTGACCGGACGGCGGGCCCGCAGGGCCCGTCTCCCGAGCTCCGCAGGGCCACGGCGCCCAGCACGCTCCCCGACCGCAAAGATCGGGACACGGGCGCCCCAGTCTCTGTCTTCGGGGCCCCGCCCGCCCCCGAAGACAGGCCGGCACGTTCGCCGCACCAGACGCTGCGGGGCCTCCCTCCGGCGTACGACGGGAGTTCGAAGGCAGGCCCTACGCCGACCGCTCCAGGATCTCCACGTACCCGTCCGTGCCGTGCACGCGGATGCGGTCGCCGTCGCGGATCTCGCGGGTCGCGCCGTCCACGCCCACGACCGCCGGGAGGCCGTACTCGCGGGCGATCACCGCGCCGTGCGTCATCAGCCCGCCGACCTCCGTGACCAGGCCCGCCACCGCGACGAACAGCGGGGACCAGCTCGGGTCCGTGAACGGCGTGACCAGGATGTCGCCCGCGTCCAGGTCGGCGTCCGCCATGTCGAGGACGACCCGCGCCCGCCCCTCGACCGTCCCCGCCGACACCGGCAGGCCCACGAGCGCCCCGTCCGGGACGTCGTCCCGCCGGTACGCCCCGTTGAGCGCCTCGCCGTCCGACGTCAGCACCCGCGGCGGCGTGAGCGACGCGTACGAGCGGAACGCCTCCTTGCGCTCCGCCACCAGCCGGGCGTCGACCCGCTGCGTGCGCACGGCCGCGTGCAGCTCGTCGAACGTCAGATGGAAGGCGTCCTCCGCGTCGGCGAGCACCCCGGCCCGCACCAGGCGCGCGGCCTCCGCGGTCAGGGCCTGCTTGTAGAGGAAGGAGCGGCGGACGATGCCGTACTTCGGGTACTCGCGGTACCCGGCGAAGGCGCGGACCTGGTCGATCATCCGCTTCGTCGTCGCCGCCCGCTGCGCGCCGTCCGGCAGGGCCCGCAGCCGGGTCAGCACCTCCTGCTCCTTCTGCCGCGCCCGCTCCCGGCCCTCCTCGAACCTCCGCCGGGCGGCGCCGGATCGGAAGTTGCGGACGTTGTCGAGGATGACCGGCACGAGCGTCTCGGGGCGTTCGCTCCAGCGGGGCCGCGTGATGTCGATCTCGCCGACGCAGCGCATCCCGTACCGGTCGAGATACGCCTCGATCGCGTCCCGAGCCTCCGTGCCGCCCGCGTACTTCGGCAGCCGGTCGAGGAAGTCCCGCGCGGTCTCCTGGTCCTCGTCCTCGACGGCCCGCAGGAACGCCACGACCTCCGGGTGCGGCCGGACGGCGTCCGCGACGTCGAGCAGGTCGAGGCCCATCTCCGACGTGATGTTGCCGGGGGCGGACAGGGTGAGCGTGTCGACGGCGTTCTTCTCGCCCAGCCACTCCTGCAGCCGGTCGTTGAGCCACCAGGCGGCCTCCATCCCGGCCATGATCGCCTGCATGTTCAGCGGGTCGGCGAGGACGCGTTTGTGCTCGTCGAAGGCGTCCAGGAGGAAGTCGAAGAGGGCCGGACCCGACTTCGTACGGATGTCCCGGGCCAGCGCGGCGACCGACTCCTCGCTGCGGGCGATCAGCCGGGCCACGATCGCCGGGTCCGCCTCGGCCGGAGTGGAGGGGACTTCGGCGGCGGGCGCGGTCGGCCCGGAGTGCTCGGACGGGACGAAGTCGCCGCGTTCGAGGACCGTCTCCAGGGCGTCCCTGATCAGCGGGTCGCCCCGGCCGACGACGTCCAGGAGCGCGGCGCGGCTCGGGGGCGCGGCCAGGCGCTGCGTGACGTCGACGAAGAGCCGGCCGCCCGCCTCGTGCATCGGCACCATGGCGGTCCGCTGCCACATCGAGTACCCGAGGGCCTTCATCGGGTCCGTCATCATCTGCTGATGGCCCACGGACACGTACACGTGGTTCTCGTCGTCGCCCGTCTCCGGGACCGGGAACAGCGTGGTGATCGGCCGGCTCTGCACGATGCTGAACTCGCCGTCCGCCAGGCACCATTCGATGTCCTGCGGCCGCCCGAACGCCGCCTCGATCCGCCGCCCGAGCCGGACCAGCTCCACGGCCTGCCCGTCCGTCAGGGCCGGCTGCTCCCGCCGCCCCGCGTCGACCGCCTCCGTGCGCGTCCCGCCGCCCGGCACGGGCCGTACGGCACGCTCCTTCGCGGCGATCGTGCGGGCGACGACCTCGCCGTCCCGCACCCGGAACACGTCCGGGTCGACGATGCCGGACACCAGCGCCTCGCCCAGGCCGAAGCCCGCGTCGACGGCGGCGTCCCGGCGGTTGCCGGTCACCGGGTCCGCGGTGAAGAGGACGCCGGCCGCCTCCGGGACCACCATCCGCTGCACGACCACGGCCATGTGCACCGTGCGGTGGTCGATGCCGTTCCGCTGCCGGTACGTCACCGCCCGGTCCGTGAACAGCGAGGCCCAGCAGCGGCGGACGTGCCGCAGCACCTCGTCGGACCCGAGGACGTTCAGGTACGTGTCCTGCTGCCCCGCGAACGACGCCGTCGGCAGGTCCTCGGCCGTCGCGCTGGACCGCACCGCGTACGCGGCCGCCGCGCCGTGCCGGGCCAGGGCGCCGGTGATCTCCGCCGCCAACTCGCCCGGAACGGGGGCCTGTTCGATCGCGCGGCGGATCTCCGCGCTCAGCCGGCCGACCGCGGCCTGGTCGTCCGGGCCCGAGCGCGCGAGCTCGTCGAGGAGAGAGCCGAGCCCCGGGGCGTCCGCCGTCGCCCGCCGGAACGCCTCCGTCGTCACACAGAAACCACCCGGTACGCGGACGCCCTCGATCCGCGCGAGCGCACCCAGGTGCGCCCCCTTGCCGCCGACCAGCGCGGTCTGCGTCCCGTCGATCTCCTCAAGGTCCAGCACGTCGTTCGGCAATGTTCCCCATTTCCGCAGGTGGTCGCTTCGGCGGACGATTCTGCGCCGTCCCCGGGGCCTTGCCGCAAGCCCCCGGGTGGGCTATAAGTTGAGAGTGGCAAGGAGCGGACTCCTTGCCTTTTCTCATGCGCGCGGTCCTTGCGTGCCGCTCACGCGCCGTCCGCACGCGCAGCTCGTGTGCCGCTCACGTGCCCACTTTCGCCGCCCCCGCCCGCCGCCGCGGCCGGACGAGCGCCGCCAGCCGGGCCGCCAGGACCGTCGCCGACGCCAGCGCCGCCGCCCCCGTGCACACCGCCAGCGCCGGCCACGCGTACGCCACCTGCTCCAGGGTCCCCGCCCGTCGCATCAACACGCCGAAGAGCGCGGACAGTTGGACGAACAGCAGCACCGGCAGGACGTACGGCAGGGCGCGCAGCGCCACCCGCCACCAGGCGCGGCCCGACCTGCGCCGCGCCCAATGTCCCGCGCGGAGCGTGCCGCGCACGCCCAGGCCGAGGGCGAGGAGGGTGAGCGCGGCCAGGACCCAGTCGGCCGTCATCGACACCGGCGCGGCGGGCTCGGGCCGCTCGCCGCGGGCGAGTTCGGTCAGACCCTGCGCGATCTGCGCCGCGTCGTCCCCGGCGATCATGCCGGTGTTGGTGACGACGGCGATGCCCGTGCCGCTCTCCGGCAGCAGCGTCGCCAGCGCGTTGTGGGTGAGCAACTGGCCGCTGTGCTGGATCTGCAGCGGTCCCTCGGCGGTGTTCCGTATCCAGCCCATCGCGTACACGCCGTCCCGCGGCGTGGCCGGCGGGGTGTGCGTGACGTCGATCGTCCGCGCCGACGCGATGCGCCGCCCCTCGGCCGAGACGCCGCCGTTGCTCTGCGCGATCAGCCACTGCGCCAGGTCGTCGGCGGTGGTGACCACGCCGTGCCCGCCCTCGGCGAACCAGCGCGGATGGTCCACGGCCACCGTCGTCCCGTACGCCCGCACATATCCGCGCGCCTCCCCGGGCATCTCGTCCGTCCCCGCGTACGACGCCGTGCGCGTCATGCCCAGCGGCCGGAACACCTCGGCGGCCAGCTGCTCGGCGAACGGGCGGCCGCTCACGACCTCCACCAGGCGGGCCGCGACGAAGTAATTCGGGTTGTGGTAGCGGTAGTTGGTGCCCGGGTCCGCCGCGAGCGGGGCGTCGCGCATCGCGGCGACGGCCTCCTTCAGCGAGTGCGGCTGCGCCCGCGTCAGATCGGGGTACGCCGAGTCCGCCATCCCGGAGGTCTGCGTGAGGAGCTGCCGTACGGTGATGCGCCCGGCGCGCGGGTCGGCCATCCGGAACTCGGGCAGGTAGCGGCGCACCGGCCGGTCCAGGTCGACCTTGCCCGCCTCGGCCAGCTGCAGCACCGCGAGCGCCGTCATGGCCTTGGACAGCGACGCCACCGGCAGCCGCGTCCGCGCCGTCATCGCCGCACCGGACGCGGTGTGCCCATACCCGGCGGTGTGCAGCACGCGCTCGCCCCGCGTCACGGCGACCACCGCACCCGGCAGGCCCGTCTCCTCGACGTAGTCGCGTACGAAACGGTCCACCGCCGCAGGCGTCAGGCGTGCGGGAGGGGCGGAGGCGGGGGCGGGCGTCGCGCCGAGCAGGGTGGCGGCCGTGAGGCCGAGCGCGGCGGCGAGGGCGGCGACGGCCCGTGCGGCCCTGGGGCTCCGGTGAGTGCGGAGAGCGGAGAGAGTGGGGATCTTCATGCCGCCCAGTCCACCGGCCCGGCCGCCCGCGGCGCATTGGCGTACGGGGGAGTTCGAAGGTAGTGCCCGCACTACTGCTCCAAGATCCGCGGGCCGCTACCTTCGACGGATGCGTCACCGCAACGCCTGGCAGGCCCTGGCCCAGAACCCGCTGAAGCTGCTCCGCACGAGCTGGCCCTGGCGGTCCCTCGCCTACCTGCTGTCCGGGGTGGCCTTCGGGGCCGTCACCACGCTCGTCCTCGTCGGCCTGCTGATCGCCGGGTTCGCCTCGCTCGTCGTGCTCGTGGGCGCCGTGCTGCTGCTTGCCGTCGCCCTGTCCGGGATCCCCGTCACCCGGTTCGAGCGGTGGCGGCTGCGGCTCGTCGACCTCGACCCGGTGCCCGACCCGCACCGGCCGCCGGAACGGCCCGGCCCGCGCGGCTGGCTGCACACCCGGCTGCACGAACAGGCGACCTGGCGTGAACTCGGCTTCACCGCCGTGTCGTTGACGGCTCTGTGGTGGGTGGACTTCCTCGTCCTGGCCTTCGCGCTCGCCGTGCCCGTCCTCGTCATGCTGTCGCCCGTGGACGACCCGGGGGCGTGGCCGCTGTTCGTCGTCGGCCTGTGCCTGCTGCCCGCCGCGCCCTACACGATCACCGCCTGGGCCGGGGCCCGCGCCGCCGCCACCCGCCTGATGCTCGCGCCCCGCGACGACGAACTCGGCCGGCAGCTCACCGACGTACGCGCCTCCCGGACCCGGCTCGTCGACGCCTTCGACGCGGAGCGGCGCCGTATCGAACGGGACCTGCACGACGGGGCGCAGCAGCGGCTCGTCTCCCTCAACGTGCGGCTCGGCCTCGCCGTGCTCGACGCCGAACCCGGCTCGCCGCTGGCCGCGCAGCTCGCCGACGCACAGACCCAACTCGCGCTCGCCGTCGAGGAGTTGCGGGACCTGAGCCGCGGCGTCCACCCCAAGGCGCTCACCGACCACGGGCTCGCCGCGGCCGTCGAGAACCTCGCCGCCCGCTCCGCCCTGCCCGTCGCCGTCGACATCGACCTGCCCGCCAGGCCGCCCGCGCCGCTGGAGACCACCGCGTACTACGTGATCTCCGAGGCGCTCACCAACGCCGCCAAGCACAGCGGCGCCACCCGCGCCCAGGTGCAGGCCCGCCGGCACACCGACCTGATCACCCTGACCGTCCGCGACGACGGCCGCGGCGGCGCCGATCCGGAGGCCGGCACCGGCCTCACCGGGCTCGCCGACCGGGTCGCCGCCGCCGACGGCAGGCTCCGTCTGTCCAGCCCGCCGGGCGGACCTACACTCCTGCACGTGGAGCTGCCGTGCCGCTGACCGTCGTACTCGCCGAGGACTCCCCGCTCATGCGGGACGGGCTCGTCGGCGTCCTCACCCGCTTCGGCCACGAGGTCGCCGCCGCGGTCGGGGACGCGGACGCGCTGATCGCCGCGGCCCGCGAGCACCGCCCGGACATCGTCGTCACCGACGTGCGCATGCCGCCGCACCACGCCGACGACGGCCTGCGCGCCGCCATCGCCCTGCGCCGGGAGAGCCCCGACCTGCCGGTCCTCGTCCTCAGCCAGTACATCGAGCAGTCGTACGCGGCCCACCTCCTCGACCTCGGCTCGGACAGCGGCGTCGGCTACCTCCTGAAGGACCGGGTCAGCGCCGTCACCGAGTTCGTCGACGCCGTCACGCAGGTCGCGGACGGTGCGACGGTCGTCGACCCGGAGGTCGTACGCCAACTGCTCAACCGCCGCCACGACCCGCTGCAGCGGCTCACCCCGCGCGAGCGCGAAGTGCTCGCCCTGATGGCCGAGGGCCGCGCCAACGCCGCCATCGCCCGCGCGCTGTACGTCACCGAGGCGGCCGTGAACAAGCACGTCAGCAGCATCCTGCAGAAACTCGACCTGCACATCGACGGCGAGGGCCACCGCCGCGTCCTCGCGGTTCTGGCGTACTTGCGGGCGTGAACGCGGGTCGGCTGCGGGGGAGTTGAGGATCGGGGGGTGTACTCGGTTGAGGGAGCTGGGGAGCTGGGGGGGGGGCTGGGGGCTGTGGAGACTTCCGGGACGTCGGGCGGCCGGGCGGAACCGTACAGGCGGCATCTGCGGGACCCTGAGCAGGACATCGAAGTGGGGCCGGGCTGGCGGCACTTGGTGCTGGCGTGCCACGAGGCGGTCGTCGCGGAGTTTCCGGCGTACCAGCTGTGCGCCGTGAAGCAGAAGTGGGGCGTCCTGTCCTTTCAGGCGTTTCCGCGGGCCTGGAGGCTCGGTGTCGAGTGGACGAACGCGGAGTCCGCGCGGCTCGATGCCCTCATCGACGTCCACGTCGCCCGCAGCGAGCGCACCTGCGAGCGTTGCGGCGCGGAGGGCTCACTGCGGGAGGAGCGGTGGGTGCACCTGGTGCTGTGCAAGGCGTGCGACGAAGTTGTGGGGGAGAACGGGCAGCTCTGACCGGTCCCGCGCGGCGGGGCGGGCAGCTCAGGCCAGGCTCAGGAAGAGCTTCTCCAGCTCCTCCTCCGTCAGCGGCGGGCGGTCCTCGTCGGTCGCGTTGAGGCACTCCCGCATCCCACTCGCGATGATCTTGAACCCGGCCCGGTCGAGGGCGCGGGAGACCGCGGCGAGCTGGGTCACCACGTCCTTGCAGTCCCGGCCCGCCTCGATCATCGTGATCACGCCCGCGAGCTGGCCCTGCGCCCGGCGGAGCCGGTTCAGGACGGCGTTCATGGTCTCTTCGTTCGTCGCGCTCACGCGGGCGGCTCCGATTTCTGTCTGTCGTACGGCGGTGGGGTCGGGGTCAGGCGCGCAGGGCGGCGCGGGCCTCGTCGAGCTGCTCGGGGCGCGGCCGGTTGATCGGCAGCTTGGCGAGGACGGAGGCCATGCCGCACGTACCGCTGAGGCCGGAGTAGACGAGCCCGCCGGCGATCGCGGCGGAGAGGAGCCGGGCGCGCGGGGCGCGCAGGCCGACGGCGAGGCCGGTGAGGACGAGGGAGCCGGCGACGAAGCGGACCTGCCGGTCCATCGGCCAGACGGCGCGCCCGGCCGGCCGGGCGGCGGTCTCGACGGGCAGGCCCGCCGCCTGCCACGCGCTCGTGCCGCCGTCGAGGCTGCCCGCCGCGATCCCGGCCCGGTCCAGCTCGTCGCACGCGGCGCGCGACCGGGCCCCCGAGGCGCAGACGACGGCCAGGCCGCGGCGCTCGGCGGCGGCCCGCAGCTCGGGCAGCAGCTGCGGCACGGAGTCGACGGGGACGCTGATCGCGCCGGGCACGTGGCCCTGCGCGTACTCGGACGCCGAGCGGACGTCTATGACGAGGACGCCGTCGGCGATCCGGGACTCCAGCTCGGTCGGGCTGAGGGCAGTGCTCATGGCGGGTTCGTCCTCCAACTTCCGGAATCGGCAAGCGTGTCGGGCCTGGCGAACCCGGCGGGCTGGTCCTGCCGGGCCTGCCGTGCCGGGTCTGCCGGGCCCGCCGGGTCTTGTCCGCCAGGGCGGGTCTGAAAGGGCCTCCGGCGACTTCTGGGCGAGCACTTCACTGTACCCCCGGGGGTATCGCCCCGGGCTGTGATGTAACCCGCAGTCGCCGCCCCGCATTCCCCGCAGGGCCGGGAGGATCCCGGCTCCCGACTCAGGGCTGGGACGCCGCGACCTTGATCCCGAACCCGATGAGCACGACCCCGGTGACCCGGTCCACGGCCCGGCGCACGGCGGCCCGCTCGAAGAACGCGCGGGCCCTGGCGAGCGCGAGCACGTACCCGCCGAGCCAGACGAGCGTCAGCGCCGCGTGCAGCAGGACGAGCAGCGCCATCCCGAGGCGCGGCGACAGTCCTGCCGGGGCGAGTGTCGGCAGCAGGCCGGTGTAGAAGACGGCGATCTTCGGGTTCAGGACGTTGCTGACCAGGCCCGTGCGGAACGGCCGCCCCACGCCCGGCGCCTGCTCCGCCCCGGCAGCCGCGGCCGTCGTCTTGCCGCGCCGGCTCTGCAGCAGGGCCTGTACGCCGAGCAGGACGAGGTAGGCCGCGCCGACCAGCTTCACGGCCGTGTACGCGGTGGCCGACGCGGCGAGCACCGCCGCCAGGCCGACCACGGTGAGGACGCCCCACACGAGCAGCCCGACCGCGATGCCGCCGACCGTGCGCAGGCCGTCCCGCAGGCCCGACGCGAGGGCGCGCTTCGTCACCACGGCCATGTCGGGCCCGGGCGCGACGGTCAGGACGGCGAGCACACCGGTGGCGGCGAGGAGCTGAACGAACATGGCCCCCAGTCTCGCAGCGCACCCCGAGCGCCCCTTCCGTGGGCCCTGGGGGGCGTCCGCGCCCCACTACACTTGACAACCATGTCAGAGGTAAAGCAGGTAAGGCAGGTAAGGCAGGCGAGGCAGCGGCGGCAGCGCGTGGAGGTCGCCCGGAACCGTTCCGCTCTCGTGTCCGCCGCCGTCGCCGTGCTCGCCGAGCGGCCCGAGGCGAGCATGGCCGACATCGCCGCCGCGGCCGGAGTCACCCGGCAGACCGCGTACGCGCACTTCGGCGCCCGCGAAGCCCTCCTCGCGGCGGTCCGCGACGAGTTGAGCCGCCGTGCGCTGGCCGTGCTCGACGACGCCCGCCTCGCGGAAGGCCCCGCCGCCGAAGCGCTCGACCGGTTCGTGGCCGCCGTGGGGACGCTCCTCGCCGAGCAGACGCCGTTCAGCAGGTACGGCAGCGACGACGCGCAGGCCGACGCCGAGCGGCACGTGCCCGTCGAGGCGCGCCTGGCCGAGCTGATCGGCCGGGGCCGGGCTGAGGGAGCGTTCGTGACCGACCTGGACACGGACTGGCTGATCGCCGCGACCATCGCCCTCGGCCACGCCGCCGACCGGGAGATCCGCGCCGGCCGCCGCGACCCGAAGAGCGCGGCCGAGCAGTTCCGTACGTCGGTCACGCGCCTGTACGGAGTGGTGCGCGAGCCGGGCCGTCCGGCGCGGGCCGGGCGCCGCCGTGCAGGGTGAGGAGGATCAGCAGCCCGAACGCCGCGAACGCCGTCGCCGTACGCGCCTGGTTGAACGCCTCCCAGCGGGCGAGGAACTCGGCGTGGTCGGCGGGTGCGGACGTGACCGCCCACTGCTTGATCCGGCCGTTGATCGGCACGTTGCCCAGCCGCGTGATCAGGAACGACGCGATCGCCAACAGCCCTGCGCCCGAAGCGAGTTGCCGCGTGCGGCCGCAGGTCAGGGCGGCGAGCGTGAGACAGCTGAGCGCCGAGACGGCCATGGCGGCCTGCATGGTGATGCCGTTCCGCTGCATCAACCGGGCGTGGAACGACAGCCGCAGGTCGAGCGGTACGGCGTCGAACGTCGGCACCAGATTGGCCGCACCGTAGCCGAACGCACCCGCGAGGGCGCCCGTGGACAGCAGGGCGAGCCCCAGAACGATCCGTGCGCGACGCATACGTCAACTCCCTGAAGTAGTAGGGGTGTTGGAGTCCGGCGCCGCCTCCTGCGGGTCCTGTGGCCACGGGGGTGGCGGCACGTCGCGCGTGAGCTGCTCGGCCCTGCGCAGCCGACCGTCCGGCGTGAACTCGGCGAACATCAGCACCCGCGTGGAGACCGGCGCGCCCTTGCGCATCCGGGCGTGGATCGTGAAGCGGGCCGCGATCCGGTCGCCGTCCGCGTACGCCTCGTGCAGCTCGAACCGGAACTCCCGCAGGTTCCGGCGGATCGGCTCGAGGTGCGCTCGAAGCCGCTCCCAGCCGATCTCGACGCCGTCGGCGACCTGCACGAAGTCCCGCGTGAAATAACGGGACATGAGCTCGCCGGGGTCCTCGGCCCCCTCCCGCACGGCCGCCGTGAACGACGTGTAGAAGCCGACGACGAACGCGCCGGGGGGCTGGGTCCGAAGGTGGTCTGATAGGGAATGCACCGCATGCTCCTGCCGCTCGGCGGACACCCCGGCCGGGCGCCGCGACGCTCCGTCTCTCGCGTGCACTTACGTGCTCGTAAGGTAGGGAGAGCCGCGACACCCGACAACCGTGTAAGACTTAAGCGCGTCCCCGCGCTCAGACCCGGCGCTTCAGGGTGAACGTGAAGTCGTCGGAGACCTTGCCGCCGTCGAGTCGGACCGCCGAGACGAGCCGTCCCGCCGCGAGCAGCCGCTCGACCTCCGCCCGCGCCAGCCCGCACCCCTCGGCGATCAGGCGTACGGGCCGGACCGGGACACGCGCCGCGAAGTGCACCGTCACGTCGAGCACGTCCCGGTCGAGGGGGAGCGGGGCGACCGGCCCGCCCGTCCCCGTGTCGAGCCGCCAGGCGCCCGACCAGTCGAGCGCGACACGGTTCCGCCGCCGCACGGCCGGGTCCAGCAGCAACTCCCCTGCAAGGACAGGGTCGTTGGCGTGCAGCCGGTCCAGCAGCCCGGGGCGTACGGAGCGCACCTCGGCCCGCTCCAACAGGCTCAGCTTGGCCGTCGCCCCGCAGCCCGCGCAGAGGACGAGCAGCCAGGCGTCCAGTCGTTTGTGGTGGGCGTTGACACGGAACTTGCCGTCGGCGCGGAAGCGGCGCGACGCGCAGGAGTGGCAACGGCGAAGGACAGTGGGAAGGCAGGTGGGCATGACCACCCAGCGATCAAGCACAGAAGTACACCGGTTTCAGTGAGAAGTCCGCAGCAGGAAGCAGCGCGGCGCACAGCACGCGACGCGCGACAGATCAGCTCTCGGGGGGTCTCACACGGTGTACAACGGCACGTCCCTTCGCAGACAACTCGGCCCGGCGGAACGCTAGTTGAGGCACGCGGGCGCACACCACCGGTTTTCCGGGCGGCTCACGGACCGTCCCCGCGCGCAGCCGGGCGCGTGGCCAGCTGGGCCGTCATGAAGGCCACCACGGACGCC
Organism: Streptomyces sp. Da 82-17; assembly: GCF_046098215.1. Classification (NCBI taxonomy): domain Bacteria; kingdom Bacillati; phylum Actinomycetota; class Actinomycetes; order Kitasatosporales; family Streptomycetaceae; genus Streptomyces; species Streptomyces sp. Da 82-17. The sequence continues at coordinate 126,095 of NZ_JBJURH010000009.1, forward strand.
GTGACGATGAGCGGCATCTGCTCGGACGCGTCCGCGCCCAGCAGCAGCACCGCCAACACCGCGCTGGTCAGCGGGAGTCCGGTGAGCGCCGCCGTGGCCGCGGCGATGCCGAGGGCGAGGGCGGGCGTCGTGCCGAGGCCGGGCAGACCCGAGCAGGCGATGCCGAGGGCCGCGCCGATCAGCACGCCCGGGAAGATCGGTCCGCCGCGCATCGCGCCCAGGCACAGCGCCCAGGCGAGCCCCTTGCACAGCACGAGCGCGAGCAGCGCGAGCACCGACCAGTCGTGCGGCTGCGCGGCGAGCCTGCCGAGGGTCTCCTGCCCGGACAGCGCGGCCTCCTCCGGGCTGCGTCCGGTGAGGAGCGCGTACGCGGCGAGACACACGCCGACCGCAAGGCCGTACGCGACGGTGCGCAGCGCGGTGTTGCGGCGCGTGGACCAGGCGGTGCGCCGGCCGAGCCACCGGGCCGCCGCGACGGCCAGCGCGATGAGCGCGGCCAGCGGCACGCCCCACAGGAAGTCGCCCGCGTCCGGGTTGACGTCCGGCGGCACCGTCGGCAGCTTCAGGGCGCCGATCGACAGCCCCGTCCAGTGGCCGAACCCGGTGAAGACGACCGCCCCGGCCGCGCTCGCCAGCAGGCACGGAAGCAGCAGCACGACGAGCCGCCCGCCGGCAAGCCCCGCACCCTCGACGACCAGGACGGCCGCCGCGACCGGGCCGCCGAGGATCGTCGAAATGGCCGCGGTCGAACCGGCGGTCGCGAGCAGCGTGCTCTCCTGCGGCCCGAGCGGGGCACCGTCACCGCCGCCTCCCGGCCCGCCCGGCCCGCCCGGGGAGGACGCGGAGGCCGAGGAGGAGGCCCGTCGTTCCGCCCGTAACGCGAGCGCGCGTCGCGCGGCGCGGGCCGCGAGCAGCGCGAGACCGCTGCCGACCGCCATCAGGGGCGCCTCCGGGCCGAGCACGACGCCCAGCGGGAGCGTCGCGAGGGCGGCGATCAGCACGCCGGGCAGCGCGTCGGGGCCGAGCGGGGCCCCGCCGAGACCGTTCACCGGCAGGTGCCCGCCGCCGCCCGGCATCCGGGTCACGACCGGCGCGAGGACGAGCCCCGCGAGGAGCAGCGTCGGCAGCGGCCACCACCACGGCGCCCGGTCGAAGCCGAGCGCCTCGGGCAGCTCCCGCCAGACGGCGTGCTGCAGCTCGTGCTGCAGGCCGACGAACCCGAAGCAGACCAGCGCGATCGGCACCCCCACGACGACGCACAGCGCCAGCAGCCGCCGGTAGCGCCTGCTCGCCAACACCGCGCGCAGCGCCGGGGGTTGAGCCGGGTCGGCCGCCTCCGCGGCAGGCCCCGACGGCTCGTCCCGCACGCCCATGCTCACGCTCCGAGGGTCCCGACGGCCGGCCGTCCCCGGCCCGTCTCGTCGTACGCAATCCTCCGGCGTACGACGAGAACGCGCACGTCGCGCACCGGGCGCGGGCGACGCCCTGCCGGGGACCGGCGGGGCTGCGGGTGCGGCGCCGGGCGGACGGCGGGCGCGGTTGCGGACCGCCCCCGGAGCGCCGAGGGTTGATGCACCGGCACGACGAGTCCCGCCCGCCGGAAGCGTGGCCCGGCGGGACAGCCCCGGAGGTCCGGAGGAGCACATGTCCGACAGCACCGCACGCGAAGCCCACTCGCCGCAGCCCCCGCAGCACCGCGAGGAGAGCGGCGGTCCGCTCGCCGCGGGCGTCGTCCTGTTCGCAGGGGTGCTGCTGATGCTCGACGGGATGTTCTCGGCGATCGCCGGAGTGGCCGCGATCGCCGACGACGACGTGTACACCCGGCTCGGCGACTACGTCTTCAAGCTCGACCTCACCACCTGGGGCTGGATCCACCTCGTCGTCGGCGTCGCCGTGGTGATCACCGGGGCCGGGGTGATGAAGGGCGCGGGCTGGGCGCGGGCCATCGGCGTCGCGCTCGCCGCGCTCGTGGTGCTGCTGCAGTTCTTGTGGCTGCCGTACCAGCCGATCTGGTCCGTCGTCAGCATCGCCGTCGGCGTCTTCGTCATCTGGGGCCTGTGCAAGGACACCGGCCGTGAGCCCGCCGCGCCCCTGGGCCCCCATGACTGAACCCGCCCCGGACCTCGCGGAGCCTCCCGCCGGACGGTCCCGGGTCGCCGCCGTGCTCAGCGACCTGCGGGCCGTCGACGGCGCGCTGTACGCGGCGGTCGCGGCGACCCCCACGCCGACCCTCGACAAAGCGCTGCGCCGGCTCTCCGCCGCGGCCGACCACTCGAAGCTGTCCTTCGGCATCGCCGCCCTCCTCGCCGTCTCCGGGCCGCGCGCCCGGCGCGCCGCATACGCGGGGGTCGGCGCGATCGCCATCGCCTCGACCACCGCGAACGTCCTCGGCAAACGGCTCGTACGCCGGGCCAGGCCCGACCGGGAGGGCGCGCGCGTGCACGTCGACCGGCACGTTCCCATGCCGACCTCGGCGTCCTTCCCGTCCGGGCACACCGCGTCGGCGGTCGCGTTCGCCACGGCCGTCGGCGTGCTGCTGCCGGGCGCGGCCATCCCGCTCGGCACGCTCGCCGGCGCGGTCGGCTACTCCCGGGTGCACACCGGCGTGCACTATCCGGGCGACGTCGCGGCGGGCGGCGTGCTCGGCATCGCCAGCGCGGCGGCGGCCCTCGGCGTGCTGACGGCGAGCGCGGCGACGCACCACGCCCAGCACACCCACCCTGTCCACCCGGCCGGGACGACCGCACCCCTTCAACCCGCCCGCGCCCTGCGGTAGGTTCGCGCTCCAGTCGAAGATCACGTACCCCGTGGGCGTCCGCCGCCCCGTGACCGGAGGCCGTCGATGGCGCACAGCAACGGTCCCGGGCAGGGCGCGGCCGCACCGGCCGTCGAGCACCTGAGCGTCGGCGACCTGGCCGCGATGGAGCAGTTCGACTGCCAAGTGCTCGCCGGGGCAGCGGGGTTGGGGCGGCCGGTGGTGTGGGCGCACTCCTGCGAGCTGGAGGACCCGTGGCGCTGGCTCGGCGCCGACGAGCTGCTCATGACCGTCGGCATCTGCGTGCCGCGCGGCGCGCGCGCCCAGCGCCGTCTGGTCGCCGGGCTGCACGCCGCCGAGCTCGCGGGCATCGCCATCGGCGACGACCTCAAGGCGCCTCCGCTGACCCGTGCCCTGCTCGACACCGCCGACGAACTCGGCTTCCCCGTCCTCCTCGTGGGGCACACCACGCCCTTCGCGGCGATCGGCCGGACCGTGGCCATGGCGAGCCAGAGCGAACAGGTACGGCGCCTCGTCCGCGTCAGCCGCCTCTACGAGCCCGCCCGCACGGCCGCGTTCCGCGGCGGATCGCTGCTCGGCAGGCTCTCCGCCGAGCTCGGCCACCGGCTGCACGTCCTCGACGTCGCCCTCGGCAGCGAGGTGTTCCGGCAGGACCACCCCCTCGACCCGGACGTGCTCGCCCGGCTCCGCGACGCCACCGCCGACCGGCTCGGCCGGCTGCCCGCCCGGCTGTGCGTCGACGGCGTCGACGGCGCCGAAGGCGTCCGCGCCACCGCGCTCGCCCTGTCCACGCACCGGCCCTGCATGCTCGTCGCCGAAGGGCCGGGCGAGCTGGACGCGGACGGGTTCCTGCTGCTGCACGTGCAGAGCCTGGTGTCGGTGGAGGTCGAGCGGGCGGAGCGGGAGCGGGCCGCCCGGTGCGACAGCGGGGCCGAGTTGTGGGAGCGGCTCGTCGACGGCGGCTTCGGCGACGAGGCGGGCACCCTCGCGCTCGACGGCTTCGGCCTCGCCGGCCCCCGTACCGCCCTCGGCATCCCGGCCGAGTCGCGGGCCGTCGCCGCCGCGCTGCTCGGGGACGCGGACGTGCCCGTGCTGCTCGGCCGGGAGCGCGGGGAGGCCGCCGTGCTCCTCGTCGGGACGGCCCGCGCGGACGAGGTCGTCGAGCTGCTCCGTGACCGCGTACCGGCGATCGGGGTGTCCGCGAGCGGCACGGCCGTCGGCCAGCTCCCCGACACCGCACGGCAGGCGAGGTGGGCGCTGCAGGCCGCCGTCGCCTCGGGCGGGGGAGTGGCCGACTACGAGACCGCCGCCCCGATCCTGCTGCCCCGCACCGTCGCCGACGCCGAGCACGCCACCCGTACGGTGCTCGGTGCGCTCATCGACCACGACCGGCAGCACGGCACGGAGCTGCTGCACACCCTGGAGACGTTCCTCGCCGGGGACCGCAGCTGGCGGGAGGCGTCCGAGTCCCTGCGCATCCACCGCCAGACCCTCGGCTACCGGCTGCGCAAGGTCGAGGCCGTCACGGGCCGCAGCCTGCGCAGCACGGGCGACGTGGCGGTGCTGTGGATGGCCCTGCTGGCTCGGCGGATCACGGAGCTCTGAGGGGTGCCGTCCCTCAACTCCTCGGCGCTGGGCGGGCGTTGGGCTGCGCCCGCCAACTCTCCGGCACCGGGCGGCCGTTGGGCGGCGCGCCGCCGCCTCCCGGGTCTTGTGGCTCCGGCCGTCTCGCGGGTATCACGGGTGCCGTCTTCCGGGCCCCTCGGTTTCGGCCGTCTCGCGGGTCTTGCGGCTTCCGTCTCCCGGCCTTGAGGGGCCCGCCGTCTCCCGGGCCCTGTGGGCCCCGTCTGCCGGGTCTGGTGGCTCCCGCCGCGCAGGCTGGCGCGTCCTGCGGGTTCCGCTTCCCGGGTCCTGTGGGTTCCGCTTAGCGGGCCCTACGGCTCCCGTCTCCGCAAGCCCGCGACGCCCGCCCCGGCGCCACCGCGCACCGCGCCACCCCGCCGCCCCCTCATACCCCGGTATGAACGCCCGCCCCACATTGCGTCGGCAGGCGCATGTCCCGGCGGGGGCGCAGCGCTCACGCTGAAGGCCGTTTTCCGTGCAGGCAGTCGACGACCGGAGGCCGATCCGCCATGCTCACCCGGCTCTTCACCCCGTTGGACATCGGGCCCGCCCGGCTCCCCAACCGCATCGTGTCCACCGGGCACGACACGGTGATGGCCGAGGACGGCAAGGTCACCGACCGGCTCGTCGCCTACCACCGGGCCCGGGCGGAGGGCGGGGCCGGGCTCATTGTGCTGCAGGTCGGCGGCGTGCACGACAGCGCCCGGTACACCTCGCACGCCCTGATGGCCGACACCGACGACTGCGTCGAGGGGTACGCGCGGCTCGCCGACGCGGTGCACGAGCACGGCACGACCGTCTTCGCCCAGCTGTTCCACGGCGGCGCGGAGGTGATGGACACCGCGGACGGCGCGCTCGGGGTGTCCTACTCGGCGTCCGCCGTGCCGACCGAACGTTTCCGGGTGTTCCCGCGCGCCATGCCCCGCGCCCTCGTCCGCGAGGTGGTCGACGGGTTCGCCGCCGCCGCGGTCCGGCTGCGGGAGGCGGGCCTGGACGGCGTGGAGATCGTCGCCTCGCACGGCTATCTGCCCGCCCAGTTCCTCAACCCGGCGACCAACCGGCGCACCGACGCGTACGGCGGCTCCTGGCAGAACCGGCTCCGCTTCCTGCGCGAAGTCCTGGAGGCGACCGGCGCGGCCGTCCGCGGCGACCTCGCGGTGGGCCTGCGCATCAGCGTCGGCGAGGCGTACGACCGGGGCCTCGGCGCGGACGACGCGCTGCGCGCGGTCACCGAACTCGACGCGGCCGGCCTCCTCGACTACGTCTCCGTCACCCACGGCACCTCCGCCACCCTCGCGGGCTCCGACCACATCGTGCCGCCCATGACCATGGCCCCGCTCTGCACCGCGCCCCAGGCCAGGCGCGTCAAGGAGGCCGTGTCCGTGCCGGTGATCGCCGCCGGGCGGATCAACCAGCCGCAGGACGCCGAGCTGCTCCTCGAACGCGGCGACGCCGACGCGGCCGGCATGACCCGCGCCCTGATCTGCGACCCGCAGTTGCCCGCGTACGCGCGCCGCGGCGACCTCGACGGCATCCGCGCCTGCATCGGCTGCAACCAGGCCTGCATCGGCCACTTCCACGCCGGGCACCCGATCTCCTGCATCCAGCGCCCCGAGACCGGCCGCGAGGAGCTGTACGGGCTGCTCGCCCCGGCCCGCCGTGCCCGTGACGTGCTCGTCGCCGGCGCCGGTCCCGCCGGGCTCAAGGCGGCCGTGGTGGCGGCCCAGCGCGGCCACCGGGTCACCGTGTACGACGCGGCCAGGCGGCCCGGCGGCCAGGTGCTGCTCGCCCAACTCCTGCCCGGGCGGGCCGAGTTCGGCGGCGCGGTCACCAACCTCCTGGAGGAGGCGCGGCGCGCGTCCGTACGGATCGAGACCGGTGTCGCCGTGGACGCGGAGCTCGTCCGGCGGCAGGCCCCCGACGCGGTCGTCGTCGCCACCGGCGCCCGCCCATATCGCCCCGACCTGGAGACCGCCGAGGCCACCGTCCGCGACGCCTGGGAGGTCATCGGCGGCGCACCGCTCCCCAGGGGCCGGGTGCTGGTGGCCGACTGGCGGGGCGACTGGACCGCGATCGGCGTGGCCGTCCTGCTCGCCGAGCGCGGCCACCGCGTCGTCCTCGCCACGACCGGGTACCAGGCGGGCGAGAGCCTGCAGCAGTACACCCGCGACGAACTCCTGCGCCAACTCGTCCGCCACAAGGTCGAGACCGTCCCGCTGACCCGGCTCTACGGCGCCGACGCCGACACGGTCTACCTGCAGCACGTACTGACCGACGAACCCGTGATCGTCGAGAACGTCGCCTCCGTGGTCCTCGCCCTCGGGCACGAGCCCGTGACCGGTCTCGCGGAGCAGATCGAGCAGGCCCTGCCCGAGGCCGAGCGGCCTCAAGTGCACCTGATCGGCGACTGCTTGGCGCCCCGCACGGTCGAGGAGGCCGTCCTCGAAGGAATGCGCCTCGGCCACGCCCTCTGACCACCCCCCGTATCCCCGTACGTCCCCGTTTCCGTCCCCAGCCCAGGGAGAACCGCTCATGGGTTCCTTCGCCGTCGCCCTCGCCTACGGACTCGTGCCGCTGGCCGTCATCGGCCTCGCCTGGCGGGCCGTCCGCCGCGACTACACCGCACCGCAGGAGGGCGATCAGTGATGTTCATCGCCGGAGTGCTCGGGAGCTTCGTGCTCTACCTCGTGATCGGCGTGGTCGTCGGCCGCCGCGTCAAGGACCGCTCCGACTACTACGTGGCCGGGCGCAACGCCCCCACCCTGCTGGTCGCCGGAACACTGGTGGCCTCGTTCCTGTCCACGGTCTCCTTCATGGGCGAGGTCGGCTTCGCGTACGACGGGTTCCCCGTGGTGATGCTGATCGTCACCGTCCTCAACATCTGCGGATACGTCGTCGGCGTGCTCGGCTTCGGCCGGTATCTGCGCCGCTCGGAGGCGCTGACCGTGCCCGAGTACTTCGGCCGGCGCTTCGACTCGCGGGCGGTGCAGTCCGCGGCCGGGGTGATGGTGGTGCTCGGCATCGGCCTGTACCTGGTCGCGGTCACGCAGGGCCTGGCGCTCGTCCTGGCCCAACTCCTCGGCTGGGAGACGTGGACGGCGGTGGTCGTGGTGTGGCTGGCCTACACCGCGTTCACGTTCCTGTCGGGCTCGAAGGGCATCCTCGTCAACGACACGATCATGTTCTTCGTGTTCATGGTCGCCGGTGTGGTCGGCATGTCCTGGGTCGTCGTCCGCGCGGGCGGTCCGGCCGCCGCGCTCGACAAGCTGCAGGCCCTGCCCGGCAAGCCGGACGGTCTCAGCTGGCACGGTGTCACCGGCGAGGCCGCGTCCCTGGGAAGCCCCGGCCAGGTGCTCGTGTGGGCGATCGCGACGGGGCTCGCGTGGATGGCGGTCGTCGCCGTCAGCCCGTGGCAGTCCTCGCGCTACCTGATGGCCCGCGACGAACACGTCTCGCTGCGCAGCGCGTTCATCGCCATGGGCACGGTCGGCGTGCTGTACGTGTTCCTGATGTTCGGCGCCTACACCATCAACCTGTTCAACCCGGACATCGAGCCGTCCGAGGTGGCGTTCATCTGGGCCGCCCAGCATGTGCTGCCGCCGGTGCTCGGCGTGGTCGTCGTCACCGGCATCGTCGCCGCGGGCCTCTCCTCCGCGTCGGCGTTCCTCGCCCTGATCGGCTTCAGCGCCGCGTACGACGTACGGCCGCGCCGCCCGGACGGGGCCGACGACGGTGGGGAGTCGGAGGAGCGCGCGCTGCGCCGGTCCCGGCAGGTGATGCTCGCGACCGCGCTCGTGGTGCTGCTGATCACCCTGGTCACGCCGCCCGCCGTCCTGGAGATCGGCTACTTCGCGGCCACGCTGTTCGCCGCCGCCTGGGGGCCGCTCGCGTTCTGGTCCGTCCGCAGCGCCGAGCTCAGCGCACGCGGCGCCCTCGCCGGGATGATCGCCGGCTTCCTCGGCGTCACCGCGGCGTCCCTCCTGACCGACGTCGCCGGAGTCCGACTGCCCGTCTGGGCCGACCCGGTGTTCCTCGGCGTGCTGCTCAGCGTCGCGGCGACCTGGCTCGCGGACCGCGGCGCCCACCCCACCCCGGAGGCCCGCGCCTTCCGCGCCCGCCTCCTCACCACCCCGGCCACGGACCGCGACCCCCGCAAACTCGCCGCGACCCGCCGCACGGCCACGACGACGACGGCGGCGTTCGCGGCGGCGGGCCTGGCCCTGCTCGTGTACTACGGGATTCCGGCGCTGTTCTGAGCAGCCGTCAACCCCCCGCCGGACGCGCGCAGTTGAAGGCCGCGTACCTCCGGGCCCGGACACCGGGGACCGATGGCGCGCGGCCTCAGCCGCGTCCGACGGCGCCCAACTGCGCCCGGTCCAGGCCGGGTTCGGCGAAGCGCCGGGCGACCGTGTGCAGCACCTTGGCCATCGCCTCGGCGGGCGGCGTCGCGGGCCGGGACGCGGCGCGGGCGAGCAGGATGCGGCGGGTCGGCGCGGGAATGTCGTACGCGAACGGCAGCAGCCGGACGTCGCTGCGGCGGCTGGTGAGGGCCAGGCGCGGGGCGAGCGCGATGCCGAGGCCCGCGGCGACCATGGCCTGGGCCTCCTGGTAGTCGTGCGAGGCGTAGGCGATGCGCGGCTCGAACCCCGCCTGGCGGCAACTGCGGCGCAGCACGTCGGCCACCGGATGGTTGTCGGCGCGGATGATCCACTCCTGCTCGGCGAGGTCGCCGAGGCGCACCGACTTGTGCGCCCGCAGCGGGGAGTCCGCCGAGACGACCAGCACCGTCGGGTCGTCGAGGAGATGGGTGAGACGCAGGGCCGGGTCGTCGATGCGGTTCCAGCCGTAGTCCCACAGCAGCGCCTGTTCGACCTCGCCGGAGTGCAGCATCTCCCGCAGTTCGTCGAGGACCCCGGCGCGCACCTCGATGCGGATGTTCTCGTGCCGGCGGCGGAACCGGGTCAGCGCGAGCGGCAGCAGGGAGGCGCTGGCGGTGGGGAAGGAGCCGAGGCGCAGGGTGCCCTGGTCGAGGTGGGCGAAGGACTCCAAGTCGGCCTCGGCGGCGCGCAGTTCACGGCGGATGGCGCGGCCGCGGTCGGCGAGCGCGGCGCCGGCCGCGGTGGTGCGGATGCCGCGGGGCAGCCGCTCGACGACGGGCTGGCCGACCTCCCGCTCGAGGAGTGACATCTGCTGGGACGCGGCGGAGACCGTCATCTGCAGGGCCTCGGCCGCGGCGGTGAGCGAGCCGCGGTCGGCGGCCTCGGCGAGCAGCAGCAGGCGGCGGACGTTGAGCATGGCGGCGAGTTTAGCGCTGCTTAAGCCGGGTTGAGCGAACTGCCATTGTGCCCAAGTCGGGGCTCTGCGAAGGTCGTCGCATTCGCCGAGCGGCAACTGCGCGGAAACCGGGAGGAAATGCCCCGGCAACCGGGTGCTCGGCCCGCTGACGTGCTGACCCTCCGGGGGCCATCGCGGCCTCTGGGGTCCTTCGAGGAAGAACCCAAGAACGTGCACACTCCCGCGACTCTGGTGCGTGGCGGCACCAGCAAGTGCTGGCTGTTCCAGCAGGTCCACGTCCCCGCCGACCGCGACGCCCTGGAGCAACTCCTCGTCGCCGCGTACGGCTCGGCCGACCCCGTCGAGCCGGCCGGCGTCGGCGGCGCGACCCCCACCACGTCCAAGGCGGCCGTCGTCGCCGCGTCCCCGGAGCCCGGCGTCGACGTGGACTATCTGTTCGCGCAGGTCGGCATCGGCACCGGGAACGTCGAGTGGACCAGCAACTGCGGCAACTGCGCCACCGGCGTGGCCCTGTACGCGGTCGCCAAGGGCCTGGTGCCGATCACCGGCGACCGCACCCGGGTCGTCATGCGCAACACCAACACCGGTGCGGTGCTTGAGGGCTGGGTCGACACGACCGGCTCGGTGGTGCACGAGTTCGGCGACCAGACCGTGCCCGGCACCCGCGCCGGAGGCGTCGCCGTCGGCCTGGCCTTCCGTGACCCGGCGGGTCGTACGACGGGCGCGCTGCTGCCGACGGGCCTGCCCGCGCAGGACGTGCGGCCCGGCGGCGCCGGGCCGGTGCGGGTCAGCATGGTGGACGCGGGCGCGCCCGTCGCCCTCGTCGACGCCGCGAGCGCCGGGCACACCGGGGCCGAACCCCTGGACGCCATGACCGGACTCGTGCCCTGGCTGCGGTCCGTACGGCACGCCTGCGCAACGGAGTTGGGGCTGAGCACGCCCGGCGCCGAGCCCGGCGACGCGGTGCCGAAGGTGGGGCTCGTCGGCCCGCCGGTCGCGTACACCAGCACGCTCGGCGACCCCGTCCCGGCCGACGCGTACGACGTCTCGGTGCGGATGCTGTCGATGAACGCGCCGCACCCGGCGGTCGGCCTGACCTCCGCCGTCGCGATCGCCGCCGCCGCGCTCGTCGAGGGCTCGGTGGTCGAGCGCCACGCCCGCCCGGACCGCTCCGGCCGGCTGCGCATCGGCACGCCCGCGGGGGTCGTCGAGGTCCGCTGCGAGGACGTACGCGACGGACTGCCCGGACGCGTCACCGTGCAGCGCGCGGCCCGCCTCATCGCCGACGCCCTGATCTACGTCCCGACCCCGCCCCCCGCTCCCGCCCTGGCCCTCCCCAGCCCACCCAGAGGACACTGATGTCTCCTGAACTGCTCTCCGTAGGCGCGCTGTTGGTGATGTTCGTGGTCGGCACCGTGCTGCCGATCAACCTGGGCATCCTCGCGTTCTGCGCCACCTTCGCCGTCGGCACCGCCTCGCTCGGGCTCACCGAGGAGGAGATCTTCGAGGGCTTCCCGGTCAAGCTGTTCCTGACCATCGTCGGCGTCACCTATCTGTTCTCGGTGGCCCGCCGCAACGGCACCATCGACCTCCTCGTCGCCGCCGGTGTCCGGCTCGTACGCGGCCGAGTGGCGCTCATCCCGTGGGTGCTGTTCCTCGTCGCGGCGCTGCTCACGGCCTTCGGGACGTTCACCCCGGCCGCCGTCGCGATCCTCATGCCGATCGGCATGAACTTCGCGTACCGCTACCGGCTCAACCCGCTGGTCGTCGGGATGATGGTGATCAGCGGCGGGCACGCGGGCGCCTTCTCACCGCTGGCCGTCTCCGGCGCGCTCGTCCTCGGCCTCGTCGACGAGACCAGCCTGCACGTCTCGCCGGTCATGCTGTTCAGCGCGAGCTTCGCCATCAACCTGCTGCTGTCGCTTGCCACTTACGCCCTCCTCGCCAAGCGCCCCGCCCCGCTCACCGACGAGGGCGCGGCGCCGGATTCCGCGGACGCCCCGGAGGAGCACGGCCGGCCCGACTGGCGGCAGTGGCTCACCCTCGCCTGTCTGCTTGGGCTCGTGGTGGGCGCGCTCGGCTTCCAGCTGGAGATCGGTTTCCTCGCCCTGGTCGCCGGAGCGCTCCTCGCCCTCGTCGACATGAAGCAGCAGGAACGGGCCGTGGACGGCATCAGCTGGCCGACGCTGCTGCTGGTGACCGGCATGATGACGTACATCGCGATGCTGGAGAAGGCGGGCGTCATCGAGCGGATCTCGGAGCACGCCGCCGGGCTCGGCGCACCGCTCGTCGTCGCCCTCGTCCTCTGCTTCACCGTCGCCGTCACCTCCGCCTTCGCCTCGTCGACGGCGATCCTCACGGCGATCATCCCGATCGCCGTCCCCCTCCTCCTCTCCAGCCACCTCAGCCCGGCCGGACTGATCGCCGCGCTCGCCGTGTCGACGACGATCGTGGACACGTCCCCGTTCTCCACCAACGGCGCCCTCGTCCTGAGCAACGCCCGCGGCGTCGACGGCCGCCGCTTCTACCGGCAGGTCATCGGCTACACCGGCGGCATCGTGGCCCTCGGCCCGGTCGTGGCCTGGGGCGCGCTGGTCCTGCCCTGGTCCTGACCCGCGCACCGCGAGGTCACACGTCCCAGGTCACCGGCAGGCTCTTCACCCCGTACACGTCCGCCGACTCCGGCCGCAGGGCGACCTGTTCGGCCGGGACGGCGAGGCGGAGCGTGGGGAAGCGGTCGAGGAGGGCCGTGAAGGCGACCCGCATCTCGATGCGCGCCAGCTGCTGGCCGAGGCACAGATGCGGCCCGTGGCCGAAGCCCAGGTGCCCGCCCTCCTGCCGGTTCAGGTCCAGGACGTGCGGGTCGGTGAACCGCTCGGGGTCGTGGTTGGCGGTGTGGTACGAGAGGACGACCGTCGTGCCGGCCTCGATGGTCTGCCCGCCCAGCTCCACGTCCACGAGCGCGGTCCGCATGAAGGACTTGGCGACGGTCAGGTACCGCATCAGCTCCTCCACCGCCCGGTCGGCGAGTGCGGGGTCGGCGCGCAGGGCGGCGAGCTGGTCCGGGTGCTGGAGCAGCGCGTACGTGCCGAGGGACAGCATGTTCGCCGTCGTGTCGAACCCGGCCGCGAGCAGGATCAGGCCGATGCCCTGCAACTCCTCGTCGGTCAGGTCGCTGTCGGTGAGTTCGCTGAGCACGTCGTCGGTGGGGTGCGCGCGCTTGGCGGCCACCAGCTCGGCGACATAGGTCTGTGTGGCCGTGTACGCGGCGATCAGGTCCTCGTCGCTCGTCTCGCCGTTCATGAACTTGTCGATCTGCTCCTGGAAGGCGTCCCGGTCCTCGTACGGAACACCGAGGAGTTCGCAGATGACGATGGTGGGGATCGGCTTCGCGAACGCGGTCACCAGGTCCGCGGGCGGGCCGGTCCGCTCCATCGCGTCCAGGCAGTCCGCGGTGATCTGCTCGATCCGCTCGGTCAGGAGCCGCATCCGGCGCGCGGTGAACTTGCCGATCAGCGGCTTGCGGTAGCGGCTGTGCTGCGGGTCGTCGGTGAGCAGGAACTCGCCGGGCGGGGCGGGCGGGATCTCGAAGTCGACGACGTTCAGCAGTTCCTTGCGCGAGCTGAACCGTGCGTCGGTGAGCACCGCCCGGACGAGCTCGTCCCCGGTGATCAGCCAGCCGGGCTTGCCGCCGGGGTGCGTGTACCGGCTGATGGGGCCGTGCCGGCGTGCTTCGAGCAGCTCGGCGGGCGGGCCGAAGGGGCATCCGGCGGGGCGTTCCGTCGGCAGTGCGGTGACGGTGTGAAGGGATTCGCTCATGGCTGTTCCTCATCTCCTGACATCACGCGTCAGACGTCTCTGAAGTTTTTACGTGTGGTGAAAGCTACGTTGCATTCGCGGTTCGAGCAATACTGATTCTTCTGGTTATGCAGGTCAGAGGCTCTATATTGATGCAATGACGCTGCCCTCGAATGCAACGTTGCATTGCAATGAGCTCGCACGAACGTGATACTGGCGGCATGCCAGGAGGACGGTTGACCCAGCAGGACCGCGCACGCATCGCGACCGGACTCGCCGAAGGACTCTCGTACGCGGAGATCGCCCGGCGGCTCGACCGGCCCACGTCGACCGTCAGCCGCGAGATCGCCCGCAACGGCGGCCCCGGCGACTACCGCCCGCAGCGCGCCCAGCACGCCACCGCCCGCCGCGCCCGCCGGGGCACGCCCGCGCCCGCGCGTGCCGAAGAGCGGCTCGGCGGCGCGATGGAGGAGCGGATCGTCGAGCTCGCCGTCCGCTCGGGGCTGCCGCGGATGACCGCCCGCGTCCACGTCGACCTGCTGCTCGCCGAGGACGGCCGCCGCACCGCCGCCGAGCTCACCCGCAGGCTCGGCGTCAGCGCCGCCTCCGTGTCGGTGTCCGTGAAGTTCCTCGTCGAGCAGGGGTACGTACGGCGCGAGCGCGATCCGCGGCGGCGCCGGGACGTGTACGTGATCGACGACGAGGCCTGGTACAACTCCATCGTGATCAGCGCCCGCCAGACCCTGGAGTCGGCGCACGCCGCGCTGGCGACCGCGGAGGCCGTCGGCCTCGACACCCCCGTCGGACAGCGCCTCGCCAAGGCCGGGACGTATCTGGAGCGCGTCATCGGGGACATGCTGAGCTCGGCCGAACGCTGGCGGCCGGTCCTGGAGTGAGCCCCCGGACGCCCGCCGCCCGCACTCCGCCCGCACCCCCGCCCGTACCGTCGTGCGGGAGCCGCAGGCCCGGTGTAGAGATGAAGCATGGTGCAGCGGGTCGATGGTCTACGTCGGTCGGGCCGGGGCGAGCGGCTGCTGCTGGTCCTCCCCGTCGCGCTGATCGTGCTGGTCGCCGTCATCGACGTGCTCGCGCCCGCCCACATCCACCTCGGCCCGCTCCTCGTCGCCGCGCCCGCCGTCACCGCCGCCTTCGCCGGCCCCTGGCTGACCGGGCTGATCGCCGCCCTCGCCGTCGTCGCCCAGGCCGTCATCGCCGTGCTGCGCGACGCCGACGAGCTGTTCTCCGCCAACCACCAGGCGCAGATCGCCGCCCTGGTCCTCGTCGGATCGAGCCTCGTCGTCTTCTGCGTCCTGCGGGAACGGCACGACCGGCAGCTGTACCAGGTCCGGTACGTGGCCGAGGCCGCCCAGCGCGGTGTGCTCCGCCCGCTGCCCGCGGAGATCGGCCCGCTGCGCGTCGCCTCCCTGTACGTCGCCGCCGAGGACGAGGCGGAGATCGGCGGCGACCTGTACGCGGCGGTGCGCACCGACACCGGTACGCGGCTTCTCATCGGCGACGTCCGCGGCAAGGGCATGACCGCCGTCGGCGACGCCGCCCTGCTCGTCGGCGCGTTCCGGGCCGCCGCACACCGGCAGGCAGGCCTCGTCGACCTGGTCCGGTACCTCGACGGCAGCGTCAGCTGGAGCCTGACCGAGCCCGGCGAGAAGGACCACGCGGCGGAGACCTTCATCACCGCCGCCGTACTCGACATCCCCGACGACGACGGCACGGTGCTCATGGTCGACTGCGGGCACCCGCCGCCTCTCGTGCTGCGCGCCGGCCGGGCCGCACCCGTCGAGGTCGCACGCCCCGCACCGCCCCTCGGCCTCGGCGAGGTCACCCGGCCCGACTACCACGTGGACACCTTCGACTTCGCCGAGGGCGACCTGCTCCTGCTCTACACGGACGGCGCCGTCGAGGCCCGCGACTCCACCGGCGCGTTCTACCCGCTCGCCGAACGCGTCGACGGCTGGCACGAGAGCGGCCCCGACGCCTTCCTGCACCGCCTGGAGGGCGACCTCCTCGACCACGTCGGCGGCCGGCTCCGGGACGACGTGGCGATGATCGCCATCGAGCGGTCGGCGAGCACCCCGAGACCCTCCGGAACCTGACGGAAACCCGGAGTGTTCCGCGCGTCTCAGCCGCCGCACAGCGGGTACCCGGTCACCCTGGGCGGCCCGACTGCTCGCAGGAGGCGTACGCCCCAGAACCTGCCACTCCGAGAAGTGGAGGAAGACATGATTGTGCTCGGACTGATTCTCCTGGCGATCGGACTGATCGCCGGAATCTCCATCCTCACGACGATCGGCGTCGTCCTCGTCGTCGTCGGAGCCGCACTCTGGCTCCTCGGCTCGATCGGACACGCAGTGGGTGGACGCCCGCACTACTGGTAGTCGAACCACTCGATCCAGTCGAACGGGCAACAAGCCGAACCCCTCGGGCAACCCTCTGCGAGTGTGATCACCATGACCACGGCGTACGGACTCCTCGACCCGGCGGCCGCCGAACTGGCCGCCACGTCGACCTTCGGGATGATCGGCGCGGTCCTCGGCGGACTCGTCATCGTCGGCGCGCTGATCTGGGCGTTCTGGCTGGGCGACAAGGTGCGCTCCCGCGAGCCACGGCCGCCGCGCCCCGAGGAACAGCCGACACTTCCCGACTCCGGACCCGTCCGCGAGACCCGGGAGATGCGGGAGCCCGAGGAGGTGCCGCAGGCCACGGACGAGGACGAACGCCTGCGGCCGTACAACCTCAACCCCTCCGGCGACCGCCGCAGCGCCGACCAGGAACCGCGCCGATGGGACAGCGGAACCAGCGGCTCCTTCGGCAGCGGCGGCACCGGAAAGGCGTAGGCGAGAAGGGCGGTACCACCTAGCACGGCGGTACGGACAAGGACGGCGGTACGGGCAAGGCGGGACAGGGAGCCCTGCCCGTACCGTCAACGTGTCAACTCCCCGGTCAGCAGGTCAAGTTGTCGCCTGGCTCGGTGCCCAGGAGTGCCGTGATGCGCTTGTAGTTGTCGACCCGGCTCTGCACCTGGCCCGGGTTGCCGCCGTCGCACTCCAGGCTGCCGTTGATCGCGCGGATCGTCTCGCCGAACCCGGCGCCGTTCACCATCGCGTCGTGCGGCGTCATCGTGCCCGGGCCCGACTGCGTGTTCCAGTACCAGAGCCCGGTCTTCCAGGCGACGGCCGCGTCCTTCTCGACCTTCCACGGATCGCCCAGCAGATCGATGCCGAGCGCGTCGCCGGCCGCCTTGTAGTTGAAGTTCCAGCTCAGCTGGATCGGCCCGCGGCCGTAGTACGCGGCCTGCCCGGCGGGGCAGCCGTACGGCTGGTTCGCGTCGCAGTAGTGCGGATAGTTGTCCTCGTTCTGCTCCACGACGTGCACGAGCCCGCCGGTCTCGTGCCCGACGTTCGCGAGGAACGCCGCCGCCTCCTGCTTCTTCACCGTCTCGCTGCCGGTGTTCGCGAACGCCGGGTACGCGTCGAGCGCGGCGGTGAGGCCCTCGTACGTGTAGAAGGGGTTGCGGTTCGGGAAGATCTGCTCGAACTGGTCCTTGCTGACGACGAATTCGGCCGCGCTGCGCTGCCCGGCCCGCTCCGCCTCGCTCTGCTGCGCGGCGCCGACCTGCGCCGCCTGTGAGGTCATGGGCATGACAACGGAGAGGGTGCAGACGGCCACGGCGGAGGCCAGTGCGGCCAGGACACGAGTCCTCGACATCGGTGACTCCCTTGCGGTTGTGGGGGTGGCCGCACCCAACCGCATTGGTCTGCACCATGTCAACAGTCGTGTTCCGGGCGGGAGTTGAGCCCCAGGTCACGGGGTCACGGAGGATCTCCGGCGTACGGTCACGTCACGATGTGCACCGGCCCCGGCCGGTCGCCCGCCGAGGTGAGATGCCGTACGAACCAGTCCCGGGCGAGGTCGGCGACCTGGTCCAGGGCGCCCGGCTCCTCGAAGAGATGCGTGGCCCTCGGCACGATCTCCAACTTGTTCTCGCAGGTCAGCTCGGACTGCGCGGACCGGTTCAGGTCGATGACCAGGGAGTCCGCCCCGCCGACGATCAGCAGCGTCGGCGCCTGCACGTCGCCGAGGCGGGGCGCCGCGAGGTCGGGCCGGCCGCCGCGGGACACCACCGCGCCGACTGCGCCGTCGTCGGCCGCGGCCCGCAGTGCGGCGGCGGCGCCGGTGCTCGCCCCGAAGTAGCCGATGGGCAGCGACTCGCGCTCGCGCAGCCAGCGCGTCGCGCCGAGCAGCCGGGCGGAGAGCGTGTCGATGTCGAAGACGTTCGCGCGGTCGTTCTCCTCGGCCGGGGTGAGCAGGTCGAAAAGGAGCGTGCCGAGGCCCGCCTCGCGCAGCACGGCCGCCACGGCACGGTTGCGCGGACTGTGCCGGCTGCTGCCCGAGCCGTGCGCGAACATCACCACGGCCTCGGCGCCGTCCGGCAGCGCCAGGTCGCCCACGAGCCGCAGCCCGCCCGCGTCCACGTCCACCTCGGCCTCGACTCCCGCCGTACGGCCGGGGTTCGACGAGGCCGGGCGGTCCGCCGCCGACGTCGCCCGGGCCAGGCACCCCATGACCTCCTCGTCGGTGGTCTGCGAGAAGTCGCGGTACCACTCGCCGACCGAACCGAACAGGGTCGGCGCCGACAGGCACACCACCTCGTCGGCGATCTGCCGCATCCGCCCCACCGTGTCCGCCGGGGCCGTCGGCACGGCAAGCACCACCCGGGCCGCGCCCTGGGCGCGCGCCACCCGGAGCGCGGCGGAGGCGGTCGCGCCGGTCGCGATGCCGTCGTCGACCACGATCACCGTCCGCCCCTCGACCGGCACCCGCGGCCGACCCGCGCGATACCGCTCGGCGCGGCGCCGCAGCTCCTGGGACTCCTGCCGCTCGACGGCCTCGATCTGCTCCGGCTCGACCCGGGCCCGCCGCACGATGTCGTCGCTCAGGACCCGTACGCCGCCCTCGCCGATCGCGCCGAAGCCCAGCTCGGGCTGGCGGGGCACGCCGAGTTTGCGGACCACGATCACGTCGAGCGGGGCGTCGAGCTCCCGCGCCACCTCGTACGCCACCGGGACCCCGCCGCGGGGCAGGCCGAGGACGACGGGTCTGTCCTCCTGGAGGTGTCGGACGGCTTCGGCGAGGCGTCGCCCCGCATCCTCACGGTCGGTGAACAGCACAGTGCTCGCCCCCATCTCGCATCCGTACCTTCGGGGTACCGTCCGCGCCGCCCCGCAAACGGGCCGACCCGCCGGAACAGAGCAGGCGCGCGACAATGGGAGTCGGGAGTGCGCACGCGCCCGCCGGTACGGAGAGGCGGGAGGAACATGCCGTACGTGACGGTCACCGCGCTGAGCCACCCCGGGCTCATGCGCGAGCACAACGAGGACAGCCTGGCCGTCGGCCCGTGGACCCTGTGCGCCACCGTGACGGAGAACCCGCAGACCCTGGGTTTCCCGCTCGGTACGCCGCTGGTCGTCGCGGTCGCCGACGGTATGGGAGGCCAGCCCGCGGGGGAGGTGGCCAGCAGTCTCGTCGTACGCCACCTGGCCTCGCTCGGCACGGAGCTGACCAGCGAGGAGGCCGTACGGGACGTCCTGAACGTCTGCAACCGGTCCGTGTACTCGGCCGCCGACGGGGATCCGCGGCTGACCGGCATGGGCACGACGATCGCCGGAGTGGTGGTCCTGGAACGGGAGTTGCTGGTGTTCAACGTCGGGGACAGCCGTGTGCTCGACGTGACCAGCAGGCACGAGATGCTGCACCGGCTCAGCGTCGACGACAAC
Source organism: Streptomyces sp. Da 82-17 (assembly GCF_046098215.1). Classification (NCBI taxonomy): domain Bacteria; kingdom Bacillati; phylum Actinomycetota; class Actinomycetes; order Kitasatosporales; family Streptomycetaceae; genus Streptomyces; species Streptomyces sp. Da 82-17. The sequence continues at coordinate 145,379 of NZ_JBJURH010000009.1, forward strand.
CCGCCGCTGCCGCCGGGCCGCACCACCACGTCGGTGCTGACCCAGGCCATCGGCGGCGCCCCGAGCTTCACCGAGATCACCCCGCACGTCAGCACACGCCCGCTCAGCACCGGCGAGCGCTACCTGGTGTGCAGCGACGGCCTCACCGACCCAGTGCCCGAGGACCGGCTCGACGCGGTGCTGCGCAGCGACGACGGCGGCCGCGCGGCCTTCGCGCTGTGGAAGGCGGCCATCGACGCGGGCGGCCCGGACAACATCACGCTCGCGCTGATCAGCGTCGTCGACTGAGGCGGGCGACCCTGGAGGCCCGGAGTGATCACGCTGTTCGTCTGCGGCGACGTGATGCTGGGCCGCGGCGTCGACCAGATCCTCCCGCACCCCGGCGACCCCGAGCTGCGCGAGGGCTACGTGCGCGACGCCCGCGACTACGTACGCCTCGCCGAGGAGGCCAACGGGCCCGTGCCGCGCCCCGCCGGATTCGCCTGGCCCTGGGGCGACGCCTTGGAGATCCTCGACGCGGCCGCGCCCGACGCGCGCGTGCTCAACCTGGAGACCTCCGTCACCCGCGCCCGCAGCTTCGCCCTCGGCAAGGCCATCCACTACCGCATGCACCCCGGCAACCTGCCCTGCCTGAGCGCCGTACGGCCCGACGTGTGCGTCCTCGCCAACAACCACGTCCTCGACTTCGGCCGCCGCGGACTCGCCGACACCCTCGACGCCCTCGCCGAGGCCGGACTCCGCACCGCCGGCGCGGGCGAGGACGCGGCCACCGCCGAGCGCCCCGCGACCGTCCCGCTCCCGCCCAGCCACCGGCTCCTGGTCTTCGCCGTCGGCATGCCGTCCAGCGGCGTCCCGTACGACTGGGCGGCCACGGCGGACCGGAGCGGCGTCAGCTTCACGGCCGGGAGGACAGCCGCCGACCGGGCCGAAGTCGCCGCGCGCATACGGGAGTCGAAACACCCCGGCGACCTCGTCGTGGTCTCCGTGCACTGGGGCTCCAACTGGGGGTACGACATCCCCCGCGACCAGATCGCCTTCGCGCACGCCCTGATCGACGCGGGCGCCGACCTCGTCCACGGCCACTCCTCGCACCACCTGCGGCCCGTCGAGTCCTACCGCGGACGGCTCGTCCTGTACGGCTGCGGCGACCTCGTCAACGACTACGAGGGCATCACCGGGTACGAGCGCTACCGCGACGACCTGCGCCTCCTCCACCTCGCCGCCCTCGACCCCGACACCGGGCGCCTCGACCACCTGCGCCTGGTGCCGCTCCTGGCCCGCAGGCTGCGCCTGGAGCGGGCACCGGTCGAGGACGACCAGTGGCTGCGCTCGCTCCTCGACCGCATCTCGGACGGCTTCGCCCCGTGCGTGGTGACCGGCTCGCAGGGCCTGCTGCTGCGCCCCGCCGCCCGCTGACCGCCCGCCCCGCCGTTTGCGGCGCGCCCGCCGGGGCACCCGGGGGCCGGAGAGGTGTGCCCATGAACTGCTACGAATGCGCCCAGCGCGGCGGAACCACGGAGGCCGTGGCCGTCTGCCGCCGCTGCGGAGCCGGGATCTGCCCCGAGCACGTCTACACGGAGACCCAGGAACTCCAGGAGACGGCCAACCCCGGCAAGGTGATGCCCGAGCGACCGGCCCGCCGCCTGACCTGCCCCACGTGCAACGCGGCCGAACAGTCGACCTGACCACCACCGCACGACGCCCCGCCCCTACACGGCCGACGGCAACTCCCCGGCCGCCGCGACCTGTTGCTCTATCCCGGCCGCGGCCGTCCGCAGGACCGTGACCGCCTGGTCGAGGAACGGGTTCGGGTCCCCGGAGCGGCGCACCGCGAACACCCGGCGTACGTGCGTCGGGCCGGCGAGCCGGATCAGGTGCACGTCGTCCGACTTGCTGAGCGCCAGCTCGGGCACGATGGCGACACCCAGACCGTTGCGGACCAGCTCGAACGGCAGGTTGTAGTCGTTCGTGCGGAAGATCACCTCGGGCCGGAAGCCGCCCTCGGCGCAGATGTGGAACAGGCAGCGCGCCGCGTCCGTGTCCTCCCGGTAGCAGATCCACCGCTCCTCGGCCAGGTCACCGACCTGGATCCGCCTGCGCCGGGCGAGCCGGTGCCGGCGGGGGACGAGGACGTACAGCGGCTCCTCCAGGATCAGGGTGCGTTCCAGGTCCGGCGGGTCGTTGCGGGGGACCGTGCCGTACTCGAAGATCACCGCCAGGTCGAGGCGGCCCTCGGCGACGGCGGGCAGCGTGACGGGCGGATCGCCCTCCTCGTAGCGGACGTCGACGTGCGGGCGGTCGCGCAGGAAGTCCGTGAGGACCGCCGGCATCAGCCGGAACCCCGCCGACCAGAAACTCCCGAGGTGCAGCCGCCCCCGCTCGGCCGCCGCGAAGGACCGCATCTCGTCCTCGGCGGCCTCCAGGTCGGCGAGCAACCGGGCGGCCCTGCGGGCGAGTTGGGCGCCCGCGGCGGTGGGCCGGACGCTGCGCGGCGACCGCTCGAACAGGGGCACCCCGAGGGCCCGCTCCACCGCGGCGATCTGCTGGGAGACCGCGGACGGGGAGTAGCCGAGGCGGCGGGCCGCGTCGCGCAGGGAACCGGTGGCGACGACATCGCGGATCGCCTGCAACTGCGTCGGAGTCAGCATCAGCCGAACTTAACAACGCCGCTCATCACCCCACCAGAGCCGGGCGCCACCGAACTCCCCGCAGCCGCCGGACATTTCCCCGAGGCGGACACTCTTCGCAGGTGGGAGCGGTGCCGCCGATAGCGGTGAGCAACAGCTCAACTGAACAACCTGTGCGGCAATGTTCATTGTGACTCATCTTGTGCTGCCGCCGACCCTGGCGCAGATTGATCGGCATCGACCGGCCGGAAACGGGTCGGCCCACCCAGGGAAGGTCAACTGCCATGGACATACGGCTCCCCGGGGCGAGAGCCCGCCGGACGAAGCGCACCGCCGTCGTCGGTACCGCGCTGGCCGCACTGCTTCCCCTGCTCGCCGCGTGCGGCGGAGGTGCGGCGGGTGGGGAGGAGGGCCCCGCGGCCGGCGGCGCCGCCCCCGCGGCCCAGCGCAAGGACGCGAAGCTCGCCGCGCTGCTGCCGAAGAAGGTCCGGGACTCGGGCCGGTTGGTCGTCGCGGAGGGTGACGACTACCCGCCGCTCGTCTCCCTGGGCGAGGACAACAAGACGCTCGTCGGCGTCGAACCCGAGCTGATGCGGGCCATCGGCCAAGTCCTGGGCGTCGACGTCAAGTTCTCCACGGCCAGCTTCGACAGCATCATCGGCGGCGTCCAGTCCCGCCGCTACGACCTCGCCATCCAGGCCATGCTCGACAAGCCGGAACGCCGCCGGCACGTCACGTTCGTCGACTACTTCAGGACCAGCAGCTCCCTCCTCGTGCAGGAGAAGGACGCCGGCGCTGTGAAGTCCCTCGGCGACCTGTGCGGCCGTACCGCCGCCGTCGAGAAGGGCACCGCCCAGGTCGAGGACGTCGAGGCGCAGGCGAAGAAGTGCAAGGCCGCCGGGAAGCCCGCCGCGAAGGCGCTGGTGTTCCCCGACTCGGTCGGCTGCTTCCAGGCCCTGTCCACCGGCCGCGCCACCGCGTTCGTCGGCGGCACCCCCACCGTCGCGTACCAGGCGAAGCAGTCGAACGGCCGCCTCCGGCAGGTCGGCGAGCCGTACAACTTCCTGCCGTACGGGATCCTCGTGAACAAGCAGGACGAGCAGCTCGTCGACGCCGTGCAGCAGGCCCTGCAGAAGGTCATCGACAACGGCGCGTACGCGAAGATCCTCAAGCGCTGGGGCGTCGAGTCCGGGGCCGTGGAGCGTGCCACCGTGAACGGCGAGGGCGCCGAGGACGGCGGCAGCGCGGCATGAGCGAGTCCACGCTGCCCACCACCCGCGTGCACAAGTCCGAGGCGCCGGGCGGCCGTCGGGAGATCGACGCCGTCCCGCTGCGCCGCCCCGGCCGCTGGGCCGCGTCCGCGGTGCTCGTGTTCCTCCTGGTCTTCCTCGTCCAGGGCTGGGCCGCCAACGAGCGGATGCAGTGGGCCACGGTCGGCGAGCACCTCTTCGCCCCCGTCGTCCTCGAAGGCCTCGCCACCACCCTCTGGCTGACGGCCGCCGCCATGGCGATCGGCGTCGTCGGCGGCGTGCTGCTCGCCGTGCTGCGCCGCTCCGACAACCCCCTGCTGTCCAGGCTGAGTTGGGCCTACATCTGGGCGTTCCGCGGCACCCCGCTCCTGGTCCAGCTGCTGTTCTGGTACTTCCTCGCCGCGATCGTCCCGAACATCGGGCTCGGCGTGCCGTGGGGCCCGACGTTCGTCGAGTTCGAGACCAACCAGCTGATCACGCAGACCTCCGCCGCCCTCCTCGGCCTCGGCCTGCACGAGGCCGCGTACATGGCGGAGATCGTCCGCTCCGGCATCGCCTCCGTCGACGAGGGCCAGACGGAGGCCGCGGGCGCCCTCGGCATGACCCGCCGGCAGACTCTGCGCCGGATCGTGCTTCCGCAGGCGCTGCGCATCATCATCCCGCCCACCGGCAACCAGGTGATCTCCATGCTGAAGACCACCTCCCTGGTCTCCGTGATCGCCGTGCCCGAACTCCTCACCTCCATCCAGGCCATCTACTCCCGCAACTTCCAGCAGATCCCGCTGCTCACCGTGGCCTGCGCCTGGTACCTGCTCGCCGTGTCGGTGCTCAGCGTCGGCCAGTTCTACCTGGAACGCCGGTACGGACGCGGGTCGAGCCGCGACCTGCCGTCCACACCCCTGCAGCGCCTGCGCACCGCCCTCGCCGCCCGCCGCCCCGCACCCTCGGAGAACCGATGACGACCACCGCGGCCCCCGAGGCGCACACCGGCACCCTCGTCGTACGCGCCGAGGGCGTGCACAAGAGCTTCGGCCGCACCGAGGTCCTCAAGGGCATCGACCTCACCGTCTCCGCGGGCGAGGTGATGTGCCTCGTCGGCCCCTCCGGCTCCGGCAAGTCGACGTTCCTGCGCTGCATCAACCGCCTGGAGACCATCGACGCGGGCCGCCTCTACGTACGGGATCAGCTCATCGGGTACGCGGAGCGCGGCGGCCGGGTGCACGAGCTGTCCGACGCCGCCGTGGCCCGGCAGCGGCGCGGCATCGGCATGGTCTTCCAGCGGTTCAACCTGTTCCCGCACATGACGGCCCTGGAGAACGTCATGGAAGCCCCCGTCCAGGTCCAGAAGGAGCCCAAGGCCGAGGCCCGGGAGCGCGCCGCCGGCCTGCTCGACCGGGTCGGGCTGGCCGCCCGCGCCCATGCCTACCCGGCGCAGCTCTCCGGCGGACAGCAGCAACGCGTCGCCATCGCACGGGCGTTGGCGATGCGGCCCGAGCTGATGCTCTTCGACGAGCCCACGTCGGCGCTCGACCCGGAGCTGGTCGGCGAGGTCCTCGACGTGATGCGCGGCCTCGCCCGGGACGGCATGACGATGATCGTCGTCACCCACGAGATGGGCTTCGCCCGCGAGGTCGGCGACTCCCTCGTGTTCATGGACGGCGGCGTGGTCGTGGAGTCCGGCCGCCCGGCCGACGTGCTCGGCGACCCGCGCCACGAGCGCACCCGGGCCTTCCTCGGCAAGGTCCACTGAGCCAACCCGGATCCCGCACCGGCAAGGCCACTGAGCCGGCCTGCCTCCCTCACCTCTCCTTTCACTCGTACCGCAAAGGAACAACACCCCCATGCCTCGTGTCCTCGTGCTCGGAGCCGGTGTGCTCGGCGCGTCCGTCGCGCAGCAACTGGCCGCCGCGGGCGCCGACGTCACCGTGATCGAGGCCGGCGGCCCGGCCGCCGGCACGTCCAGCGCCACGTTCTCCATCGACGTCACCCACCTCAAGACCCCGTACGCCTACTACGAGTTGAACCGGCGCAGCGCCGAACTCCACCTGGAACTCGGCGCGGAGCTGGGCGGGGCCGACTGGCGCCACCCGGTGCCGCTCGTCCAGTGGGGCCACACCGAGCAGGAGCAGCAGATCATCCGGGACCGCGCGGAGCGGCTCCGCGGCTGGGGCCACGCCTGCGCCTCCGCCGACCCCGCCGAACTGGTCCGGCTCGCCCCCGGCGCCGACCCGGACGCCTGCCGCGCGGACGAACTCGTCGTCCACGAGCACGCGTCCTGGTACGACGCCCCGCTGTTCACCCGCCGCCTCCTGGACCGCGCGGCGATGGACGGCGCCGACATCCGGTACGGGCTGCGGGTCACCGGAGTGCTCCGCTCCGGCGACCGGGTCACCGGCGTACGCGCGGAGGGCCGCCGCTTCGAGGCCGACTGGGTGGTCAACTGCGCGGGCCCCGACGCCGGCCGCATCGCCCAACTCGCGGGCGGAGCCCTGCCGTTGAACCGGGTGCCAGGGCTGGTCGGGGAGAGCACGAGGCTGCCCGAGGGGCAGCGGCTCGGCGCGATCCTCGCCACCCCGGGCGTCGACCTGCGCCCCGCACCCGACGGCCGTGTCGTCTCCATCTCGTGGCCCGTCGACGCGCTGCTGCCGACGGACGGGGCCGGGACGGAGGACACGGACCAGGGCGGGGCGCCGGGGGAGCGGCGGAGGCCCGACCCGGCCCTGGAGCGCGAACTCCACCGGCTGGGCCGCGCCGTGTACGCCCCGCTGAGGACGGCCGAGATGGCGGGCGTACGGCTCGGTGTGCGCCCGGTCCCGGCGGACGGCCTGCCCCTCGTGGGCTGCGCGGAGGCCACGCCCGGCCTGTACACCCTGGTCACCCACAGCGGCGTCACCCTCGCCCCCGTGCTCGGCCGCCTCGCCGCCCGGGAACTCATCACGTCCCGCCCGGCCCCCGAGCTGGCGGCGTACCGCCCGGACCGCACTCCGGCGAGCGGCGTCCTCGACGAGAGCGTGCAGGTGATGAGCGGGGCGGGGGCCTGAGGCTCAACTCCCTTCCCGTAGGCCAGAGATAGGAGGTCTGTCCGGGCTATCCGGGTAACTGGCCGGGGCGTGGCGCCGTCCCGGCCACTTTCATCGGACCCATTGACGTCTCAGAAACCGCTTACTAGCTTGCGGGCGCGCGACCTGAGTGACCGATCCAGGTTCGGTCACCCGACCGGAAGGCGGCACCGCATGAGACGCCACCCACCGAGGCCCCGCACCCCCGCACGCACCCGCACCCCCGCACCCACCGCCCCACGCGCCGCCGCACGCGCCCGAGCCCTGGCCGTGGGGGCCGCGCTCGCCGGGTTGCTCGCCGCACTCCTGCCCGTCGCGACCGCGCAGGCCGAACCCGCCCGCACCCTCCACGCCGCCCCCGACGGCCGCGGCGAAGCGTGCACCGACGACGCGCCCTGCTCCCTCGAAGGCGTACGGGACAAGGCCCGCGGCGAGACCGGGGACGTGCGGATTCTGCTCGCGGGCGGCACGTACGAGCTGGACCGGCCGCTGCGCCTCGGGCCCGAGGACTCGGGGCGCGACGGCCGCACCGTCACCTGGTCGGCGGCGCCCGGCGCGCGGCCCGTGCTGTCCGGCGGACGGGAACTGACCGGCTGGACGCCCGGCGCCGACGGCACATGGACGGCGAAGGCGCCCGAGGGAGTGACCCCGCGTCAGCTCTTCGTGGACGGCGAACGGGCTGTGCGCGCAAGGGGCGAGGCCTGTCCGGCGAGCGTGTGCGACGCGACGAAGGAGGGCATGAGCGGGGCCCGTGCCACCGGGATCGCCGACTGGCGGCGGCCCACCGACGCCGAGGCGGTCATCCGGGTGCGCTGGCGCAACTACCACTGCCGGATCGACGCGGTCAGCGGCGACACCCTCACCTTCGCCCAGCCCTGCTGGGGCAACTCGTCCGGCGGCACCGAACGCACCGGCCCCGCCTGGGACACCACCACCGTCGACTCCACCCGCTACAGCGGCGTCGCCTTCTTCGAGAACGCGCCCGAACTCATCGACGAACCAGGCGAGTTCGTGTGGGACTCGCAGGCGCGCACGGTCACGTACCTGCCGCGCGCGGGCGAGGATCCGCGCACCGCCCGCTTCGTCACCCCGCACACCGAGCAACTCCTCGTCCTGGACGGGGTGCACGACGTGACGCTGCGCGGCCTCGGCTTCGCCCACGCCGCGTACCGGCAGCCCGACACCGACGAGGGGTACGCGGGCACCCAGGCCGGACTCACCCTCACCGGCGCGACCGGCCCGGTCGACCACGCCGGCCGGTACTACACCAAACCGTCGGCGGCCCTCACGGTCCGCGGCGGACGCCAAGTCACCGTCGAACGGGCCGAGTTCAGCCGCCTGGGCGGTGCCGGGGTGATCCTGGAGGGCGGCACGAAGGACTCGACGGTCAGCCGGTCCTCGTTCACCGACCTGTCCTCCGGGGCGGTGTACGTGGGCGACACCGAGCCGCTGCCGGAGAGCGACCTGGTCGGCGAGCGCAACACCGTCGCGTACAACACGATCCGGGACACCGGCGTCGAGTACACCGACTCGGTGGGCGTATGGGCGGGCTACGAACGGGAGTTGACGGTCGATCACAACACCCTGGACCGGCTGCCCTACTCGGGGATCTCCGTCGGCTGGGGCTGGAACCAGCCCGAGGCGCGCACCTCCGTGCTGCGCGACAACCGCATCACCGCCAACCGCATCACCCGCGTCATGGAGGTCGACCGGGAGCAGCACGACGGCGGCGCGATCTACACCCAGGGCGACCAGCCCGGCACCGTGATCTCCGGCAACTACATCAACCGTTCCGCGTACGGCAACACCGAGCGCGACGGCAACGGCGTGTACCTCGACGAGCAGTCCTCGCACATCCGCGTCGAGGGCAACGTCGTCACCCGCGTCGGCTACAAGTGGGTGTCCAACTGGGCGAGTTACGGCATCGAGAACACCGCCCGCGGTAACTGGACCGACACCGCGGCGCCCGCCCTCAGCGGCCGGGGATCGGTGATGACGGACAACCGGACCGGGCTCGACCGGCTCCCCGCCGAGGCCGTCGAGGTGGCCGCCGCGGCGGGCGCGGACGGCGGCCCGGTGGAGGCCCTGGAGACCGACCTCGCCCGCACCGGCACCGTGACCCAGTCCTCCACGGACGGCACCGCCACGGCGGACCGCGCGGTCGACGGCGACACCACGACCGACACCCGCACCCTCGCCGAGCCGGGCGCGTGGTGGCAGGTCGACCTGGGGGAGGTGCGCAAGGTGCGGTCGGTGGAGGTCTGGAACAACGCGTCGATGACCACGGCCGGCTTCGACGTGATCACCGACTCCGGCACCGTCCACGTCCCCGGCAAGGCCCTGCGGCCGACCCTCGTCGAGCTCGACGACGACACCCGCACCCGGTACGTCAAGATCCGCCTCACGGGCACGGGCACGGGCCGCGTCGCGCTCTCCCACGTGCTGGTGCACTAGCACGGCCGGGCGTGCAGGTTCCCCGCCCTGAACGGAACCTGCACGCCCAGCCCTCCGGCCGTGGCCCTCAGCACTCGATGACGTTGACCGCCAGCCCGCCTCGGGCCGTCTCCTTGTACTTGTCCTTCATGTCCCGGCCGGTGTCCCGCATCGTCTTGATCGCCTTGTCGAGGGTCACCTTGTGGGTGCCGTCCCCGGCGAGCGCCAGGCGGGCCGCGTTGATCGCCTTCACGGAGGCGACCGCGTTCCGTTCGATGCACGGGATCTGCACGAGCCCGCCGACCGGGTCGCAGGTCAGTCCGAGGTTGTGCTCGATGCCGACCTCCGCCGCGTTCTCCACCTGCGCGGGCGTGCCGCCGAGCACCTCGCAGAGCGCGCCCGCCGCCATCGCGCAGGCCGAGCCGACCTCGCCCTGGCAGCCGACCTCCGCGCCGGAGATCGACGCGTTCTGCTTGAAGAGGATGCCGATCGCGGCGGCCGTGAGCAGGAACCGCACCACGCCCTCGTCGTTCGCGCCGGGCACGAACCGCACGTAGTAGTGCAGGACCGCCGGGATGATGCCGGCCGCGCCGTTGGTGGGCGCGGTGACGATCCGGCCGCCGGAGGCGTTCTCCTCGTTCACGGCCAGGGCGAACAGGTTCACCCAGTCCATGACGTGCAGCGGGTCCCGCGCCTCCGCGTCCGCGCTCAGCTCCCGGTAGAGCCCGGGCGCCCGGCGCGGTACGCGGAGCCCGCCCGGCAGGACGCCCTCGCGCCGGCAGCCGCGGTCCACGCAGTCCCGCATCACCGACCAGAGGTGGAGCAGGCCCGCCCGGGTCTCGTCCGCGTCCCGCCAGGCCCCCTCGTTGGCGAGCATGACGTCGCTGATGGAGAGGCCCTCGCGGGTGCAGAGTTCGAGCAGCTCGCCCGCCGTGCCGAACGGGAAGCGCACCGCCGTGGTGTCCTCCACGACCCGGTCGGCGCCGGTGGCCGACTCGTCGACGACGAAGCCGCCGCCCACCGAGTAGTACGTCCGCGCGGCCAGCTCACGGCCGTCCGCGTCGAGCGCCCGGAACGTCATGCCGTTGGGGTGCGCGGGCAGTGACTTGCGCCGGTGCAGCACCAGGTCCGCGTCGGCGTCGAAGCCGACCGGGTGCTTGCCGCCGAGCAGCAGCCGCCCCTCGGCCCGTACCTGGGCCACCCGGTCGTCGGACCGCTCGGTGTCCACGGTGGCGGGGTCCTCGCCCTCCAGGCCGAGCACGACCGCCTTGTCGGAGCCGTGCCCGTGGCCCGTCGCGCCCAGGGAGCCGTACAACTCGGCCCGGACGCGGGCCACTTGGGCGAGGAGCCCGTCGTCCTCCAGGATCCCGACGAAGCGCCGGGCCGCCCGCATCGGCCCCACCGTGTGCGAGGAGGAGGGGCCGATGCCGACCGAGTACAGGTCGAACGCGCTGAGCGCCATCAGGTCACCTCGGGCTGCGCGTACTCGTCGATGGCGTCGAGCAGCCAGCGCGCGAGGTAGTCGGCGAACGAGGACCGCGGGAACAGCCGGTACGAGGGCGCCTCGTCGGTCTGCCACAGGATCACCGGAACGGGGCCGACCTGCGTCGACACCGCCTGCCCCGGCTCGAAGGCCCGCGGGTGCAGATCGAGAGAGCAGCCCTTCTCCAGCACCTCGCGAGCCATCGGCCCGGACAGCTCAAGGGTGGTGCGGTTGGCCGAGACGTCCACGACCGAACCCGGGTCGCCGCCCAGCGCCTCCGCCAACTCGGCCGTCAGCAGCGGGTGTTCGGCCTGCGACACGACCAGCCATTCGTCGGGGCCGAGCCACAGCACGGTGTGCGGCCCGGCCGTGGCGGTCGCGCCGCAGGCGCGGGGGAGGGCCGTCCCGAGGGCCTTCTCGATCCGGGCCGCGGCCTCCGACGCCGGGTCGACGCGGACGCTCACCATCGTGATGTACGGCCACTCGCTGAGGGAGACGCCACGGGGACCCGTGATCGTCGCGGCGCGCAGCCGCTCCTCCAGGTGGGCGAGCGGGCTGCGGCGCAGCAGCGCCGGTCCCGCGGTGGTCGGCTCAGCCATCGCGCTTGGTCCCTTCGGGGTCGTAGAGGACGGAGTCGGCGACCAGGCAGGGCACCAGGTCGTCGCCCACGGGGGCGAGCACGGTCTCGCCGATCCGGTTGCGCCCGTCGGCCACCAGCGCGAGCGCGAAGGGGCGGCCGAGGGCCTCGCTGTGATAGCTGGACGTGACATGCCCGAGCATCGGCACCGGCCCCTGATCGGGCGTCAACGGCACACCTTCGGCGACGAGTTGGGACCCCTCGGGCAGGCGTGTCGTCCCGTCCGCGGGCAGCAGGCCGACCAGGTGCTTGCGGTCGGTGCGGGCGGTGTCGGGGCGGGTGAAGGAGCGGTTGCCGACGAAGTCCTTGCGCTTCGACACCACCCAGTCCATGCCCGCGTCCTGCGGCGTGACGGTGCCGTCGGTGTCCTGGCCGACGATGATGAAGCCCTTCTCGGCCCGCAGCACGTGCATGGTCTCGGTGCCGTACGGAGTGATGTCGTACGGCCGGCCGACCGCGTCGACCTCCTCCCACACGCTGAGCCCGTACCAGGAGGCCACATTGATCTCGAAGGCCAGCTCGCCGGAGAACGAGATGCGGCAGATCCGCGCCGGGATGCCGGAGGCGAGCGTCGTCTCGCGGAACGCCATGAACGGGAACGCCTCGTTGGACACGTCCAGGTCCGGGGCGAGTTGGGCGATCACCTCGCGGGACTTCGGCCCGACCACGGCGATCGTCGACCACTGCTCGGTGACCGAGGTGCAGTGCACGTCGAGCTCGGGCCACTCGGTCTGCAGCCACTCCTCCAGCCAGTCCAGGACGTTCGCCGCGCCGCCGGTCGTGGTGGTCATGAAGTAGCGGTTCTCGTCGACGCGGAGCGTCACACCGTCGTCGAAGATCATGCCGTCCGGCTTGCACATCACGCCGTAGCGGGCCATGCCGGGCTTCAGCTTCAGAAACGCGTTGGTGTAGATGCGGTTCAGGAACTCGCCCGCGTCCGCGCCCCAGATCTCGATCTTGCCGAGCGTGGACGCGTCCATGAACGCCACACCCTCGCGGGCCGCACGGCACTCGCGCGCCACCGCCCGGTCCATGTCCTCGCCGGGCCGCGGGTAGTACCAGGGCCGCTTCCACTGGCCGACGTCCTCGAACTCGGCGCCGTTCGCCACATGCCAGGAGTGGATCGACGTGGTCCGCTCCGGGTCGAACAGCTCGCCCCGCTCCCGGCCCGCCAGCGCGGCGAAGGCGACCGGGGTGTACGGGGCGCGGTACGCGGTCGTGCCGATCTCGCCGGGCGAGGCGCCCGCGCCGAGCGCCTCGGCGATCACGCCGATCGCGTTGACGCCGGAGGTCTTGCCCTGGTCGTTGGCCGTGCCGAGCGAGGTGTACCGCTTGACGTGCTCGACGCTGCGCATCCCGGCACCGGTGGAGCGCCACACGTCGGCGACGGTCACGTCCCGCTGGTGGTCCACGAAGTGCGTGTCCCACGTACCCGGGTCGCCGCCCGCGAGCGCGGGCACCAGCCACACGGCCCGGGTCGGCGCGACCGGCCGGCGCACCTCGTCGGCCGGCGGCACCGGCACCTCGAACCCGGCCTCCGTCGCGGCCACCGCACCCGCACGGGCACCCTCGCCCAGACAGCCGTCCAGGTCGTACGTGCCCCGGGCCGCGCCCACGACCTGCTGGTCCCGGACGGCCGCGTCGGGCACGAACGCCACGAGCTCGTCGTCCCAGCGCAGCTTGCCCTGCCGCTGCGAGTGCAGGTGCACCACGGGGCTCCAGCCGCCGGACACCGCGAGCAGGTCGCACGCCAACTCCTCGGCGGCGCCGGTGAGTTCACCGTCGGCGTCCAGGCCCTGCACGGTGACGGAGGTGATCCGCTCCCAGCCCGCGGTGTCGGCCACCGCGCTGCCCGTCAGGATCCGCACCCCCGTCTCCACCGCCGACTCGGCGGCCCGCGCGCTCAGTTCGGGCCGCGCGTCCACCACGGCGGCGACCTCGACCCCGGCGGCGAGCAGATCGGCGACCGTGTCGTACGCGCTGTCGTTGGTGGTCGCCACCACGGCACGCGAACCCGGCGCCACCGCATAGCGGTTGAGGTACGTGCGCACCGCGCCCGCGAGCATCACCCCGGGCCGGTCGTTGCCCGCGAACACCAGCGGCCGCTCGTGCGCGCCGGTCGCGAGGACCACCTGCCGGGCCCGGATGTGCCACAGGCGCTGCCGGGACACGCCCGCGGGCGCCGCGGCCCCCAGGTGGTCGGTGCGCTTCTGCAGCGCCAGGACGTAGTTGTCGTCGTAGCTGCCGAAGGCCGTGGTGCGGGGGAGCACCGTCACCTCGGGTGCGGCGTGCAGGGCCGCGCGGACGTCGGCGACCCAGTCGAGCGCGGGCTGCGACGCGACGGTCTCGCCGCGGCCGGCGAGCAGCGAACCGCCCGGCTCCGGCTGGTCGTCGACGAGGATCACCCGCGCCCCGGAATCGGCGGCAGCGGCGGCGGCCGCGAGTCCGGCCGGGCCCGCGCCGACCACCAGGACGTCGGTGTGCACGTACTTCTTGTCGTACACCGAGGTGTCGGGGGTGGGGTCGAGCACGCCCATGCCGGAGAGCGTGGTGGCCGTCAGGCCGTCGTACAGCTCGACCGCGGTCGCGGGCAGCATGCCCTCGGAGCAGTGGCCGTCCACCTGGATCAGCGCGTTGGACTCCTCGACCCCGGCGGCGACGATGCCGCGCGGCCGGCCCCGGTACAGGGACGGGGCGACGTTCACGACGCCGTTGGCGAGCATGGCCGAGGCCACGGTGTCACCGGGGTGACCGGTCAACTCCCGGCCGTCCACGGTGAAGCGGAGGACGGCGGAGCGGTCGACGCGGCCGCCGCCGGGCAGTCGGCGGGACTGCTCGAAGGGGGTGTTCTGCTCGGTCATCGGGGACCTCCGGCCTGGGCTGCGGCGGGGCGGGGCTCGTCGAGCCGGTAGGAGGCGAGCACCTCGTTGGTGACGGTGTCGCGCACGACGTTGAACCAGCGGCGGCAGCCGACGCTGTGCATCCAGCGCTCGGCGTACGGGCCCTTGGTGTTGTCGCGGTAGAAGACGTACTCGGCCCACTGCCGGTCGTCCAGGTCGGCGGGGTTGCCCGGGTAGGGGACGTGGGCCTGGCCGCCGTAGTGGTACTCGGTCTCGTCACGCGGCCCGCACCAGGGGCAGCTGATCAGCAGCACGGGTCTGCTCCTCTCGGGCTTCAGTGGGCCACGGCGGCGGCGCCGTGCTCGTCGATCAGGGCGCCCGAGGTGAACCGGTCGAGCGCGAACGGGGCGTTGAGGGGGTGCGGCTCGCCGGTCGCGATGGTGTGGGCGAACGTCCAGCCGGCGGCCGGTGTGCCCTTGAAACCGCCCGTGCCCCAACCGCAGTTGACGTACAGGTTCTCCACCTCGGTGGTCGAGATGATCGGCGACGCGTCCGGCGTGGTGTCGACGATGCCGCCCCACGTCCGCAGCACGTGCGCCCGCGCGAAGATCGGGAACAGCTCGACGGCGGCGGCCATCTGATGCTCGATCACATGGAAGGAGCCGCGCTGCCCGTATCCGTTGTACGAGTCGACGCCCGCGCCCATCACCAGCTCGCCCTTGTGCGCCTGCGAGACGTACACGTGCACGTGGTTGGACATCACGACCGTCGGGTGCACCGGCTCGTGCAGCTCCGAGACGAGCGCCTGCAGCGGGTGCGACTGGATCGGCAGCCGGACGCCCGCCTTCTCGGCGAGGACGCTGCTGTGCCCGGCGGCGGCGAGCGCGACCCGGCCCGCGTTGATGCGGCCCCGGTTGGTCTCGACGCCGACGACCCGGTTGCCGTCCTTGACGAAGCCGGTCACCTCACAGCCCTGGATCAGGTCCACGCCCATCTCGTCCGCGCGCCGGGCGAGCGCCCAGGCCACGTGGTCGTGCTTGGCGATGCCGGCCCGCGGCTGGTAGGTGGCGCCGAGCACCGGGTAGCGGGTGTCGGAGGACACGTTGAGGATCGGGCAGACCTTCGCGACCTCGTCCGGCTCCAGCCACTCCGCGTCCACGCCGTTCAGCTTGTTGGCGTTGACGCGGCGCACGCTCTCCCGTACGTCCTGCAGGGTGTGCGCCAGGTTGAGCACGCCGCGCTGGCTGAACAGGAAGTCGTAGTCCAGCTCCTCCGGCAGGCCCTCCCACAGCTTCAGCGCGTGCTCGTAGATCGCCGCGCTCTCGTCCCACAGGTAGTTGGACCGGATGATCGTGGTGTTGCGGGCCATGTTGCCGCCGGCCAGCCAGCCCTTCTCCAGGACGGCGACGTTGGTGATGCCGTGCACCTTCGCGAGGTAGTAGGCGGTGGCGAGCCCGTGCCCGCCCGCGCCGACGATGATCACGTCGTACGAGGAGCGCGGCTCGGGGTTGCGCCAGAGCCAGTCGGGGTGCTCCGGCAGCGACTGCGTGGTCATGCCGCTTCTCCGTTCAGGTGCGGGTAGAGGGGGAAGGCGAAGGCGAGCTTCTCGACGCGCTCGCGCAGCAGCGCCGCCCGCTCGTCGGTGAACTGCTCGTCCTTGAGCGCCTGCGCGATGACGTCGGCGACCTCGCGGAACTGCTCGTCGCCGAAGCCGCGGGTGGCGAGCGCCGGGGTGCCGATGCGCAGGCCCGAGGAGACCATCGGCGGCCGCGGGTCGAAGGGCACCGCGTTCCGGTTGACGGTGATGCCGATGCGGTGCAGCCGGTCCTCGGCCTGCTGCCCGTCGAGCGTCGAGTTCCGCAGGTCGACCAGGACCAGGTGGACCTCGGTGCCGCCGGTGAGGACGGTGATGCCCGCCTCGGCCACGTCGTCGGCGAGCAGCCGCCCGGCGAGGATGCGGGCGCCGTCGAGGGTGCGCTGCTGCCGCTCGCGGAACGCGTCGCTCGCCGCGACCTTGAACGCCACCGCCTTCGCCGCGATCACATGCTCCAGGGGGCCGCCCTGCTGGCCGGGGAACACCGCCGAGTTGATCTTCTTGGCGAGCTCGGCCCGGCTGAGGATCACCCCGCCGCGCGGCCCGCCGAGCGTCTTGTGCGTGGTCGTGGTGACGACGTCCGCGTACGGGACGGGATTCGGGTGCAGCCCTGCGGCCACGAGCCCCGCGAAGTGCGCCATGTCGACCATCAGATACGCGCCGACCTCGTCCGCGATCCGCCGGAACGCCGCGAAGTCGAGCCGCCGCGGGTAGGCCGACCAGCCGGCGACGATCAGCTTCGGCCGGTGCGTGCGCGCCAGCTCGGCGACCTCGTCCATGTCGACCCGCAGATCCGACTCGCCGACGTGGTACGGGACCACGTTGTAGAGCTTGCCGGAGTAGTTGATCTTCATGCCGTGCGTGAGGTGCCCGCCGTGTGCGAGGTCGAGCCCGAGGATCGTGTCGCCCGGGTTCAGCAGGGCGAACATCGCGGCCGCGTTGGCCTGCGCGCCGGAGTGCGGCTGGACGTTGGCCGCCTCGGCGCCGAACAGCGCCTTGACCCGCTCGATCGCCAACTGCTCGACGACGTCGACGTGTTCGCAACCGCCGTAGTAGCGGCGGCCCGGGTAGCCCTCCGCGTACTTGTTGGTGAGGACCGAGCCCTGCGCCTCCATGACGGCCGCCGGAGCGAAGTTCTCCGAGGCGATCATCTCGAGGGTGGACTGCTGGCGGTGCAGTTCCTGGGAGACCGCCGCGGCGACCTCCGGGTCCAGGCCGTTCAGGGGGAGGGAGAGAAGAGCTCCGTCATCGGTCACCGACGGATTCGCTGCCATGCCGAACACCACCTTCGAACCACTGGGAAGCATTAATATGTGACTGATATATCAGCGCTTCCAGGAAGGTAGGCCCCGTCGCCGTGACGGGTCAAGGGGTTGTCCGCAGCGAGTGCGGGGCGGCTTTCCGGGGCGCTGATCGCGGGGCCTTGACCGCCGCCCGGACCGGGCATACCTTGCGAGCGGAACTGATATATCAATCGCCTGGCAGACCTCGCGGCCGCTCGCGACGATCGCGCCAAGTCCCGCGCGAACCGGTCCCGTTGATGCACTCTGTACGCAAACCGAATAGCTCGTACGTAAACCGATTTGCCCGTACGCAATCCGACACAGGAGCACCGGCATGCAAGAAGTCCGCGCCGTCGTCGCCAGGGCCAAAGACGCGCCCGTGACCGTCGAGACGATCCGCATCCCCGACCCCGGACCCGGCGAGGTCGTGGTGAAGGTGCAGGCGTGCGGCGTCTGCCACACCGACCTGCACTACCGCCAGGGCGGCATCAACGACGAGTTCCCGTTCCTGCTCGGCCACGAGGCCGCAGGCCTTGTGGAGACCGTCGGCGAGGGCGTCACGCAGGTCGAGCCCGGCGACTTCGTCGTCCTCAACTGGCGTGCCGTGTGCGGGAATTGCCGCGCCTGCAACCGCGGCGAGCCGCAGTACTGCTTCGCCACGCACAACGCCACCCAGAAGATGACCCTGACCGACGGCACCGAGCTCACGCCCGCCCTCGGCATCGGCGCCTTCGCCGAGAAGACCCTCGTGCACGCCGGGCAGTGCACCAAGGTCGACCCGTCCGCATCCCCGGCCGCCGCCGGGCTCCTCGGCTGCGGCGTGATGGCCGGCCTCGGCGCCGCCATCAACACCGGCGCCGTGGGCCGCGGCAAGACCGTCGCCGTCATCGGCTGCGGCGGCGTCGGCTGCGCGGCGATCGTCGGCTCCAGCCTCGCCGGCGCGGCCAAGGTCATCGCCGTCGACATCGACAGCCGCAAGCTGGACTGGGCGAAGGACCTGGGCGCCACCGACCTGGTCAACAGCAAGGAGCAGGACCCGGTCGAGGCGATCCGCGAGCTCACCGGCGGCTTCGGCGCCGACGTCGTCATCGACGCGGTCGGCCGCCCCGAGACGTACCAACAGGCCTTCTACGCCCGCGACTTGGCCGGCACGCTGGTCCTGGTGGGCGTGCCCACGCCGGACATGAAGCTGCCCGACATCCCGCTGATCGACGTGTTCGGCCGCGGCGGCGCCCTCAAGTCCAGCTGGTACGGCGACTGCCTGCCGTCGCGGGACTTCCCGATGCTCATCGACCTGTACCGGCAGGGCCGCCTCGACCTCGACGCGTTCGTCACCGAGGAGATCACCCTGAACGACGTCGAGTCCGCCTTCGAGCGGATGCACCACGGCGACGTGCTGCGCTCGGTGGTGGTCCTGTGAGCCGCGTCCGCGTCGACCACACCGTCACCTCCGGGACGTTCTCCCTCGACGGCGAGACCCACCAGGTCGACAACAACGTGTGGGTGATCGGCGACGACCAGGAGTGCGTCGTCATCGACGCCCCGCACGACGTCGACCGCATCCTGGAGGTCGTCGACGGCCGCCGGGTCAAGGCCATCCTCTGCACGCACGCCCACGACGACCACGTCCGGTACGCACCCCAGCTCGCGGCCCGTACGCAGGCGCCGGTGCTCCTCCACCCCGACGAGCGGCCCGTGTGGGAGCTGACCCACCCGGGCAGCAAGTGGGACGCCGACCTGACGGACGGCGAGGCGATCGAGGTCGCGGGCACCGTGCTGCGGGTCATCCACACCCCGGGGCACGCGCCGGGCGCGGTGTGCTTCCACGCGGAGGAGCTGGGCGCGGTCTTCACCGGTGACACGCTGTTCAACGGCGGGCCCGGCGCCACCGGCCGCTCGTTCAGCGACCACGGCGTGATCGTCCGGTCCATCCGCGAGAAGCTGTTCCGGCTGCCCGGCGACACCGTGGTGCACACCGGGCACGGCCCGGACACCACCATCGAGGCCGAGAAGGCCAACGTCCCGGCGTGACGCGCCGGTTCGCGAGCCCCCGGGCCGTCGTGGCCGCACCCACGACGGCCCGGCAGGGACTCCGTACGCGCCGGTCACTAGACTCGGCGTACGCACACAGGGTGCGGTCCGGAAGGCAAGGGGGAGTCATGCAGCAGGTCGCGACCGATCCTCGGGGCGATGCGCTGTCGCTCGCCGAGCGGGCGTACCGCGCCATCCGCGACCGGCTCGTCATGCTGGAGATCCGCCCCGGCGACCCGATCAACGAGGACCAGCTGATGCAGTCCCTCGGCCTCGGCAGGACCCCGGTGCGCGAGGCCCTCAAACGCCTCCAGTACGAGCGCCTCATCACGACCTACCCGCGGCGCGGCACGTTCGCCACCGAGGTCAACATCACCGACCTCGCGCACATCTCCGAGGTCCGCCAGGAGCTGGAACCCCTCGCCGCCGCCCAGGCCGCGCGCCGGGCCACGCCCGCCGACCGCGAGGTCCTCACGACGCTGCTCACCGAGCTGAAGTCGGCGGCCGACGCCCCGCCCGAGCCCGCCGACCTGATGCGCCTCGACCTCCAGGTCCACCGCGCGATCTACGCGGCCACGCACAACCCGTACCTGGAGGACACCCTCGTACGGCACGACAACCTCGCCACCCGCATCTGGTGCCTCTTCGTGGACCGCCTCGACGACATGTCGGGCCACGTCGAGGAGCACAGCCCCCTGATCGAGGCCATCGTCGGCGGCGAACCGGACCAGGCGGCGGAGCTGGCCCGCAGCCACGTCGAGGGCTTCGAACGGGCCATCCGCGAGGCGATCTGAGCCTGGCGACCGAGCGCGCAGCAGGGACCTGGTCCGGCCCGTCCGGCGTTCGAGGACGAGAAAAGCGCGAGCGCCGACCGGGCGGCGCCCGCGAGCATGGACCATGCACTCCGATGCCTGGCACACGACCCACGACCTCGACCGCTTCCTCGCCCGCGCCGGGGCCTTCCTCCGCTCGCGCCCCGCGCTGCACACCCTCCCGCTGACCGTGACGGAGACGCTGCGCACGCGCGGAGCGCACACGTACGGCGCGGGCGACCCGTACTTCGGCTTCCTGGAGCGGGACGGCGAAGTGCGGGCGGCCTACTTCCGCACTCCGCCCCGCCCCCTGAACCTCACCTCACTCACCGCCGACGACGCCGACGCCCTGGCCGTCCGCCTCGCCGCCGACGGGCACGCCCTCCCCGGCGTCAGTGCGGACCGGGACACCGCCGCCGCCTTCGCCGAGGCCTGGCGGCGGCACACCCGCGCGACCCCCGCCCTGCACGAGCGCAAGCGCCTCTACCGCCTCGCCGCGCTCACCCCGCCCGGCCCCCGCCCCGCCGGCCGCGCACGCCTCGCCGGAACGGAGGACCGGGAGCAACTCATGCGCTGGTACGAGGAGTTCACGGCCGAGATCAACGGCGGCGCCCCCGGGCGGCGCGCGCCGAACGACGCCGGGGCCTGGGCCGACGCACGCATCGCCGCCCGGCGCCTCACCCTCTGGGAGACACCGGGCGGTACCCCCGTCGCCATGGCCGGAGTGACCCCGAGAGTCGCCGGCCAGGCCCGGATCACCCCCGTCTACACCCCGGCCGCGCTGCGCGGACGCGGCTACGCGGGCGCCGCGACGTACGCGGCGACCCGCGCGGCCCGTGCGGCCGGCGCGTCCGAGGTGGTGCTCTTCACGGACCTCGCCAACCCCACGAGCAACGGCCTGTACCAGCGCATCGGCTACCGCGGAGTGGCGGACTTCGCGGTGTACGACTTCACGGCCGCGCCGCCCCGCTGAACGCTCACCGCGGCCAGGACCAGCCAGATCAGACCGCCGAACCGGACCAGCGGCAGCAGGTACCCGAAGGCGGCGACGGTCGGGGTGAGCAGCGAGAGCAGCCCCGCCGCGGCGAGCACATATCCCGTCACCCGCAGTCCGCGCGGCAGTCGGCGGGTGCTCGCGACGGCCGCGATGAGCAGCCCCGCCGTCGCCGCGAACGCGGGACCGCCCGCAAGGAACGACAGATCGGCCAGGTCACGGGCCTCGCCGGGGTCGCCGTCCGCGGGCAGTCGGCCGCCCAGGAACGCGAACACGCCGCTCACGACGAGCGCGGCCCCGGCCAGCACACCGCTCCCGAGCCCCCACGACCGGGTGCCGCCGGGCGTACGCCCGAGCAGCGCCGAAGCCGCCCACACCAGCGCCGCCGCGGCGACGGCAAGCAGCGCCGAGCCGAGGACGATGGACGTGCCGTGCGTCTGCGCGTACGCCAGGACCTCGCCGCCCGAGGCGTCCGGCTGGGGCGTGTCCCGGTTCATGACGACGTACGCGGCCGTCAGCACGGCGTACGACAGCACCGGCACGAGCGGGGTGGGGGAGCGGCGGTCGTCGAGAGCAGCAGGTGTGGTCATGGAGAGCCCCTACGGTGGGTGAGCGGTCGCGTCAGGTCGGACGACCTCAACATCCCAACCGGGCACCCCTGTTGACGTCCCGCGAGCGGAGGCGGTCCGCGTACTCCCCGGGGCGTACGCCGAGAGCCGCGGCTACGCCAGGAACTCCCGCACCACCCGGCCCGCCTCCTCACGGGCCTCCTCGAAGTACGCGTGCCGGGCCCCCGCCACCAGGTGGAGGGCGGCGCCCGGGATGCGGTCGGCGAGGAGGTGCGCGTTGCCGGGCGGGGTGAGGCGGTCGGCGTCGCCGTGCAGGACCAGCGTGGGCGCCGTGACGCGGGGCAGCTGCTCCCACGCGTCGTGCCGGTTGCTGGCGACCAGGTGGCCGTGCCGGGCGTGCCGCGGCATGTCCGGATCGCCGAGCGTGCGGTACGGGCCGGGGTTCCGGGCCCGCCAGTCCGGGGTGTACATCAGGTCGGCCAACGCCTCCCGCACCGCCACCGGATCGGGCTGAGCGAGCAACTGCCGTACGGACGCGTCGGGTTGAGCGGCATGCGGGCCGCCGGGCGAGGTGCAGCCGAGGACGAGCCGCCGTACCCGCTCGGGGTGCCGCACGGCGACCCACTGGGCGACACGGCCGCCCATGGACGTGCCGTACAGATCGACCCGGTCAAGCCCCAGTGCGTCCAGGACGGCGATCACATCGTCAGCGAACTCACTTATGGAGTAGCCGTGTTGAGGCTTGTCGCTCGCTCCCGTGCCGCGCGGGTCGAGGGTGACCGTGCGGTGCGCGGGGTGGAAGTCCTCGCGCACGGCGTCCCACCAGTGGTGGTTGTTGGACTGCCCGGCGAGCAGCACGAGCGCCCGCCCACCGCCCCGCACCTGATACGCGATCCGAGCCCCACCCCCGGCCCGCACAAACCCGTCCCTGCCGTCCGTGTCCGTCATGGGTTTCCCCCCGCTCCCGCCGCCGACGCCTCATGATGCCGGAGGGGCAGCGGTTCCGGCGCCGGGCTTGCCGCGACCGCTCGTAGGGGACCGGCCTCCTGGACGGCGATCCGCGCTGGCGCATGGGGGAGCGGTAAGCGTGTGAGGCGACCGACCCGCGTAGGGCGTGCAGTTCCCCAGAAGCGCCGGGCACGCGATCGTCCGAAACCTCGGGGTGTGGCGGGGGGCTGCCGGTCGCGTGCCCCCGGAGTGCCGACTGCCCGATGGCCCGGAATCTCGGGCGCACAGCCCTGCCCGAGCCTGCCAGGTGAACGGCCACATGGAACCACCGGGTGTACGGCACCCGGGTAGCACCGGGTGTGCAGGCTCGGGCCGTCAGACGTGAGGCCTCCAGAAGCGCCGGATTCGCGGTCCCGGACCGTCGGACGCGCGACCGTCCGGACCTTGTGGGGTGTGGCCGGGGGCTGCCAGGTTGTGCGGTCGGCCGCCCTGGCCTCTCGGTGCGAGGCGCCCCGAGCCGCCGGGTGCACAAGCCCCCGGAAGCGCAGGGTGTGCGGAATCGGCCTGTGGGGCGCACGGCCGCCTGAATTCGTCGAGCACGCGGCCCCGCACCGTCGGGCGCGCGAGTGTTCGGAACCTCGGGGCATGTGGGCCGGGGGTGCCGGCTGCACGGTCGTCCGGACCTCTCGGTGTGCCACCCCCCGAACCGCCAGGTGTACGTCCGCCGGAAGCGCGGGGTGTGCGCCCCCCGGGGCCCTCGGGTGCGCGGCCGCCGGGTGCGCCGGAGTCGCGCCTCTGGGCCGTCGGCCGCGGTAGGGCACCGCCGGGCGCGTTGCCCGGACTTCCCGTTTGTGTGTCCCCCGACCAGCCGGTGCACGGCCGCCCGGGAGCGCGCGGTGTGCGGGACCCCGGGGTTGTCGGGGGTGCGGTCGCCCCGATCCGGCGGGTGTGCTGCCCGGAAGATGCGGGTGTTCGAGGGGGCGCCGGTGTCGTGTCGCTGGCCTCCCGTGCTCGCTGCCCGCCGTCCCCCCCCAAGTCCTGTCGAAGCCCGCGCACCGAGCACCCAGCCGGTCACCGGCAGTGAGGGGCGGACGGCGGTGGGCCGCCTGGAGGGTGCGGGGGGAGCGGACGCGCCTACGCTGGAGGCAGAGCCTCGGAGAGGCGGGAGGCACGTCATGGCCAGGGGGCATCGCTTCCATATCGATCAGGCCGGCCATTCCGTCACCGTGCAGGTGACCGGCCCGCACGGCGCGGTCGAGGTGCTCGTGGACGGGAAGGTCGTCGCGTACCGTCCCGCGCTGGGCCGGGAGACCTGCGTGCTCGACGCCGAGCTGCCGCAGGACCCGCCCCGGCCGATGCGTATCCTGCTGGCCCCGGTGGAAGGCCTGAACCGGCCGCCGCTCTGCCTCCTGGAGAGCGACCACACCCGCTACCTCATGCCCCTCGTCCCGCAGCCCGCCCGCATCACCTCCGGCCGCCCGGACTTCGGTGCGGTGCGGGTGCTGCGGCGGCGGATGCGGAGGATGAAGCGCCGGGCGGCGGGCGGCCACCGCTGAGCCGCGCCGCAGACGTCCCCCTCAGGCGTGCGCGTGCGCTTGCTCGTGCTCGTGTGCGCAGGTCTCGTCGATCCCGTACGTGTCCCACGCGGGGAACGGGTCGTCGTCCGGCCCGATGGGCTCATCGTCCCGCGCCAGGCACGCGGTGAGCGCGTCCGTGAGGGCCTCGGCCTTCAACTCCGTGCCGATGAACACGAGTTCCTGCGCGAGACCGGGCCCGGTGCCCGTGCCGCCGTCGTCCGTACCGCCCTCGACCGCGTCGCGTGCCGCCGACGGCTCGAAGCGGGCCACCGACCCGGCCTGCGACCAGAGCCCGGTCACGTGCGCACGGCCGGCGAGCGTGAAGAAGCCCTTCGAGCGCAGCACGTCCCCGTACGCACCGCTCTCCAGCTCCTCCGTCACGAACTTCCACAACTTCCCGGGGTGGAAGAGGAGTGGGGAGCGGAAGACGGTGGAGGAGATGCCGTACTCCTCGGTCTCCGGGACGTGGTCGCCGTTGAGCTCCTTGACCCAGCCCGGCGCCTGCTGCGCCCGGTCCAGGTCGAACAGGCGCGTGCCGACGACCTCTTGGAGCGGTACGCGGCCCTGTACGGCGGTGACGATCCGCGCGGCGGGGTTCAGCCTGGCCAGGGTGGCGCGCAGCCGGTCGGCGGCGGTGTCGTCGACGAGGTCGAGTTTGTTGAGGACGAGGACGTCCGCGAACTCGACCTGGTCCATGAGCAGGTCGCTGACGGTGCGCTCGTCGTCCTCGTACGGGGCGAGTTCGCGCTCCGACAGCTCGTCGCCGCCTGCCAGTTCGGGCAGGAAGTTCGCCGCGTCGACCACCGTCACCATCGTGTCGAGCCGCGCCAGGCCCCCGAGCGACGCGCCGTCGTCCCGCTCGAACGCGAAGGTCGCGGCCACCGGCATGGGCTCCGAGATGCCGCTCGACTCGATCAGCAGATGGTCGAAGCGGCCCTCGCGGGCGAGGCGCGCGACCTCGTCGAGCAGGTCGTCCCGCAGAGTGCAGCAGATGCAGCCGTTGGTCAGCTCGACCAGGCGTTCCTCGGTCCGGGAGAGCGCCGCCTCGCCGCCGCGCACGAGGGAGGCGTCGATGTTGACCTCGCTCATGTCGTTGACGACGACGGCCACGCGCAGGCCCTCACGGTTGGCCAGGACATGGTTGAGCAGCGTGGTCTTCCCGGCGCCGAGGAACCCGGACAGGACGGTGACGGGCAGCGGCACCTCGGGGGTCACGGGTGCCTCGGGTGTCACGGGCGCCTCGGAGGTCACAGGTGTCACGGGGGTCAGCCCTCGAGCCGGATGAGCCCGCGCTCGTACGCCTTGACCAGGCGCTGCGGGACGAGGTGCGTGACGCCGTCGACGGTGACCGGGACGAGCTGTGCGGTCGTCGCCTTCCACTGGGCGCGGCGGTGGCGGGTGTTGCTGCGGGACATCTTCCGCTTGGGAACGGCCATGGGTGCTCCTCGGGGAGGGATGGGTGCTTGGCGAGGTGCACGCTATATGAAAACGACTGTCATTAACAAAAGTGCCGGAAGGGGAGGCGGTGAAGGCGGGCAAAGCAGCAGAAAGTGGCCGCCGTAGCCATGTCTCACTTGGTGAATTTCGCGCCCGACGCTCAGGCGTACACCCGTCGTGCCGCGCAGTCGTGGAGCGCGCTCGTCCAGGGCGCGAGAGCCGGGTCGTCGGCGGTGGCCTCGCGGAGCGCACGCCAGAAGTCCGCCCGGGTGCAGCGGCTGAACCAGCGGTGGGCGGTGGGGACCTTGACGCCGAAGGCGGGCGGCAGGTTCTGCCACGCGCAGCCGCTCGTCAGTACGTACACCACCGCGACCAGGACCTCGCGGCGGTCCGCCGCCGACCTGCCGCCGCCCTGCGTGCGGGGGCGCGGCGCCGGCATGAGGGGCTCGGCCACGGCCCACAGTTCGTCCGGTACCAGCCGGTTCGCGAGCGCCTCCATGAGCCGCATCCTACGGCCGCCAAAAGAGACACAGGGCCATGTGCGCGGACCGCTCGGAGGTGCTTAACCTCTGCGCCACGCCGAGGAGTTCGGCGTCGCGAAACCGAAGGGGCAGAGGCATGACGATCCTGGTCACGGGGGCGACGGGAACGGTCGGACGCATCGTGGTCGACCGGCTGCTCGACGCCGGCCGCAAGGTGCGGGCGCTCACCCGCGCCCCGTCCGCAGCGCGACTTCCCGAGGGCGTCGAGGTGGTGGCGGGCAGCTTCGCCGAGCCGGGCGGCGCGCTCGACGGGGTGGAGGGGGCGTACTTCCTGGCCGGCGGGCTCGACCCGGCGTCGGCGGCCGAGCAGGCCGAGGCGTTCGTGGCGCGGGCGGTGCGCGGCGGCGCGCACCGGATGGTCACGCTCACCAGCAGCGCCGTCGCGGTCCGCCGACCCGGCAGCTACGAGAGCCTGCTGGCGGCCGAACAGGCCGTGGAGGCCGCCGAGTTGGAGTGGACGCACGTACGGCCCGGGGAGTTCGCCGGGAACAAACTGGCCGTGTGGGGCGAGTCGATCCGCGCCGAGTCGACGGTGCGCAGCGCCTTCCCGGACGCCGTCGGCGTGCCCGTGCACGAGGCCGACATCGCGGACGTGGCCGTCGCCGCGCTCCTGGAGGACGGGCACGCGGGGCGGGCGTACTCGGTCAGCGGGCCCGAGGCGCTGACGCAGCGCGAGCAGGCGGCGGCCGTCGGCGAGGGCCTCGGGCGTGAGCTGCGCTTCGAGCCGCTGACGTACGGGCAGGCGCGGGCCGCGTACATCCGGGGCGGGATCCCGGCCGACATCGCCGAGTACCTGCTCGGCTACCAGGCCGAGTACGCGGAGGAGCCGCCGCGCGTCGAACCGGACGTGCAGCGGGTCCTCGGCCGCCCGGGGCGGAGCCTCGCGGAGTGGGCGGCGGACCACGCCGAGGAGCTGGCGCCCGCGAGGTAGGCGTCACCACGAGGCAGAGGGGCTGGCGCCCGCACGGCTAGGCGTCACCACGGGCAGAGGGGCCGGCCCCGCTCCGGCCGGAACGCGCGGGGGCGGCGGGTCCCGCCCCGTGGCCGTACGCCCGCTGACAGAACGGTCGTTCTGGCCGCTCCGGTAGGATCCGGGCCCCACACGTCGTACGAGGGGGGGCGCCGGTGCCAGGCGAAGGGGAGCGCGGCGGGCGGGGGACCGGCAAGGAAGCCATCCTGGACGCCGCCCGGCAGGAGTTCGGCGAGCGCGGCTACGCCGCCGTGTCCATCCGGCACATCGCCCGCCGCGCGGGGGTCAGCCTCTCCGCGATGTACCACTACTACACCGGCAAGCAGGACCTCCTGCACGCCCTGGTCAACGGCAGCGGCCAGGCCTACTTCGACTCCTGCCGCGCGGAGTCGGAGCAGGCCGGCGACGACCCGGGCGAGCAGCTCGCCGCGGTGGTCCGGGCCACCGTGCGCTACCGCGCCGAGTACCGCCTGGAGAGCAACCTGACGCTCACCGAGTGGCGCAGCCTCTCCGAGGAGCAGCTGGAGGAGTTCCGGCGCAGGCAGTTCGACGGCACCCGGATGTTCAAGGAGATCATCGAGGCCGGCGTCGACCAGGGCATCTTCCGCACCCCGCACCCCGAGGACGCCCGCCGCGGCGTCATCGCGATGTGCAACGCCGTGGCCCAGTGGTACCGCGAGAGCGGCGAGGAGAGCGTCGACGACCTCGCCGAGCGGTACGTCGAGCTCGCCCTCGTCCTCGTCGAGTACCGCCCCGCGGCCCGCCGCCCCCGCCCGTCCGCCGCTTCCCCCGCACCTCGGCCTGACGTACGGTCACCACCCTGACCGCCGACGCTCCGGCGCCGGGGCGGCATACTGCGGCGGTGCGGAGCGCGGCGGGCGCGGTCGGCACGGGGCCGGGCGGCGCGTACGCTCGGGCCCCACTCGTCAGCGGGGTCGGGAAGACTGGGACACATGGGTATGCACGGATCCGCACGCCGGAGGTCGCGTCCGGAGGCCGGGGCACAGGCGCGGCAGGAGGCGCCACGGCGGCCGGCGGGGCGGCGCGGCCGGGCCCTGCTGAACGCGCGGAGCGTCGCGAGCCAGGTGTTCCTGCTGCAGCTCGCGGTCGTGGTGATCCTGGTCGTCGCCACCCTGGTCGTCCTGCTCGTCCAGGTGCGCAACCAGGCGGCCGAGCAGGCCCGCGACGAGGTCCTCGTCTCCGGCGAGGCCTTCGCCAACGGCCCGGGCCTCGCGGAGGCGCTCGACGGCCCCGACCCGACCGCCGCCCTGCAGCCCCGCGCCGAGGCCGCCCGGAAACGCTCCGGCCTCGACGCGGTCGTCGTGACCGACACCCGGGGCATCCGCTACACACACCCCGACCCCGAACAGATCGGCAAACGGTTCGTCGGCACCATCGAGCCGTCCCTGAAGGGCCGCACCACCGTCGAGAGCGCCGAAGGACCGATCCTGCCGGGCGGCGAGTCGGACGTCGTGCAGTCGGTGGTGCCGGTGTTCCGGGACGACGGGACGGTCGCCGGGATCGTGTCGACCTCCGTCACCGTCAAGCACGTCAACCGGGACACGGCCGGGCAGCTGCCGGTGCTCTTCGGCACCGCCGGCGGCGCCCTCCTCGTCGCCGCGGCGGGCGCCGCCCTGGTCAGCCGCCGCCTGCGGCACCAGACGCACGGCCTCGGCCCGATCGAGATGACCCGCATGTACGAGCACCACGACGCGGTGCTGCACTCCGTGCGCGAGGGCGTCCTGATCGTCGGCGCCGACGGCCGGCTGCTCCTCGCCAACGACGAGGCCCGCCGCCTCCTCGACCTCCCCGCCGACGCCGAACGCCGCCGCGTCGCCGACCTCGGCCTCGACCCCGCCGCGGCCGAGCTGCTCGCCTCCGGCGAGGCCGTCACCGACGCCGTGCACCGCGTCGGCGACCGGCTCCTCGCCGTCAACGTCCGGCCCGTCGACCGGCACGGCGGCCCCGCCGGCAGCGTCGCCACCCTCCGCGACTCCACCGAGCTCAGCTCCCTCGCGGGCCGCGCCGAACGCGCCCGCGAACGCCTCCAACTCCTCTACGACGCCGGGGTCGGCATCGGCACCACCCTCGATGTGGCCCGTACCGCCGAGGAGTTGACCGAGGCCGCCGTGCCCCGGTTCGCGGACTTCGCGACCGTCGAGCTCCTCGACGCCGTGACCCGCGGCGACGAACCCGACGAGGTCGACCCCGCCACCGCCACCCACGTCGTGATGCACCGCCTCGCCGTGCGCGGCGTCCGCGACGAACCCGCCCTGCACCCGGCCGGCGCGTCCATCCGCTTCGTCGCGGGCAGCCCCATGACCGAGGGGCTCGCGACCGGCCACGGCCAGCTCGCCGCCGACCTCGCCGCGTCCGAGGGGTGGCGCGCCCAGGACCCGGAGGGGGCGAAGCGGGCCCTGGAGAACGGCATCCGCTCCCTGATCTCCGTACCGCTGCGCGCCCGCGGCGTCGTCCTCGGCTCCGCCAACTTCTGGCGCTCCGAGCAGGAGCCGTTCACCGCCGACGACGTGTCGTTCGCCGAGGAGCTCTCCGCCCGCGCCGCCGTGGCCGTCGACAACGCCCGCCGGTACGCCCGCGAGCACAACGTCGCCGTCACCCTGCAGCGCAGCCTCCTGCCGCGGGCCCTGCCCGAGCAGTCCGCGCTCGACGTCGCGCACCGCTATCTGCCCGCCGAGGCCGGGGTGGGCGGCGACTGGTTCGACGTGATCCCGCTGCCCGGCGCCCGCGTCGCCCTCGTCGTGGGCGATGTGGTCGGCCACGGGCTGCACGCCGCCGCCACCATGGGCCGCCTCCGTACCGCCGTGCACAACTTCTCCGCCCTCGACCGCGCCCCCGACGAACTCATCGGCCACCTCGACGAGTTGGTCGCCCGCATCGACGCCGACGAGGCCGACCCCGAGGCCGCGGGCGAAGGCATGATCACCGGCGCCACCTGCCTGTACGCGATCTACGACCCGGTCACCGGACGCTGCACCCTCGCCCGCGCCGGCCACCCGGGACCCGTCCTCGTCCACCCGGACGGCACCGCCGAGTTCCCCGACGTACCCGTGTCGCCGCCGCTCGGGCTCGGCGCCGGGCTGCCCGTCGAGACCGTCGAGCTCGAACTCCCCGAGGGCAGCACCCTCGCCCTCTACACCGACGGCCTCGTCGAGGACCGGCACCGGGACCTGGACGTCGGCCTCGACCTGCTGCGGTCCGCCCTCGCCGAGACCGGCGGCCTCAGCCCCGACGAGGCCTGCCGGGCCGTCCTCGACGCCGTTCTGCCGGACCGGCCCGGCGACGACGTCGCGCTGCTCGTCGCCCGCACCCGCCGCCTCGCCCCGGACCGGGTCGCCGAGTGGGACGTGCCCGCCGACCCCGCCGCCGTGTCCGGCGTCCGCGCCGACGTGACCCGCAGGCTCGCCGACTGGGGTCTGGACGAGGCCGCGTTCGCCACCGAACTGGTCGTCAGCGAACTCGTCACCAACGCCATCCGCTACGGCGCCGAACCGATTCGGCTGCGCCTTCTGCACGACCGCAACAGCCTGATCTGCGAGGTCGCCGACGGCTCCAGCACCTCCCCGCACCTGCGCCGGGCCAAGAGCACCGACGAGGGCGGGCGCGGCCTGTTCCTCGTCGCCCGCTTCGCGCAGCGCTGGGGCACGCGCTACACCAGCCGCGGCAAGGTCATCTGGACCGAGCAGTCCCTGCACAACGCGTCCCCGCACACGGGCACGGACTCGGAGGAGGCCCTCCTCGACCAGTGGGACGACATCGAGTTCTAGGATCCGGGCGGGGGCAACCGCTCCGCGTACGCGGCGAGTTGGGCCAGGGACGAGGCGATGCCCGTCTCGTGGTCCGCGCGGCCGATCCCCGGCGGCACGTCCGTCGCCGTGACGATCACCTCCGTGCCGCCGCGCACGGCCGCGCACTCCCACGTCATCGTCATCGTGCCCGCGTACGCCGGGTCCTCGGCCTCGAACTCCACGCGCTGCACGACGCGTTCGGGCCGTACGAGGTCGACGAACGCCACGTCGGTCACGTCCGTCGCGTCGGACGTCTTGCCGGGGCCGCCGCTCGCGTCCAGGTACGTGAGCTCCATCCGGAAACCGCCGCCCGGCCGCGGGTCCCAGCGCTCGACGCGGCCCCGCATGCCCTGCGGCGGCAGCCACCGCTCCAGGGCGGCACGGTCCACGAGCGCGTCGTACACGGCCTCGCGAGGCGCGTCGATCCAGCGGCTGACCCGGTCGGTTCTCGTCATGGTCGGCCATTATGGGGGCGACACGCCCGCCCGTACGAAGGAGCGCCGATGCCGGACCCGAGCGGCCCGCCCAAGGTTGAGCGCCTGCTCTACATGGGCGGGTTGGCGCTGATGGGCGGCTTCGTCGTGCTCGCGTTCGGGCAGCTCTTCGCGGCCGTCGCGGCCGTGCTCGTCGGCGCCGGCACCCTCGTCATGGCCGCCGCACGGCGCGGCACGTCCGCCCTGAAGGCAGGGCGGACGCGCCGGGCCCGACTGCTGTTCGCCGCGGCCACGGCGCCGGTCTCCCTCCTCGGCCTGGCCGTCTCCTGGCTGGTCGGCGCGCTCTCCGGCGCCCTCGACGTGAGCGAGGCGTGCATCGCGCGGCAACAGCACTTCGACGCCGGGTACCGCGCGCTGCACGCCGACGAGATGAGCCGGTGGTTCCCGCTCCGCAACGCGTGCAACGCCGACTACGACCTCGTGCCCGTCTGGGTCAACCCGGCCGTCGTCCTCTTCGCGCTGCTCCTCGTGGCGTCGATCGCCGTGCTGGCCGGAGGGTTGGCGTCCCGGATCGTCAACGGGCGGGCACAGCCGGGCAGTTGAGGGTGGCGTCCGACCTCACCTGTCCTTGGCCAGCGCGACCAGTTCCGCGAACACGCCGCCCGCCGCGACCAGTTCCTCGTACGTGCCCTGCTCGGTGATGCGGCCGTCCTGCATCATCACCACCCGGTCCGCGAGGCGGGTGTTCTCCAGCTGGTGCGTGACGACGACCGTGGCGCGCTCCGCGGCGATCCGCTTGATCTGCAGAAAGATCCGGTGCTCGCCGCGCGGGTCCATCTGCGAGGTCGGCTCGTCCAGGATCAGCAGCGGCGTACGGCGGTACAAGGCGCGGGCGCAGGCCAGGCGCTGCCACTGCCCGCCGGACAGCTCGGCGCCGCCCCACAGCTCCTTCGCGAGCAGCGTGTCGAGCCCCTGCGGGAGCCGCTCGACGGGCTCGCGCATGCCGACCGCGTCGACCGTCTCCCACACCAGGCCGTCGTCGTACGTCTTCGGCTGGCCGAGCGTCACGTTCTCCCGCACCCGCAGCGGCCAGCGGGCGAAGATCTGCGGGACGAGCGCGGTCCGCCGCCACACCGCGTCGGCGGACGCGTCGGCCAGGTCGGTGCCGTCCCAGGTCACCCGGCCCTTGTCGGGCAGCAGGATGCCGGTGAGCAGCTTGGCCAGGGTGGACTTGCCCGAGCCGTTCTCGCCGACGATCGCGAGGATCTCGCCCCGGCGCAGCGTCAGCGACACCCCGGCGACGGCCGGCTCGTCCTTGCCCGGGTACTGGTAGACGACCTCGTCGAGCCGGATCTCGTCGACCCGCTCCGGGATGGTCGCCGTGCCCCGCTGCGGCGCGCGCTCCTGCGCCAGCTCCAGGAAGGCCCGCATGTCCGCGAGATACAGCGAGGTGTGGAACATGGCGGCGCCGTGGATCACGAACTGGCCGAGCGCGGCGAGCGTCGTCTGCACCGCGACCACCGCCGTCGCGGCCACGGGCAGCGCGACCCGGCCCGTCGACGCCAGCCAGGCGAGCGCCGCCCACGTGCCGAGCAGGAACACCCCGCCGAGCGCGCTGGTCGCGAGCGTGATCCGGAGCATCCGCGGGGCGGCGGCGAGGGTGCGCCGGTCGATACGGGTGGACAGCGCGCGGTACCAGTACGCGAGGTAGCCGGTCATGCCGTTGGCGCGCACCTCGTCGCCGAACTGGGAGGCCGTCGCCCACCAGCGCATCATCGAACGGACGTTGCGGTCGCCGACGTTGAGGTAGTGCGTCTCGTAGTCCACCCGCGCCGAGAGCACCGCGCCGACACCCGCGGGCAGCACCGCGAGGAGCAGCAGCGGCAGCATCAGCCAGTGCAACGCGGTGATCACACTGCTCGCGGCGGCCATCCGGACGAGCGCGGCCAGGAACCGCTGCGCGTCCTGCACCATCAGGCGGGTGCGGGTGATGCCGACCTCCGCGGCCTCCTGCCGGTCGGCGAACCCGTCCTCGCCGTACGCCGACGACTCCACCCGGCAGACCGCGTCGACGAGCGCGATGTCCGCCTCCGTGGTCAGCAGCGGCGTGATACGGCCGTTGGCGTACGAGGACAGGGCGCTGCTGATCCGGCCCGCGGCCGCGGCGGCGGCCACGACGACCAGGGCGGGCAGCGCGGCGTGCAGACGTTCGGCGACGGCGCCCGCGCCCAGCAGATGCGTCATGGCGCGGGCGGTGCAGGCGAGGACCACGGCGGCCGCCGCGCCGGTGAGGATCTGGCAGGCGAGCAGCAGCACGACACCCGCACGGTCGACGGCCCAGGCCATCCGGGCGGTGTGCGCGAGCACGGCGGGAAGGCGCCGGCACATCGCCCCGAACGAGGCGCCGACCAGCGGATTCTTCGCGTGCCTGGCCTGGAACTCGATGGTCGCGGGGGCGGGCGGCGGCGGGGTGCGGTCCGGTCGGGGCACGCCGTCGGCAGCGTGGTCGGAGGGGGTGCGGGCGGGGTCCTCGGCGGAGTCGTCGGTCGTGGTGCGGGTCGAGGTCACGGGCAGCTCCTGGGTCGCGTGCCGCACCTGGATGGTCCGGCACTGC
This sequence comes from Streptomyces sp. Da 82-17, assembly GCF_046098215.1. NCBI lineage: Bacteria > Bacillati > Actinomycetota > Actinomycetes > Kitasatosporales > Streptomycetaceae > Streptomyces > Streptomyces sp. Da 82-17. Next base: position 179,319 of record NZ_JBJURH010000009.1, read on the forward strand.
CCGGCTCAACGACGCCGCCCCGGATTCGAACGCGCTCGATTCCGGTCGCGTACGAGCCCCGCAACGCCAAGGACTCGAACGCGTGATCGCCGCACTGGAGCGGCACAGGGCAGCCACCGGAGTGGCCGAAACGCGAAGGGGCGCGGGTAAGTTGCTACCGGAACAGGGGAGCGGCGGAGGTGAGCGCGGTCGTGCACGACATCTGGACGGGCGTACGGGAACGCGTCCTCGCGCTGCGCACGGCGCCGCACCGGCAGGACGTGTTCGGCGCGGAGTTCGGCAGCTTCGGCCACGGCTTCGAGCTGCTGCCCGTCCTCGACGAGGCCCAAGTCGCCGAGATCGAACGGCAGTTGGGGGTGCGTCTGCCGGACGAGTACCGCACGTTCCTGCTCCGGGTCGGCGCGGGCGGGGCCGGGCCCGACTACGGCGTCCTGCCCGTCGGGCGACTCGACGACGACGCGTTCCGCGCCTCCCGCATCTTCCGGCCCGAGGCCACTCGAGAGCTCACGGAACACGAGGAGTCGGAGCCCGTCGCGCACGGGTACGACGACTGGCCGGCGGAGGAGCAGGAGCGGTTCCGGCAGGCGTACGCCGACTGGGGCCGGCGCTGGGACGAACTGTCCGACAACCTCAGCGACGGCACCCTCTGCGTCAGCGAGCAGGGCTGCGGCTACTACACGCTGCTCGCCCTCACCGGCGAGGCGCGCGGCACCATGTGGGACGACGTGCGCGCCGTCGGCCACGGCGTCGTCCCCGTCCGCTTCACCCGGAGCGGCGACGACCCCAACTCCCTTGTGTCGTACGCCGATTGGTATCTGCGCTGGCTGGAGCACGCGGAGCGCACGGCGTGCGGCGGTCGGCCGCCGGAGCCGTGAGCGTGCCCGTCGGCCGGACCGTCAGCCGGACGGCTCCTGCGGCTCGGGCCGCTCCGTGGGCCCGCCCTGGTCGGCCTCCTCCTCGCCGGTCCGCTCCTCGCCCCTGCGGGCCGTGCCCGCCTCGTCCGTGTCCGGCACGTCCTCCGGCGACGACTCGGAGCCCTCCTCGTCCGGGGCGCTCTCGGGCGCCGTGACGTCCCAGTGGTCCTCGCCGCCCGTGCCCTCGTCCGGGCCGGCCTGCTGGTCCTGCGGGTCGTGCGGCACGGCACCGGGCTCGCGGGCCGGGGTCTGCGCGGGGTCCTGGTCGGCGGACATGGCAGCCAACTCCCTTCGCGGTCGCGGGACTTCAGGAGACGGCCTCAGTGGCGGTGCCTGCCCTCCTTGCGGGCGGCCCGTGCGGCCTTCGCCGCCGCCTCGGCGCGGCGTGCGGCCTCGCCTTCCCGGCGGCCCTCCTCCTTCAGCTCTTCGCGGCCCAGCGCGGCGCCGTCGGTGTGCTTCTTCGCCGCCTTGATCCGGGCGAGCTTCGCCCGGACGACGTCCATCTGGTCACCCATCGTGCTTCCGACTCCCTGTCTTTCCTACGTCGTGCCACGCGCGCGGTACGGCGGGGAGCGCCCCCGAGTACGGCGGGGGTCAACGCCCCAGTGCGCGGCGGAGTTCCTGCTTGTTCATCGAGGAGCGGCCCTCGATGTTCTTCTTCTGCGCCTCGGCGTACAGCTGGCCCTTGGTCGGCCCCTGCGCACCGGAGTGCGAGCGCTCGCCGCCGCGTTCGGAGGCGGACTTGGGGTCCTGCGTCGACGTCCGGCTCGCCGTGCGCGACTCGCCGGAACGGGCGCGTTCCTTGTTGACGGTGCGGGCGGCGATCTCCTTGGCCCGCTTCTCCGACTCCCCGCGCTGCTTGGCGCTCTCCTTCACGTGCTCGTACTGCCGCTCGCGCTTCGCACTCGAGCCTGCGGGCATGTGGCACTCCTCCGGACGGGTCGTACGTGATGTGTGCCGGGTACGCCGAGTACCCCTCGCAGGGCGGCGTACCCCTCGCAGGGCCGTCGAACCGGCCGGCGCCCGCCCGTGGCGGAGACGCGCCGGACCTGCCGTCCCGGCCTCGCATCCCACTGTGCGCTTCTGCGTCCCGCGCAGCAAACGCGCACCGAAACCGCAGGTCAGAGCCATGTACGGGGGTACACATGGCCCGGTGGGGCGGACGCCGCGCAGGCGCGGACCCGGCCGGTCCTGCCTACGGTGGAGGGACGCGGCGGCGCCCCCGTACGCCCGGGGAAGCGCCGGCCGAGGCCGACCGACGCCGACGAGAGTTCAGGCGATGACCCACTCCACCGGACAGCCCCCACCCGAACCGCAGGACCCGACCACGCAGGACCCGACCACGCGGTACCCGCGCCCCGACTTCCCCGCGCAGGACCAGGAGCCGCCCGGCTGGACCGGGCCGATGGACCCGCGGCCCGACCACGGCGAGGACTCGTACCGCGGCAGCGGACTGCTGCACGACCGCAGGACCGTGCTCACCGGCGGGGACTCCGGGATCGGCCGGGCCGTGGCCGTCGCGTACGCCCGCGAGGGCGCCGACGTCCTCTTCACCCACCTGCCGGAAGAGGCCGAAGAGGCCCGCGAGACCGCCCGGTTGGTGGCCGCCGCGGGCCGCCTCGCCGTGCCCGTGGCCTGCGACATCCGGGACGAGGACCGGTGCCGCGAGGTCGTCGACCGGGCCGTCGCCGAGTTCGGCCGCATCGACGTGCTCATCAACAACGCCGCCCACCAGATGGCCCAGCCCGACGGCATCACCGCGATCACCACCGAGCAGTTCGACCGCGTCGTCCGCACCAACCTGTACGCCATGTTCTGGCTCTGCCGCGCCGCGGTGCCGCACATCCCGCCCGGCGGCTCCATCATCAACACCACGTCCGTGCAGGCGTACAAACCCAGTCCGCAGCTCCTCGACTACGCGATGACCAAGGGCGCCATCGTCACGTTCACGCAGGGCCTCGCGCGCATGCTGGCCGACGACGGGATCCGGGTGAACGCGGTGGCGCCGGGCCCGGTGTGGACGCCGCTGATCCCGGCGACCCTCCCGGACACGACCGAGTTCGGCAAGCAGTCACCCCTGGGACGGCCGGCGCAACCCGCCGAGATGGCGCCCGCGTACGTGTTCCTCGCCTCGCAGCACGCCAGTTACATCACCGCCGAGATCATGAACGCGACCGGCGGCACACCCCTGCCCTGACGCCCCGCCCGACAGGCCCGCGAAAGGTCCCCCATGTTCGACGCGTCGCTCGCCCTCCTCAGCCAGGGCTACGCCTGGCTCCCCGACCTCACCCGTCGCAAGGGGCCCGGGCCCGTACGCACCCGGCTGCTCGGCAAACCCGCGATCGCCCTGCGCGGCCCGGAGGCGGTGCGGTTCTTCTACGACGAGGACCATGTGCGCCGCCGCGCCGCGCTCCCCGAGCCCGTCCTGAGCACCCTCTTCGGCAAGGGCGCCGTGCACACCCTCGACGGCGAGGAGCACCGCACCCGCAAGGAGCTCTTCGTCGGCATGCTCAAGGAACGCGCCGCCGTGCAGGACCTCACCGAGCACGTGTCCGTCGAGTGGGAGCGCGCGCTCGGAGAGTGGCGCGCCCGCACCCAGGTCCGGCTCTTCGACGAGGTGGCGCTGCTCCTCACCCGCGCCGTGTGCACCTGGGCGGGCGCCCCGCTCGCCGACCAACCCGAGCGGGACGTACGGGAGTTGGCGCGGGACCTGGTCGCCATGGTCGACGGCTTCGCCACCGCCGGGCCACGGCACTGGCGGGCGCGGCGGGCCCGCAGCCGCCAGGAGGAACGCCTCGCCGCACTGGTCGACGAGGTGCGCCGCAGGGCCCTCGCCGAGCCCGACGAGGCGGACGCCGCCGCGGGCTCCGCCCACCAGGTCGTCCGCGCGGTCGCCGCACACCGCGACGCCGACGGCACACCGCTCGACCCGCGCACGGCGGCCGTCGAGATCCTGAACGTCATCCGGCCGACCGTCGCCATCGCCTGGTACGCCGTGTTCGGCGCGCACGCCCTGCACCGGCACCCCGAGCTGCGCGAACGCCTCGGCGCCGACCGCGACGGGTACGCCCGCTCCTTCGCCCACGAGGTGCGCCGCTTCTACCCCTTCGCGCCGTTCGTCGCCGGTCTCGCGCCGCGCACCCTGGAGTATCAGGGCGAGCGGATCCCGGAGGGCGCGATGGTCCTGCTCGACCTGTACGGGCAGAACCACGACCCCCAACTCTGGGAATCCCCCTACGAGTTCGAGCCCGAGCGGTTCACCGGCCGCGAGCCCGCCCGCGACGAGCTCGTCCCGCAGGGCGGCGGCGAGGCCGCCGCCGGGCACCGCTGCCCCGGCGAGGACATCACCGTCGCCGTCCTCGCCACGCTCCTGCCGTGCCTGGCCCGCCTCGACCACGACGTGCCGCCGCAGGACCTCCGGATCCCGCTGCGCAGAATGCCGACGCTGCCGCGCAGCGGGTTCGTGCTGACGAACGTGGAGTGAGCCGTGCGCCGTCGGGGCCGGGTCAGCCGCCGAAGTCCGCGCGGTGGTCCTCGGCCCACTCGGCGAACGCGCGCGCCGGGCGGCCGGTGACGCGCTCGACGGTGTCCGTGACCTCCGGCGGCGCGAACCCGTGCTCCGCCGTCGACTTGAGCACGGCACGCACCATGTCCCTCGGCATGCCGGGGAACAGCGTCTCCTCCGCCTCCCGCGCCGACACCTCGACGAACGTCAGCTCCCGGCCGAGCGCCCGCCCGATCGCCGCCACCTGCTCGGCGTTGCTGGTCGCGCCGGGGCCGGTGAGGCGGTGCGCGGCGCCCTCGTGCCCCGGGTCGAGCAGGGCGCGCTCGGCGACCGCCGCGATGTCGTCCTCGTGGATCGGCGCCGACAGGGCCCCGGCGAACGGCCCGCGCACGGAGTCGCCGGCGCGGATCTGCCCGGCCCACTGCAGGGCGTTGACGGCGAAGGCGTTGGGCCGCAGGAACGTCCACGCCAACCCGCTGTCCCGTACGGCCTGTTCGGCCTGCGCGTGCCAGACGTGAATGGGGTGCGACTCGTCCACGTCGCCCGGCGCGCCGACGATCCCGGACGACAGCATGACGACATGCCGTACACCCGCAGCCTCCGCCCGGCCGAGCAGAGCGGGCAGTTCGTCGCCGGGCACGGCCTGCAGATGCAGGAACAGTTTCGACGCGCCGGCGAACAGGTCGTCCGCGTCCGGCCGTACGACCTCCGCCTTCTCGGGCAGCCCGGCCTTCTCGGGCCGCCGGCTCACCGCCCGGACCGCCTCCCCGGCCTCGGCGAGCCGCACGGTCAGCGCCCGCCCGACATTCCCGGTCCCACCGGTCACCACGATCACGAGAACTCCTTCTGAAAGCCGGGCACTTGGACCCGCACGCTACGACCCCCGCCTCCACCCCCGCCACGGCACGAAGTCCCACCCGCCCTGGTCCGCACGTCGTACGACCTCGGACGGGTCACGACGTCGTCCGCCGGTCGTGCAGCGGCGGACGGTCGATGACCTCGACGTACACGATCCGCCCGGCCACCACGTCGAGGTTGAGCATCCCCCGCTCCGGCAGCAGCGGCACACAGCGGTGCCGGGGCCCGTACGGCGTGCCGGGAGGGTGGTCGGAGGTGCGGAAGCTCTGACAGAAGTCGTCACCGCAACCGCAGGGCCCGAACAGACGGATGTCGTGCACGACGACGGACAGGTCGCGTTCCCCCTCCTCGTCGAGCAGCCGGGTCAACTCGTCGACCAGCTCGGGAAACACGTCACGGACCAGGGGAGGCTCTGCTTCTCTGCGCATGCCGGGAAGGTAGCGGCGGCGGCCCTCGCCGGTCGCTCGATTTCCGGCGGGGTCGCGCCCGTCAGGGCCGGTCGGGGTGCGCCTCGTCCGGCGGGGGAGTGGAGGACGCGATGCCGAGGTCGGTGCGCATGAGGCGGCGGAGGGCCCAGAGTGCGTCCCAGAGGGTGGCCATGTGCGTGCGGGCCGAGTCCAGGGTCTCCTCCGGCTCGGGCGTGCCCGCGTCCAGGCGCTTCAACAGGCCGTAGAGCGCGCCCAGTTGACGGTTCGCCGTGCTCGCCGCCGCGGCCACCGGGTCCGGGGCGACCATCTGCGCCTCGGCGTGTCGCATCCGGTGGTCGCGCCGCGCCCGGTCAAGGTCGGCCCGCAGCTCGTCCGTGACCTCGCCCCGCTCCACGGCATGCAGGAACGCCGACATGACGTTGGCCAGGTCCCGCGTGCCGGCACTGAGCGTGGCGTAGCAGGCGCGGCGCGTCTCCAACCATGCCTGACGCGCGGCGTGTTCGCGTTCGTCCTGCTGCAGTCGCCGCGTGTGGTCGAGCTCGCGGGCCCGGGCGCGGTCGGCGCCGCGCTGGGTGATCAGTGCGGCGGCGAGCGTGCCGCCGATGCCGAGCACCGCTACGGCGATCTGGCCGATCCAGCCGTCCACGCTTTCCCCCCGGGGGTGTGTTCAGAACACGGTCGCCGGTTCCGTACCCGGCAGGCCCGCGCCTTCCACCAGCCTCCCCTCCCGCATCGTCAGGACGCGGTCGCAGACATGCCGTACGAGAACGGGGTCGTGGCAGATGAACAGGTAGCCGAGCCCGAGGCGGTCCTGGAGGTCGAGGAGGAGGTTGACGATCCCGGCGCGCAGGGACGGGTCGAGCGCGGAGACCGGCTCGTCCAGCACGATCAGACGCGGCTCCGACGCCAACGCCCTTGCGATACCCGCGCGTTGGCACTGCCCGCCGGACAGCTCGTGCGGCAGCCGCTCCCCGCAGGACGGGTCGAGCCCGACGAGGTCGAGGAGTTCCGCGACCCGTTCCCGCGCCGCCCGGCGTGTCGTACGGCCGCCGTGCCGCCCGTCCCGTGCGGCCGTACCGCCCGGAGTGTCGTCTCGCGTCTCGCCGCCCCGCGTGTGGCCCTGCACCCGCAGCGGTTCCGCCAGCTGGTCGCGGATGCGGCGGCGCGGGCTCAGCGAGCCGTACGGGTCCTGGAACACCGGCTGGAACCGGGGCCGCAGCGGCCGCAGCAGGCGCTCGCCGAGCGCGGTCAGCTCCGTGCCGTCGAACCACACCTCGCCGCCCTGCGGCCGCCGCAGCTGCAGCACGGCCTCGGCGGTCGACGACTTGCCGCAGCCGGACGGCCCGTACAGGCCCACTGTCTCCCCGGCGGCGACGGTGAACGACACCCGGTCGACGGCCGTGACCGGCCCGTACCGGACGACCAGCTCCCGCACGTCGAGCAGCGGCACCGGACCGGCATCGGCGTGTCGTGTCGTCGGGGCCGGGGCCGGGGCCGGGGCGGGTGGCGTGTTCATGCGAGCTCCAGGTGGCAGGCGACGGACCGGCCGTCGGGCAGGACACGCAGCGGCGGGACCTCGGCCCGGCAGCGGTCCACGGCATGGGCGCAGCGCGGCGCGAACGCACAGCCCGGCAGGGCCTCTTCGGCCGTGGCGGGTCGGCCCGGCAGCGCGGGCAGCCGGGACCGGTGCGGCGCGCCCGGGTCGGGCACGGCGGCGAGCAGCCCGGCGGTGTACGGGGCGCGGGGCCGGCCGAGGACCAGGTCGACGGGCCCGTACTCGGCGAGTCGTCCCGCGTACAGCACGGCCGCGCGGTCCGCGTGTCGCCGTACGACGGGCAGGTCGTGGGTGACGAGGACCAGCGCCGCGCCGGTGGCCTCGCGCTGTTCGGCGAGGAGCGCGAGCACCTGCTCCTGGCGCTCCGGGTCGAGCGCGGTGGTCGGCTCGTCGGCGACGACGACCTCCGGGGAGTTGACCACGGCCATCGCGATCACGGCGCGCTGCCGCATGCCGCCGGACAGCTCGTGCGGGTACGCGCGCGTCCGCGCCGCCGGCACGCCCACCCGGTCGAGCGCAGCGGCGGCCTCGGCCCGCGCCCGCTGCCGGGACACGCCGGTCACCGACCGTACGGCGGCGGCGAGTTGGTCGCCGACGCGGTGCACGGGAGACAGCGCGGACAGCGCGTCCTGCGGGACGAGCGCGATCCGGCGACCCCAGTCGGCGGGCGTGACGGGCGCCCCCGCGAGCCGCACCTCCCCGTGCACCTCGGCCCCGCCCGGCACCATCCCGAGCAACGCCCGCGCGGTGAGCGACTTCCCGGCCCCCGACTCACCGACCAGAGCCAGCACTTCCCCGCCCCGCACATCGAACGACACACCCCGCACGACCTCGACACCGGCCCGGGGAAACCGAATCCGCAGATCCCGGACGGAGAGGAGCGGGGGGTTGCGGGGTTCGGATGCGGATGCGGAAGGGGCGCGCCGGCGGGGGGAGACGAGCAGGGGCTCGGCACGCGGGACGCGGTCTCGGCTGGGGGAGGGGGCTGTTTCGGCGCACGGTTCCCGGTCCGGGCGGGCGGAGGCAGCTGGTTCGGTGAGCGTGCCGTGTGCCTCGCGGGTGGCGGGGGACGGCCGGCCGTCGACCGGGCTTCGCGATTTGCGCGCGGAGGCCAACAGGCGCTCGCTGTCCGACGTGTCGCCTCTCTCGTGGGCGGAGGGCGCCGACTCGGCCCGGGGGCCGCGCCCTTCGGGTGTGGCGGGCAACGCCTGCTCGTCGGACGGGCTGCGCCCCTCGTGCGCGTCGGGCAACGCCCGCTCGTCGCCGGAGGGCAAGGCCTGCCCGTCGGACGTGTCGCGCCGTTCCTCGTGCGCGGAGGTCAACAGCCTCTCGTGGGCGGAGGGCGCCGACTCGGCCCGGGGGCCGCCGCGCCCTTCGGGTGTGGCGGGCAACGCCTGCTCGTCGGACGAGCCGCGATCCTCGGCGGCGGCGGGCTGCTGCTCCTCGCGGGCGGAGGTGCGCTGGTCGCGGACGGAGGTTGACCGCTGCTCGTCGGCAGGGTTGCGGCTCGCGTCGGCGGAGGGAAGCGGCTGGTGGTTCGACAGGCTGCGCTCCTCGTGCGCGTCGGGCAAGGCTCGCTCGTCGGCGGAGGACAACGCCTGCTTGTCGGACGTGTCGCGCCGTTCCTCGCGCGCGGAGGTCGACAGGCGCTCGCCGTCCGACGTGTCGTGCCTCGCGTGGGCGGAGGGCGTCGACTCGGCCCGCGTGCCGCGCCGTTCACGTGCGGCGAGCAATCCCTGCTCATCGGCGGCGGGCACCGCCCGCTCGTCGGACGCCCCGCGCCGCCCCTCACGCACGACGGCCCCCACCGCACCCGGCGCGTCGCGCCCCTCACGCACGACGGCCCCCACCGCACCCCGCGCGTCGCGCCCCTCGCGTACGGCGGAGCCCGACCCGTCCTCGCGTACGGCGGAGCCCGACTCGGCTTCGCGTACCGCGTTCGGCGGGTGGTCGCTCGTGGAGGGGGATGGGCCGCCCTGCGGCTCAGGAGTGAACTGGGCTGCGGCGGCAGTGGGTTCAGGCGGCAACGTGGGGCTCCTTGGTCAGGTCCGTGCGGCGGGTGTACGCGGACAGGGACACCGCGAGCGCCGCGAGCAGCGCGAGGGCGATCGCCGGGGCGAGGGCCGCGACCGGGGCCCGTTCCACGTAGTCGGCGGTGCCGTCGAGCAGCAGGCCCCACTCCGGCGACGGCGGCTGCGCGCCGAGGCCGAGGAAGCCGAGGGAGGCGAGGGCGAGGGCCACGCCGGGCAGCCGCAGCACGGCGTGCCGCGCGACCGGCGCGGCCACCGCCGGCAGCACGTGTCGGGTGAGGATCCACAACGGCGGCGCGCCGATGGCCCGTTGGGCTCGTAGGAACGCGGCGGCCCGCACCTCCTGCACGAGCGCCGCGGCGTGCGCGGCGAGCGGCGGCCAGGACACCAGCGCCACGGCGAGCGCCGCGCCGCCGGGCCCGGGGCCGAGCGCGGCGGCGACGAGAACGCCGACCATCACCGGCGGCAGCGCGTTCGCGATGTCGGCGAGCCCGGCCGCGAGCGACGGCAGGAAGCCGAGGGCGAGCCCGAGGAGCCCGCCGGCCAGACACACCGCGGCGGCCGTGCCGACCGTCGACGCCGCGCCGTGTCCGAGCCGGGCGAGGACGTCGCGGCCGAGGGCGTCCGTGCCGAGCGGATGCGCCGGGCTCGGGTCGGCGAGCCGCGCCGCCGTGTGCACCGCGTACGGGTCGCGCAGCAGCCCCCAGCCGATCACCGCGACCAGCACCGCGGCGAGCACCACGGGCACCGCGACCGGCACCCGCACCGGGCGCGGCGCGGGCAGTGTCAGGCCCGCGTCCCGCAGCCCAGGCCCGAGCAGGACGCGCCGCAGCCACGCCGCGAGCGCCCCGACGGCCAGGCCGAGGGCGAGCAGCACGAGCACGGCGCCCTGGAGCAGCGGCAGGTCCTGCGACTTGGCCGCGCCGATCGCGGTCCGGCCGAGCCCGGGGATCGCGAACACTGTCTCGACGGCCACCGCACCCCCGGTCAGGCCGACCGCGACCATCCCGAACTGCGGGAGCAGCGGCGGCAGTACGCGTCGTAGCGCCGCCGCCGCGACCCGGGCCCGGCGCACGCCCGCGCCGCGCCACAGCTCGACCCAGCGCTCGTCGAGGACCGCGGGCAGCGCGTCCGCGACGAGCCGCCCGAGCAGCCCGCCCGCGGGGACGCCGAGCGCGAGTGCGGGCAGTACCAAATGCGCGGGCCCGGCCCAGCCCGACGTCGGCAGCAGCCCCAGCCACACGCCCGCCACGATCAACAGCAGGGTGGCGAGGAGGAATTCGGGCACGGCGGCGAGCATCGCGGCCACGCCGCCGGACGTGCCGCGCCCCCGCACGAGCACCGGCAGGACGAGCACGGCCGCCACGGCCAGCGCCACCAGGAGGGCCGCGGCCATCAGGCCGAGCGACACCTGCAACCCGCCGAGCACCGACGGCAGCACATCGGTCCCGGACACCCACGACACGCCGAGGTCGCCCCGCAGCACCCCGGACGCCCACGCCCCGAGCAGCCCCGACGGCCCCGACTCCAGGCCCAGGTCGGCGCGGATCGCCGCCAACGCCTCGGCGGTGGGCGCCTGTTCGGCCGACCGGGCCCGCAGCAGCCGGCGTGCCGGGTCCTCCCCGGACAGCCACGGCAGCAGTCCCACCAGCGCGACCACGCCGACGAGCCCGGCCACCCTGGTCGACACGCCGACGATCCGCGGGCCGCGCAGCGCCGCCCGCACCCGGCCGCCCGCCGCACCGGATCGGCCCGTACGGACACGACCCGCCGCACCGGCGCTGCCCGTACGGACACGACCCGTCTCGCGCAGGGCCCTCACCGTACGTACGTGTGGAGCGTGACGAGTTCGCGCTCGCGCGGGTCGTGCGCGGCGCCGGACACGCGCTGGGCGTCGCCCTGGATGACGCGCTCGTGCAGCATCGGCACGGCCGCGTCGGTGCGGAGCACGGCGGCCTCGGCGGCCATCACGGCACGCCGACGCGCCTCACCGGCCGCGGTCCGGCCCGCCCGGTCGAGGACCTCGTCGACGTCGCCGTCCGCGAGCTGCGGGATGTTGAAGGAGCCCTCGGTCGCGAAGTCGCTGTACAGGTACGCGGCCGGGTCGCCGGAGTCCAGGACCGTCGCCCGCGACAGCACGAACGCGTCGAACTCGCCGTCCAGCGCGGCCGGTTCGATGTTCGCGTACTCCCGTACGTCGAGTTCGACCTCGAAGCCCGCCTTCTTCAGCTGGGCCTGGAGGAGCTGCGCGACCTCGGGGAGCTCGGCCCGGTCGGTGAACGTGCCGATGGTGATCTTCGCGCCCTTCGGCTTGCCCGCCGTGGCGCGCCGCACGTCCTCGCGGAGCCCGGACGCCCAGGGCAGGGCGGGGCCGAGGAGTCCTTCGGCGACGTCGGCGCGTCCCTCGTAGACGCTGCGCACGATCTGCCGCGCGTCGATCGCCTCGCGTGCCGCGGCCCGGAGCGCGGGGTCCTTGAACGGGCCGCGGTCGGTGTTCAGGTACAGGGTGTTGGTGCGCGGCATCGGCACCTCGGTGATCAGCTTCTCGTCGAGCAGCGGCGCCTGCGAGACCGGCACGGCCTCGACGATGTCGGCCTCCCCGCTGCGCAGCGCCGCGGCCCGCGCGGTGCCGTCGGGCACGAACTTCACGTCGATCCCGGGGGACTTGGCGTCGCCGCCCCAGTACGCGTCGTACCGGTCGAGGGAGGCGGACGCGGTGCCGTTGACCTTCGTCAGCTCGAACGGACCGGTGCCGGCGCCGACGGGGTTCACCGTCTTCCCGTCGTACGCCTTCGCGGCGAGGATCGACAGCTGCGGGGAGCTGAGCCGGTGCGGGACGAGCGGGTCCTCCTCGGCGGTGGTGACGCTGACGGTGTCCGTGCCGACGGCCTTCGCGGTGAGGCGTACGCCGTCGAGGATGCGCGGCTTGGGCGCCGCCTGCGACGCCTCGGTCAGGGAGCGCACGACGGCCTTCGCGTCGAGGCGGGTGCCGTCGTGGAACGTGACGCCGTCGCGGAGCGTGAACGTCCAGGTGCGGCCCTGCTGGGTCCAGCCGGTGGCGAGCGCGGGCCTGGCGTCGCCCTTCGCGTCGAGCTTGACCAGCGTCTCGGCGGTGGACCAGCGGGACAGCTTGAACGCGTCGTCCGACAGCGGCGAGAGGCCGGAGCGAGGCGGCTGCATCATCGCGACCCGCAGCCGCCGCTCGCCGCCCGGCCCGTCCGGAGCGGTCTGGGCCGGGGCGAAGCAGCCGGTCAGGGCGAGGGGCAGGGCGCCCAGGGCGAGCACGGACAGCGGGCTCCTACGGGACGGGCGGAGCCGTTCGAGCGGGCGCACAGGGAATTCCTCTGAGGTCGACGGGAGGCGAGCGGAGCGACCTTAGCAGGATGACAATCATTTTCAACAAGTGGTCCGGTGGGCGGACGGCCGGGCGGTCGGGCGGACGGTCAGGCGGACGGTTGCAGGGAGCGGGCCGCGCTACATGTGCGGGCAGCGCTTCCCGCGCTCCACGAAGTCGATCCCCGTCTCCTCCGCGAGCGCGGCGAAGAAGCCGCGGCCCTGGGCGGACTGGCGTGAGGTGGCCCAGCTGTAGCCGGGGGCCAGGTCGGCGACGAGGGTGAGCGCCTCGCGGCCGACGCCGCGGCCCTGCCAGTGCGTGGCGACGGCGATGCTCGCGACGTACACCGCCGAGCACTCCGCGCACACCTGGTGGTCGAGCTGCCCGACCGGCCGTTCCTCGGCGTCGAAGAACGTCAGGAAACGCGGCCCCGCCGGAACGTCCGGGTCGACGGCGAGCCGGAAGTGCACGGTCCCGCACGCCGCCTCGTGCCCCGCCGACCGGAACAGCCGGTGCCGCCGCTGCCACCGCTCCAGCAGGCCGCTCATCTCGTACGCCCGAGGGGGCCGACGTGTCCGGCCGGAGGCAGGGGCGTGGGCCGGTCCTCGGGTGTGTGCGCCGTCGCACTCACGGGGCCTCCCGCACAGGGCAGTCGGGTCGACGAGCCGTCGGCTCCCGGGAGTTGGGGGCCCACACATCGACGTGTCCTGCGCACCCTACGGCCGCGGGCCGTCCACGGGGCAGGGATTTTGCGGGGGTTGTGCCGCACCTGTGGAGAACAAGCCACGTGAGCAGGGCTTCTGCTGACGGCCGTCCCCCTGACGGCCCGCGTCCGGCGCCCGTCTAGGCTGCGGGACGATCACGCCGACGCACGACCACGGGGGTTTGCTTGAGTTCCGCACGCGACGAGAGTCCTGCTCGCGACGCCAGTTCCGGTCGCGGCGGGGGCTCCGCACCCGACGACACTCCCGCTCGCGACGACAGTCCTGCTCCGGCCTGCCCTGCGCGGAAGAGGCTCGGGAAGGCGCTCGCCTGGGCCGCGGTCGCGGCGGTCGTCCTCGGCTTCGGCGTGTACGAGGCCAAGCCCCTCTGGCAGCACTGGTGGTACGCGTCGAACCTCTGCGGCGGCACCCTCGACTCGGCCGACCTCGCCGACGTCCTGCCCGACGAACGCCTGGAGGCGGGCCCCGACCGGGTCGACCTGGCGGACGGCGGCCTGGACTGCGCGATCCTCACCGACGACGACCACCGCGCCCTGTCCGTCGAGGTGATGTCGGGCGGGGGTGCGATCGGCATGCAGCTGGAGCAGTCGTTCACGATTCCGCACGAGCCCAGGTTCGTGTTCCCCGACGGGACTCCGGGCTTCAACGACCAGTTCGGGCCCGTGATCCTGCAGGAGTGCCCGAAGCTCGGCCGGGACGATCTCGGCCGGAAACAGCGCCTGTTGACCCGCGTACTGGGCCCGGTCACCACCGACGACCCCGAGCCCGCGCTGCTGCGGATCGCCGTGTCCGCCGCCAACGCGACCGCGGAGAAGTACGGCTGCGGCGCGCGGAAGCTGCCGCTGCCCGACCGCGTGAACGAGCCGGAGAACCGTCCGCTGACGCAGGCCGCCCGGTCGAAGGAGTGCGCCTGGCTCGCGGACGCCCGGCTGCCGAAGAACCCGTCGGGCGGCCCCTGGGAGTTCTCCGAGCGCGCGGCCGGCGACGTACCGGTCACGAGCTGCGTGCTGATCGACCCCACCAAGGGCGAGAACGGCAGGGAGGCCGCCGAGTTCACCGGCTGGTACGGCGACTGGACCCGCGAGCCGTTCGAGACACTGATCGGAGCCAACGTCGATACGGGTGACGAGACCGACGACGCCGTCATGGCCGAGCGGCTCGGCCGCGCCACCGCCCGCTGCGACGACGAGGACGCCAACTTCCTGGCGTACGGCAAGCCCCGCGAGAACGACTACGCCGACCTCTACCTGACGGGCTCTCAACTACGGCCGCTGCTCGCGGAGTTCGCCGCCGACCAGAAGAAGCGGCACGGCTGCGCCGAGCTGAACCTCCCGGGCCCCACGATCCACCCGATGCGCGACCGCTGAGCCCGACCCGGTACACGTACGACGGCGGCCGGGTGCGCAGCACCGCGCACCCGGCCGCCGTCACGGGGGCCTACTCCACCGGCTCGGCCTCGAACGCCCCCGCCATCCGCAGCCAGGGCGCCGCCTCCTCCTTCCGGCTCTGCCGCTCCAGGGTGCGACCGAGCATCAGATGGGCGTACGAGTCGACCGGGTCCCGCTCGATCACCGCGCGCAACTCCGCCTCGGCGCGGCCCAGTTGGGCGGAGTGGTAGTAGGCGCGGGCGAGGAGCATCCGGGCCGCCGTGTGCTCGGGGAACTCCTCGACCACCTCGGCGAGCAGCCGCGCCGCCGCCGCGTACCGCTTGTCCCCGTACAGCAGCCCGGCCCGCTCCCAGCGCTCCGCCGGGGACTCCTCCCGGGTGACGGCCGCCTCGGGGCCGTCGTCGAAGAGGTGCAGTGCGCCCGCCCAACGGTCCTCGGTCGCCCGGCCGTCGGGGCCCACGCTCTCGAACCTGTCGGTCATCGCCGTTCCCTTCGTTCTCTTCTTCTGTTGCTCTGCGAGGCCTTCGGGCGTGCTACTCGGCCCGGAGCGCGGCCAGTTGCTCCTCGAACGGCACGACGGCGAAGTCCTCGCCGGTGCCGCTCGACCGCGGCGCGTGGTTCACCACGCCGCCCGCCATGAGTCCGGCGAGCTCCCGCGCGGCCCGCTCGATCCGCCCGTCGAGCCCGGCGGCGCCCCAGTCCTCGGACGCCGCGTAGACCGCGGTCGGCACGGTCAGGGCCCGCAGGTACGAGAACAGCGGGCGCATCGCGTGCTCCAGGACCAGCGAGTGCCGGGCGCTGCCGCCGGTCGCGCCGAGCAGCACCGGCTTCCCGCTGATGGAGTCCTTGTCGAGCAGGTCGAAGAACGACTTGAACAGTCCGCTGTACGAGGCGGAGAACACCGGCGTGACCACGATCAGTCCGTCCGCCGACGCCACCGCGTCCAGCGCGTCGGCCAGGGCCTTGCCCGGGAAGCCGCTGGTGAAGTTCCGCGCGATCTCCGTCGCGAGCTCCCGCACCTCGACGACCCGCACCTCGACGGGCTGTTCTGCCTGTGCCTGCACGGACGCGGTCAGCCGGTCCGCGAGCAGCCGGGTCGACGAGGGCACGCTCAGCCCGGCCGAGACGACGGTCAGCTTCATCGAACGGTCACCCCTTCCTGGGAGTTCTCGGAGTCCTGGGAGTTCTTCGCGGCGAGCAGGGACTGGTGGGTGGGCGCGTCCGGGACGCCGGCCGGGCGCAGCTTGGCGAACTCCTCGCGCAGCACGGGGACGACTTCCTCGCCGAGGATGTCGAGCTGCTCCAGGACGGTCTTGAGCGGCAGGCCGGCGTGGTCCATGAGGAAGAGCTGGCGCTGGTAGTCGCCCGCGTAGTCGCGGAACGACAGGGTGCGCTCGATGACCTGTTGCGGGGAGCCCACGGTCAGCGGGGTCTCACGGCTGAAGTCCTCCAGGCTCGGCCCGTGTCCGTACACGGGGGCGTTGTCGAAGTACGGGCGGAACTCCCGTACCGCGTCCTGCGAGTTCTTCCGCATGAACACCTGGCCGCCCAGGCCGACGATGGCCTGCTCGGGGGTGCCGTGGCCGTGATGGGCGAAGCGGGTGCGGTAGAGCTCGATCATCTTCTTGGTGTGGTCGGCGGGCCAGAAGATGTTGTTGTGGAAGAAGCCGTCGCCGTAGTAGGCGGCCTGTTCGGCGATCTCCGGGGACCGGATGGAGCCGTGCCAGACGAACGGCGGTACGTCGTCGAGGGGGCGGGGGGTGGAGGTGAAGCCCTGCAGCGGGGTGCGGAACTTGCCCTCCCAGTTCACCGACTCCTCACGCCACAGGCGGCGCAGCAGGGCGTAGTTCTCCACGGCGAGCGGGATGCCCTGGCGGATGTCCTGGCCGAACCACGGATAGACCGGGCCGGTGTTGCCGCGCCCCATGATCAGGTCCGTACGCCCGTCGGCGAGGTGCTGCAGCATCGCGAAGTCCTCGGCGATCTTCACCGGGTCGTTCGTCGTGATCAGCGTGGTGGAGGTGGACAGGATCAGGTTCTCCGTCCGCGCCGCGACATAGCCCAGCATCGTGGTCGGCGACGACGGCACGAACGGCGGGTTGTGGTGCTCACCGGTCGCGAAGACGTCCAGGCCGACCTCCTCGGCCTTCTGCGCGATGGCGACGATCGCCTTGATCCGCTCGTGCTCGGTCGGCGTGCGACCCGTGGTCGGGTCCTGCGTCACGTCACCGACACTGAAGATCCCGAACTGCATGGGAGCCACCTCCGTATTAGTTTACGATTCAACTAACCCCCTCAGCGTAGCAGGCGTACGGGATATTCCCCACTCGGGGGAGGCGGAGGAAGCGCAGGTCAGGGGCGGTACCGGGTCCGGAGCTCGGGCGGGTGGGGGGCCCGGGGGCGCCTGCCGCCTACCGCGTGCCGCGCGCCGCCGCCCGCCGCAGATGCTCGGCCAGCGACTCGACGGCTTCCGGGCGTGCGCTCCCGCCGACGCCGCGGGCGAGGAGATGGGTGCGCCGGGCCCAGGGCTCGCGCAGCTCGCACACGTCGAGGGGCAGGTCCGGGTCGAGGGCGTGCCGCGGGACCACGGCCAGGCCGACGCCCGCGGCGGTCAGCGCGATCAGGGTGTGCAGGCTGGCGACGCTGGTCCGGTGCCGTACCGCCGGGGCGTGCGGACCGAGGTGCCGGTCGATCCAGCGCCGCAGCGACGAGCCCGGGTCGAGCCCGACGAGCGGATGCTCGGCGACCTCGCTGTACGTGAGCGACGTACGGCCCGCGAGGATTCCGTCCTTCTGGCCCGCCACCACCAGCGAGTCGTCGCCGAGCGGTTCGAGGGGCAGCCCGCAGTCGCGCGCCTCGTCGTCCACCACGACGCCGAGGTCGCCCTCCCCGTCGGCGAGCAGCCGCACCGTCTCGGGGGTGCGGCACTCGCGCAGCCGCACGTCGACGTCCGGATGCGCCCGCAGGAACGACACCAGGGCCTCGGGCACGAGCCGGTGCATCGCCGAGCCGCCGCTGAGAAGGGTGAGCGGCGCGGTGGGCGGACGGCTGTAGCCGGCGACGGCGCTCTCCAGGCGGGCCGTACGGTCCAGGACCTCGCGCGCGTGCCGGGCCAGGGTCGTGCCCGCCGGTGTGGGGCGCACGCCGCGCCGCCCGCGCTCCAGGAGCGTCACCCCGGCGTGATGTTCGAGCGACCGCACCCGTGCGCTCGCCGACGGCAGACTCAGATGCATACGGCGCGCGCCCGCCGTGATGGAGCCCTCCGTGACGATGTGCAGGAAGAGGCGGAGGTCGTCGAGGTCGTAGCGCACGCCGTCGAGCCTATGGCTCAGCCTTAGGCTGCGTACACCGATCACGCATTGTGCACGCCCGTGCGCCCGCGCGATGCTCGGGCGATGTCCGAGACGCTGCCCGCCCTGCCCGCCCTTCCGGTCATGCCCGCGCTGCCGGTTCTGCTCGTGCTCTGTGCCGGTGTCGTCGCCGGGATGCTCAACTCCGTCGGTGGAGGCGGCACGTTCGTGGCGCTGCCCGCCCTGGTCGCCGCAGGCCTCGCCCCGGTGACGGCCAACGCGGCGTCGACGATCGCGCTGGTGCCCGGGGCGGTGGCCAGTGCCTGGGTGTACCGGCGCGAGATCACCCCGCTCGGGCCCGCCTCCACCAAGGCCCTGACCGCGCTCAGCGTGCTCGGCGGCGCGCTCGGGGCCGTGCTCGTACTGCTCCTGCCGTCGGCGTCGTTCGAGGCTGCCGTGCCCTGGCTGCTCGCCTTCGCGACCCTCGTCCTGGCCTTCGGCAGGCGCCTCGCGACCCGGCTCGGCGAGGCCCTCGGGCGGCCGCTCGGGATGAGCGGGCGGGCCGTCCTGATCGGCCAGTTCGTCCTGGCGCTCTACGGCGGATACTTCGGCGGGGCCGTAGGCATCATGATGTTCGCCCTCTGGTCCGTCGGCCTCGGCCTCGACACCTCGACCGGCAACCCGATGCGCGTCGCCCAGCTCGCCGCCGTCTACCTCAGCGCCACCGTCCTGTTCCTCTTCGCCTCGGACGCCCTGGACACCCCGCTGATCCTCGCCGCGATGCTGACGGGCGCGGTCGCGGGCGGCTTCACCGGCGCCCACGTGGCCCGCCGCCTCCCCGAACGCGTGCTCCGCGGCACGATCCTCACCATCGCCGTCACGATGACGGTCCTCTATTTCGTACGGGGGTGACGGCGCACATGACGCGGCACGAGCGGCACGAGCGGCACGAGCGGTGTGAGCCGCGCGAGTCCCGTGAGCCGTGCGCGGGCTCCGCCCAGGCGGTGCCGGACGTGCTGCGGGCCAGGCTCGCCGTCGCCCAGGCGGCCTGCGAACTCGCCGAACTCGCCCGCGCCGCCGTGCCGTTGAGCCCCGCGCCGCCGCAGCCGGGGGACACGCTGGCCGAGGCCGACCACGTGCTCGCCGCGGCACGCCGGTACGTGGCCGCTGCCGAACGGTACGAACGGCTCGCCGCGGGCGGGGAGTTGGGGCCCGGGGGCGACGGCGAGGCGGGGGCGTGGTGGGGCGCGTACACGGACCTGGCGCCCCGCGAGGCCGCCGCCGACCTGGATGAGTGGGTGCTGCGGCACGCGGACGGGGAGTGCTGTGCGGGGCCGGCGCCGGTGTCGGGAGCGCTGCGGTCAACTTCCGTGTGAACGACGGCAGTTGGACAGGATGGTCATAGTCGGGCCCAGGGGTCGGTGATCTCGCGCAGCAGGGTGAGCGACTCGCGCAGTTGCCGCATCCGGCGCGCCCCGATGTGCGCCTCCCACTTCGCCTCTTCCTCGGCCACCACCGCGTCCGCGACCCGCTTGGCCGCCCACGCGCGCTCCGCGCCGCACACCAGACGGGCCCGCCTGTCGGTCGGGTCCGGGGTGCGCTCCACGTACCCCGCCTTCTCCAGCTGGTCGACGAGGAAGCCGGCCGTCTGCTTGGTGATCTGGGCCTGCGCCGCCAGCTCGGTCAGGCGGGTGCCGTGCGGGCCGATGCGCTGCATGAGCCGGGCCTGCGCGGGCGTCAGATCGTCGAAGCCCGCCTCGTCCAGCGCGGCGAAGACCCGGTTCTCCAGCGCGCGGTACGGGATGAACAGGAGCACGCCCGTGCCGAGCTCGCTCTCCGCTGCCATCCTGGACTCCTCCCGACCGGCTTCCGGGTCGCTGCAGACCCTTGACTTCAGTCAGAGAAACTGACTACTTTGGTCAGTGAAGCTTACCACTTGAGTGGGTGATCCCGATGGCCGTGACCGCAGTCCTCGGAGCCGAGGAGCGCTGGCGGATCGTCGACGCCGAGCGCGCGAGCCTGGCCGAGCTCCTGGAGGGCCTGACGCCCGCGGAGTGGGAGACGCCCACGGCCTGCGGGGACTGGCGGGTCAGGGACGTGGCCGCGCATCTCACACTCGCCGCGCGCTCCACGTACCGCTGGGCGCTGCGCGAGTTCCTGCGCGCGCACGGCGACACCGACCGGATGATCCACGACACCGCCGTCCGCGCCGCCGCACGGCCCACCGCCGAGATCGTCGCCGACCTGCGCGCGATCGTCGGATCCCGGCGGCTCGCGCCCGGCACCACCGCCCGCGAGCCGCTGCTCGACCTGCTCGTGCACGGCCAGGACATCGCCCTCGCGCTCGGCCGCGACCGGCCGATGCCGCCGCGCGCCGCCCGGGACGCCGCCGACCGGGTCTGGACGATGCGCTTCCCGCCCCGCCCCTGGCCCCTGCCCGAGGCCCGCCTGGTCGCCACCGACATCGACTGGGCCCGCGGTGGCGGCGACGAGATCCGCGGCCCCGTCTCGGCCCTGCTCCTGCTGCTCACCGGCCGTCCGGAGGCTGCCGAGCCCCGCCTGACCCGCACGGCACGACGGCCCGCCGACGCATAATGCCCGTACGTACGCCCAATGCGCCGTCGTGCGACGGGACTTGACGAGGGGGAGGGTATGGAGCCGTCACAGCTCCGCCGCGCGGTCGACGCGGGCCGGGCGACCGCCGTGGGGCTGGGCCTGCCGGTCGACGAAGTGGTCGTCGTGCACGACTCGGACCGGGTCGCCCTGCGCCTGCTGCCCTGCGATCTGCTCGCCCGCGTCACGCCCCAACTGGACGCCGGGGGCGCCGGGTTCGAGGTCGAGATCGCGCGCCGCCTCACCGCCGTCGGCGCGCCCGTGGCCGAGCTCGACCCCCGCGTCGAGCCCCGGATCCGGGTCCGCGACGGCTTCGCGATCTCCCTGTGGACGTACTACCCGCCCACGGAACCGCAGATCGACCCGGCCGCCTACGCCGACGCGCTCGCCCGCCACCACGCAGCCCTGCGCCGCGCCGAGGCGGACCTCGTGGCCGACCTGAAGGTGCCGCACTTCACCGAGCGGGCCGAAGCCGCGCTCGCCGTCGTGACCGACCGCGTGCGCTCGCCCGAACTGCCCGACGCCGAGCGGGAGTTCCTTGCCCGTACCCTCCGCGAGCTGAGCGCGGAGATCGCCGGGGCGGGGGCCGGAGAGCAGGTGCTGCACGGCGAGCCCCACCCCGGCAACCTCCTCGCCACTCGCAGGGGGCCGCTGTTCGTGGACCTCGGCACGTGCTGCCGCGGACCCGTCGAGTTCGACCTCGCGCACGCGCCCGAGGACGTCGCCGCGCACAGCCCGGACGCCGACCAGAACCTGGTCCGTACGTGCCGGGCCCTCAACTGGGCCCTGTTCTCGGCCTGGCGCTGGCGGTCCGACGACCGCATGCCGGACCGCGCCCGCCTGCGGACGGAGGGCCTGGACCGGGTACGTGCCCTCAGACGGTCGGGGGCGGGGTAAGAGGCCCGGGCGCGGGTTCACCGGGCGGTTGCGCCGCGCAGTCCCCCGGGGGCGTGCCCTAGTACCAGAGCGACCCCGCCAGCCCCAGGCCCGCCAGGGCGATGCCGATGCGCAGGGGTTTTTCCGGGAGGTGGCGGACGATCACCGGGCCCAGGCGGCTGCCCGCGAGGCAGCCGAGGCCGAGGGCCGCGGCGGCGCCCCAGTGGACCGGGGCGAGGAACGCGTAGGCCACCGCGGCGGTCACGTTGGCGGCGCCGGTCGCGATGTTCTTCACCGCGTTCGTCACCGGCAGCGGCTCGCTCGCCGACAGCGACAGCACCGCGAGCATCAGCACCCCGGCCGCCGCCCCGAAGTACCCGCCGTACAGGCCGACGAGCAGCACCGCACCCGCCAGGGCGTACGACGTGCCGTCCTCGCGGGCCGGGAGGCGCTCCACCAGGCGGCGCAGCGGTTCGCGGAGCAGGATCAGGACCGAGCCGAGGGCGATCAGCCACGGCACGACCGCCTCGAACGCCGACGCCGGCGTGGTCAGCAGCAGCGCCGCGCCGAGGGTCCCGCCGGCCGCCGCGAGCAGGCCGAGGCGGACCAACCGCCGCCGCTGGCCGCGCAGTTCGGCGCGCGAACCGGCCGCCGTGCCCACGGTGTTGGTGAACAGCGCCACCGTGTTGGTGACGTTCGCGGCGACCGGCGGCAGCCCGGCGGCAAGGAGAGCCGGATAGCTGAACAGCGACGCGAGCCCCGCCACCGACCCCGACAACCCGGACGCCACCCCCGCCGCCACCAGCAGTACCGCCGAACCGCCGTCCACGTCCGTACCCCCGTTTCCTTCCCGCGGATTCTCTCGTACGCCTGCCCCCCCCGAAGTGCGAGGGCGTCGGTCAGCGCACCAGGCAGGGGCGCTTCGGGTCGAACGTCCAGCCGGGGACGAGGAACTGCATGGCGGCGCTGTCGTCCCGGGCGCCGAGGGTCTTCTCCAGGTACAGCTCGTGCGCGGCGGCCAGCCGGTCCCGGTCGAGGGTGACGCCGAGGCCCGGCGCGTCCGGCACCGCGATCTCGCCGTCGACGATGCGCGGGGGAGCGGTCGTGAGCTGCTCCAGGCCCTCCTGCCAGATCCAGTGCGTGTCCAGGGCGTTGTACGCGCCGGGCGCCGCCGCGCCGCAGTGCGTGACCATGGCCAGGGAGATGTCGAAGTGGTTGTTGGAGTGGCAGCCCCAGGTCAGCCCCATCGCGTTGCACAGCTGCGCCACCCGCACCGAGCCGCGCATGGTCCAGAAGTGCGGGTCGGCGAGCGGGATGGACACGGACTGCAGGGCCAGGGCGTGCGTCAACTGCCGCCAGTCCGTGGCGATCATGTTGGTGGCCGTGGGCAGGCCGGTCGCCCGCCGGAACTCGGCGAGCACCTCGCGCCCCGAGTAGCCGTCCTCCGCCCCGCACGGGTCCTCGGCGTACGCGAGCACGTCCGTCAGCGGCGCGCACAGCTCCACCGCCTCGCGCAGCGACCAGGCGCCGTTCGGGTCGAGGGTGATGCGGGCCTCGGGGAAGCGCTCCTTGAGGGCCCGTACCGAGGCGACCTCCGCGGCGCCGGGCAGTACCCCGCCCTTCAGCTTGAAGTCCCGGAAGCCGTACCGCTCGTACGTGGCCTCGGCCTGCCGGACGATGGCCTGAGGGGTGAGCGCCTCCTCGTGCCGGATGCGGTGCCAGGGGTCGGCGGCGTCGGGCTCGCGGGCGTAGTCGAGGTCGGTGCGGTCGGGGTCGCCGACGTAGAAGAGATAGCCCAACACCCGTACGGATGCGCGCTGTTGGCCGTCGCCGAGGAGGGCGGCCACGGGCACGTCGAGGTGCTGGCCGAGCAGGTCGAGCAGGGCGGACTCGACGGCGGTGACAGCGTGCACGGTGGTGCGCAGGTCGAAGGTCTGGGCGCCGCGACCGCCCGCGTCACGGTCCCGGAAACGGTCGCCGATCTCCCGCAGGACGCGCTGATAGTCGCCCAACTTCGCACCCACGACGAGGGGTTCGGCGTCCCGCAGCGTCTGCGTGATCTTCTCGCCGCCGGGCACCTCGCCGAGCCCCGTACGGCCCTCGGAGTCGGTGAGGACGACGACGTTGCGGGTGAAGTACGGGCCGTGGGCGCCGGACAGGTTCAGCTCCATGCAGTCCCGGCCGGCGACGGGCACGACTTCGAGCGCGGTGACGGTCGGCTGGGAGGAGGTGCGGGTCGTGCGGCTCATGGGGTCCTTCTGTCGTTCGGTGCGGCTGGCACGGGCATGAAGTCCCGTGCGTACGAGGGAGGTTGAGGGGGAGTCAGGCGTCACAGGCTGAGGGCGTCGAGCACGCCCTCCATCGCGAGGACGCCGCCGAGCCCGAGGACCGCGAGGGTCGTCGTGTACGTCGTACGGGCCTTGATGGCGTCGATCACGGAGAGGTTGAAGTACTCCTTGAACATCCAGAAACCCGGGTCGTTCACATGGGAGAAGGCGATCGAGCCGCAGGAGACGGCGAGGACCATCATCTCGGGGTGCGCGCCGCTGCCCGCGAGCAGCGGCAGCACCACACCGGACGCGGTGACGACGGCGACCGTCGCGGAGCCGAGGGCGATCCGCAGGATGGCGGCGATCAGCCAGGCGAGCAGCAGCGGCGAGATGGACCAGCCGTCGGTGACGTCCTTGATGTAGTCGGAGATCCCGCCGTCGATCAGGACCTGCTTGAACGCCCCGCCCGCGCCGATGACCAGCAGAATCATGGCCATCGCGGACGCCGCGGACGTGCAGGAGCCGGCGACCTCGCCGAGGCTGCGGCCGATGCGCGGCCCGAACGCCCACATCGCGAGCAGCAGGGTGAGCAGCAGCGCGATCGGCGCCGAGCCGATGAACTCGGCGGTGTGCAGGACCGGGCTCTCGCTGCCCGCCCACACCATGTCGGCGACGGCGGCGCCCGCGATCAGCACGACCGGGAACAGCGCGACGAACAGCGACCAGCCCATGCCGGGCATCTCGTCGTCCTCGAAGACCCGCTCGCTGACCAGGCCCTTCGGCAGCTCCGGGTTCATCCGGCGGACGAACGGCAGCCGCGGCCACACCAGGGCGATCAGCGCGCCGGCCGGCACGGCGATGAACAGGCCGTAGAACAGGGTGAGTCCGGCGGACGCCTCGAACGTGGCGGCGACGGCGGTGGGGCCGGGGTGCGGCGGCAGGAAGCTGTGCATCGTCGACAGGGCGATGGACATCGGCAGGCCGACCCAGAGCAGGTTGGCGCCGGTCACCCGGACCAGGGTGAACGCGACCGGGACGATGATGACGAAGGCCACCTCGTAGAACATCGTCACGCCGATCAGCATCGCCGCGACCACCATCGCGACCTGCACCCAGCGCGGCCCGAACGCGGAAAGCAGCCGGTCGGCGATGCGCTGGGCGGCGCCGGAGTCGCCCATCACGCGGCCGACCATGGCGCCCAGGCCGATGGTCAGCATGGTGTCGCCGATCTGGCCGCCGATGCCCTCCGCGAGCACCTCCGATATCTCGGCCACGGGTATGCCCTGCACCAGGGCGACACCGACCGCCACCAGCAACAGGGCGGCGAAGCCGTTGAGTTTGAGCCTGGTCATGAGCAGCAACAGGACCAGCACGCTGATGCCGACGACGAGCAGAGGCACCTTCAGTTCTCCTTCGAACCCTCGGCCGGGGGAGGCCCGTTCACCTCCCATCCGGATATCCGGATGACGTCCACGTATGCGAACGGAGGTTAGGTGCGTGAATCCGAGCCGGTCAATGGGTGTGCGGCCACGAATTACGATCGACGCCATGGCGCAAAGCAGTAGGTCATCCGGGCCGGTCGGCGGTGAGCGGGGCAGAGGGCCGCGCGGAGTGAAGTCCGCGGCGCGCACCGTGGCCCTCCTCGAACTCCTCGCCTCCCGCGGCGAGGAGCCCTCCCGCCTCGACGAACTCGCCGCGGAACTCGACGTGCCGCGCAGCAGCATGTACGAACTCCTGCGCACCCTCGCCGACTGCGGCTGGGTCCGCACCGACAGCACCGGCTCCCTCTACGGCATCGGCATCCGCGCCCTGCTCACCGGCACCAGCTACCTCGACAGCGACAAGCACGTCCGTACGATCAGGCCGTTCCTCGACGAGGCGTCCGACGCGCTCGGCGAGACCATCCACCTGGCGCGGCTCGACGGGCAGGACGTGGTGTACCTCGCCACCCGCGAGTCGCACGAATACCCGCGCACCCTGAGCCGCGTCGGACGCCGCATCCCCGCGCACGCCTGCGCGCTCGGCAAGGCGCTGCTCGCCGAGCGGCCGGACGCCGAACTCCCGCTGCCCGCCGAGCCGTTCACCGCGTACACGGAGAACACGCCCGTCACCCGTGCCGCCCTCCTCGCCGACCTGGCGGGCATCCGCGAGCGCGGCTGGTCGGCGGAGCGCGAGGAGACCGTCCCGGGGATCGCGGGCTTCGGGTTCGCGCTGCGGTACGCGGAACCGGCGACGGATGCGATCAGCTGCTCGGTGCCGGTGAGTCGGCTGACGCCGGAGCACGAGGAGCGCATCGTGATGGTGATGCGGGAGATCCGTGCCCGGATCGAGGGCGTGCTGCCGTTGGTCCCGGGGGCGCCGGACTGGCGGTGAGGGGTGCGTTCCGGGTGGTGCTCGCCCCTGCGGCGCCGTGGTGGCCGGCGTCCTGTGGAATCCCCTCCCCGCCCCTTCCCGAAAGCCTGCGGCGCTGTTCGTTCGTCTGCTGCGCCGTCGTGGCTGGTCGCGCAGTTCCCCGCGCCCCTGAAAACAGCCCCTCCGGCGTTTGAGGAGCGGGGTCCAGGGGCTGGCCCCCGTGCCGACGGCAGTCTTTCGGGAAGGGGCGGGGTGGGGGCCGATGTGGAGCCTGTCCGGCGATTGAGGACGCGAGCCCGCAGGGCGATGCCGCTCACCGGGGAGGAAGAAGCTGCTTACAGGGTAGGAAGGGCCCCGCCCATCGACCGATCGGATGACATCCCCCAGCCGGTACGTCGACCGGCACCCCACCGCCACCCCCGCACGATGGAACCCGAGGACAGGACCGAGGAGCGTGGGTGACCGTGACCAGAACCAACGAGCAGGACCGGGCCCTGCTGCACGCCGCAGCACAGGGCGACACCGAAGGCGTCCGCGCCGCCCTCACCGCCGGCGCGAACCCGGAGGCCCGCGACGCGCAGGGCCGCACCGCCCTGCTCCTCGCCGCGAGCGCCGACCACGTGCCCGTCGCCCGCGTACTCGTCGCCGCCGGCGCCGACCCGAACGCGCAGGACGCCCGCGACGACAGCCCCTGGCTGGTCACCGGTGTCACCGGCAGCGTCGACATGATGCGGGTCCTGCTCGCCGCGGGCGCCGACCTCACCCTGCGCAACCGCTTCGGCGGCATCGCGCTGATCCCCGCGGCGGAACGCGGCCACGTCGACTACGTACGGGCCCTGCTGCGCGAGACCGACATCGACGTCGACCACGTCAACTACCTGGGCTGGACCGCCCTGTTGGAGGCGGTGATCCTCGGCGACGGCGGCCGGGACCACCAGGAGATCGTGGAGCTGCTCGTCACCGCGGGCGCCACGCCCGGCCTCCCCGACGGCGACGGCGTCACCGCCCTGGAACACGCCGAACGCCGCGGCTTCGACCGCATCGCCGGCCTCCTGCGAGCCGTCCGATGAGCCGCCGGATCGGCCGTACGACGCACCGCGCCCGGCGCGCCCGCCGTACCGGGCTGGTCGTGGCGGCCGCCGCCGTCGCCCTGCTCGCCGGCTGCAGCAGCACGCAGGCCGCCGGGCCGGGCGAGGGCGACGAGCCCGCGAAGGTCGCACCGGGCGCCGAGCCGGACGGGCGTACCCCCGAAGGCACCCTCCTCGTGGCCGACTTCGGCTCCGACACGGTCACGTTCGTCGACCCGGACAAGGGCCCGATCGACAGCGTCGAGGTCGGCACGGCCCCGTACGGGCTCGTCGTCGGCGAGGACGGCCGGGCCTGGGTGGCGACCGCGGAGGGCGTCGCCGTCGTCGACACCCGCACGCGCGAACGCCAGGCGCTCATCCCGTACGAGACGGACTCCGGGCCCGCGGCGACGGGCGAGTACCGCGGCGGAGGCATGGGCATCGCGCTCGCGCCGGACGGCGAGCACGTGTACGTGGGCGTCAACGTGCCCGGCGGGAACGGGGTGTTGGAGACCGTCGACACCCGCAGCCGCGAGGTCACCGACACGGCCCCGGTCGGCCGCCGCCCCTTCGACGTGGACGTCTCGCGCGACGGCCGAGAGGTGTACGCGACGGACCACGACTCCTTCGACGTGACCGTGGTCCCCGCCGACGGCGAGGGCGAGCCGCGCCGCATCGAGGTCGCCCCGTACGGCACCGAGGGCGGCCTCGGC
Organism: Streptomyces sp. Da 82-17; assembly: GCF_046098215.1. Lineage (NCBI taxonomy): Bacteria > Bacillati > Actinomycetota > Actinomycetes > Kitasatosporales > Streptomycetaceae > Streptomyces > Streptomyces sp. Da 82-17. Next base: position 207,234 of record NZ_JBJURH010000009.1, read on the forward strand.
TCCTGGCTGAAGCCGCACTACGCGGTCGTACGGCCCTCCGACGGGAAGCTGCTGTTCCCCTTCGAGGGCGAGAAGCTGGTCGTGGTCGACCCGCGCACCGGGGACTCCCGGGTCGAGCGGATGACGGCGAACACGCACCAGCACGGCGCGACGATCACCGAGGACGGCACCCTGTTCGTCGTCGGCACCGGCCCCATCGGCTCGTCCGACGAGGACCCGTCCCTCACCATCCGCACCGCGGACGGCGAGGAACGGGTGATCCCGCTCGGCGGCCCGCACGAGGACGTCGCCGTCTCCCCGGACGGCCGTACCGCCTACGTCAGCGGCGGCTTCACCCGCGACGGCTACTGGCACGGCATCACCGTCGTGGACGTGGAGAGCGGCAAGACGTCCCGACTCACGGCGGGGGAGCGGCCGTTGGGCATCGCCGTGCTGTGAGCGGCCCGTACGACCCGCCCGGGTGAGGGGCCTGCGTGGTTCAGCGGCGGCGGGTCGCCCACAGCCACCCGGCGGCGAGCAGGGCGAGGACGATCTGCACGGCGCTGATGACGTCCACGACCGTGGGGTTCGGCGGGTCGATGTAGTAGACGGCGACGTTGATGCCCAGGGTCGTCACGAACGCGAGGAACGTGGCGATCGCCTTGTCCCGGATCCTCCAGCAGGTCGCGACCCAGAGGAGCACGAGCCCGGCGAGGCGGCCGATCGTGCCGAGCGGCAGCACCGCGAAGCCGAGGGGCAGGGACAGCGCGATCAGCAGCACCGGCAGCAGCGCCGGAACCTTGTCCCGGAAGCCCTGCTTGGCGGGCGGCGCGACGGGGTTTCCGGCTCCGGGCCCGGCTCCCGCTCCGGCGCCGGCCCCGACTCCGGACTCGGCGAGCGCGGTGGCCGCGATGGTGCGCGGGTCGCCCAGCTCGCGCAGCACCTCGTCGAGCGCGTCCGGACGCTCCGCGAGCGCCACCTCGATGTGCTCGGCGAGGTCCGCCAGCAGCTCCTGACCGCGCTCGGGCGGAAGCGCCGAGGCCTCCCGCCGCACGGCCGCGAGGTACGCGTCGATCTCGGTATTCCCTGCGTTCTCTGCGGCCTTCATCGTTCCCCTCCGGATGACTCGGACCGCCCCTGCGGCGGTACGAGAAAGTGGTCCACTGCGTCCCGGAACCCCGGCCAGATCCGCGCGAACTCGGCGAGCGCGGCACGCCCCGCGTCCGTCAGCTCGTAGTAGCGCCGGGGCGGGCCCGACGTGGACTCGCGCCAGCTCGTCTCGACGAGTTCGTCCCTGCGCAGCCGGGAGAGCAGCGGATAGACGGTGCCCTGACTGGTCGCCAGCGCCCCGGACTGCTCCAACTCGCGCAGCAACTCCACGCCGTACCGCGGCCCGTCCTGCATGAGGGCGAGCACGCAGTACTCCAGCACGCCCTTGCGGAGCTGGCTCTCGGCTTTGCCGGGGGCCTTTCCGGGGGGCTTGCCGGTGGTCTTCTCGGCGGGGCGGTTGCTCGCCTTGCCTGGTTCCATGCAATGCACAGTACCTTGCGCAGCGAGAGGGAGGTCAAGGGGGGTGGGCTCGGGTCGTGTTCGCGGTCGGGTTGATAGGCAAGTGGCTACTTGCCTATGGTGGATGCATGGCCGATGACCTTTTCAAAGCCTTGGCCGACCCCACCCGCCGCACGATCCTCGACGAGCTCGCCGAGCGCTCAGGGCAGACACTGTTCGAGATCTGCGGGCGGCTGAGCATGAAGCACCAGCTCGGCCTCTCGCGCCAGGCGGTCTCCCAGCACCTCGCCGTGCTGGAGGCCGCGGGGCTCGTCGAGAGCAGGCGGGAGGGCCGCTACAAGTACCACGACCTGAACACCGGGCCGCTGCGGCAGATCACCGAGCGCTGGCCCGTGTCCGGGACGCCCGCCCCTTCAGGACCGGAAGAGAGCACCCCATGAAGATCCATCTGACCAGCGTCTTCGTCGACGACCAGAGCAAGGCCGAGCGCTTCTACACCGAGACCCTCGGCTTCGTGAAGAAGTACGACGTCCCGGTGGGCGCCCAGGACCGCTGGCTGACCGTCGTCTCGCCCGAGGAGCCCGAGGGCACGGAACTCCTCCTGGAGCCCGCCGGTCACCCGGCCGTCAAGCCGTACCGTGACGCGCTCGTCGCCGACGGCATCCCGATCGCCCAGTTCGCCGTGCCGGACGTACAGGCGGAGTACGAGCGCCTCACCGGGCTCGGCGTGCACTTCACGCAGGAGCCGGTGGAGATGGGGCCGGTGACGACGGCGGTGTTCGACGACACGTGCGGGAACCTGATCCAGATCGCGACTCAGCCGGAGTGACCCTCGCGGGTGCCGGGCGGGACGCGTGCCGCGAGGTGTCCCGCCCCTCCGTGCGGCGGGTCGAGGTCTGAACGGCAGGCCCTGGCCCCGCAGGCCCTAGCCCCGCAGGCCCTAGCCCCGCAGGCCCTAGCCCCGCAGTCCCTCCGCCGCGTCCGCCACGCGTTGCAGCAGTCCGAGGAACGTCTCCTGCTCCTCCGCGTTCAGCGGAGCCAGGAAGAGCTGGTTCATGCGGGTCGTCCGGGGCGCGAGGCGGCGGTGGACCCGGTGGCCCTCGTCCGTCGCGTGGAGGACCGAGCGGCGGCCGTCCTTCGGGTCGCGGACCTTGTCGAGCAGGCCGCGGTCGACCAGGCGGCGGATCACCTCGGCGACCGTGGACCGGTCGAGCCGCACGCGTTCGCCCACCGTCCGCTGGTCCAGGCCGGCCTCCTCGACCAGCGCGTTCAGGACCGCGAACTGCGGCGACGTGACGTCCTCCGAGACGACCGTGTGCCACAGCAGGGTGTGTGCCTGCTGCAGTCGGCGGGCCAGATGGCCGGGGTGCGTGCTGAGGTCGAGCGCGGGCACGTGCGTCCTTCCTTCGGACTCCTCGTCGGGACTCCTCGTCCCCGGAATGCTCCTTGTACTGAGGGTCTTGACCCAGGCCAGACATGATGCCACGCTTCCGACTCGTAGGTAGATAGTCAGTGCACTGAGCATTTTCGGGTGAGCTGAAGAGGGCAGGAGCGTGACGATGGACAAGGTGGTGGCCACGGCCGCCGACGCGGTGGCCGACGTCCGGGACGGGGCGTCGCTCGCGGTCGGCGGGTTCGGCCTCAGCGGCGTGCCGAACGCGCTGATCGAGGCCGTGCACGCGCGCGGCGTCGGCGGCCTCTCGGTCGTGTCGAACAACTGCGGAGCCATGGACTCCGGCCTCGCCGTGCTGCTCGCGGCCGGCCGGATCGCCCGCGTGACCGGCTCGTACATCGGCGCCAACAAGGAGTTCGCGCGGCAGTACCTCGCCGGTGAGCTGGAGGTCGAGCTGATCCCGCAGGGCACGCTCGCCGAGCGGCTGCGCGCCGGGGGCGCGGGCATCCCCGCCTTCTACACCCCGGCCGGGGTCGGCACCCAGGTGGCCGAGGGCGGCCTGCCCTTGCGGTACGACGGGGAAGGCGGCGTCGCGCTGGCCTCGCCGCCGAAGGAGGTCCGGGAGTTCGACGGCGTCAGTTACGTCCTGGAGCGCGGCATCCGCACCGACTTCGCCCTCGTACGGGCCGCGAAGGGCGACCGGCACGGCAACCTGGTGTTCGCCAAGTCCGCCCGGAACTTCAACCCGCTCGCCGCTATGGCCGGACGCGTCACCGTCGCCGAGGTCGAGGAACTGGTCGAGCCCGGGGACATCGACCCCGACCAGGTGCACGTGCCCGGGATCTTCGTGCAGCGTGTGGTGCAGCTGACCGCCGAGCAGGCGGCCGACAAGCGGATCGAGCAGAGGACGGTGCGGACCCGATGAGCTGGACCAGGGACGAGATGGCGGCCCGCGCCGCCCGCGAACTCCGCGACGGCGAGTACGTCAACCTCGGCATCGGCCTGCCCACCCTGATCCCGGGCCACCTGCCGCCCGGCGTCGAGGTCGTCCTGGAGTCGGAGAACGGCATCCTCGGCACCGGCCCGTACCCGTACGAGGACGAGGTCGACCCGGATCTCGTCAACGCCGGCAAGGAGACCGTCACCGTCCTTCCCGGGGCGTCGTTCTTCGACTCGGCGCTGTCCTTCGGGATGATCCGCGGCGGCCACATCGACGTGGCCGTGCTCGGCGCCATGCAGGTGTCGGCGCGCGGCGACCTCGCCAACTGGGCCGTGCCCGGCAAGCTCGTCACCGGCATCGGCGGCGCCATGGACCTGGTGCACGGGGCCCGCCGGGTGATCGTCACCATGACCCACACCGCGAAGGACGGCTCGCCGAAGCTGGTGGAGGAGTGCAGCCTGCCGCTCACCGGCAAGGCCTGCGTCGACCGGATCGTCACCGATCTCGGCGTCCTCGACGTCACGCCGGACGGCCTCGCCCTGGTCGAGACCGCGCCCGGCGTCACCGCCGCCGAGATCGTCGCCCGCACCGCCGCCCCGGTGCACGTCCCCGAGGAGGCCGCCGCCCGATGACCAACGCCAACACACGCAAGAACGCGTACAAGGACGTCTACGTCGTCGACGCCGTCCGCACCCCCGTCGGCAAGTACGGCGGCGGCCTCGCCGGGGTCCGTCCCGACGACCTCGCCGCCCACGTCATCCGTGAACTCCTCGCCCGTACACCGGAGTTGGACCCTGCGCGGATCGGCGACGTGTACTTCGGCAACGCCAACGGCGCCGGTGAGGAGAACCGCAACGTCGCCCGCATGGCCGCGCTGCTCGCCGGCCTGCCCACCTCGGTGCCCGGCGCCACCGTCAACCGGCTCTGCGCCTCCGGGCTCGAAGCGGTGGTCCAGGCGGCCCGCGCCGTCGCCGTCGGGGACGCGTCGGTGGTCCTCGCGGGCGGCGTCGAGTCGATGAGCCGCGCCCCGTACGTGCTGCCCAAGAGCGAGCGGGCCTTTCCCGCCGGGCACGCCGAGCTGTACTCGACGACTCTCGGCTGGCGCATGGTCAACCCGCGGATGGCGCCCGAGTGGACCGTGCCGCTCGGTGAGTCCGCCGAACTCATCGCCGACAAGCACAAGATCACCCGCGAGCAGCAGGACGCGTACGCCCTGCGCAGCCACCAACGCGCCGCCCAGGCATGGGAGTCGGGGCTGTTCGCCGACGAGGTCGTGCCCGTGCCGGTGCCCGCCCGCAAGGGGGACCCGGTGCCGTTCGAGCGGGACGAGTCGCTGCGCGCCGACACCTCCCTCGACGCTCTCGCCCGCCTCAAGCCGTCCTTCCGGCCCGACTCCGGCACCGTCACCGCCGGCAACGCCTCCCCGCTCAACGACGGCGCCGCCGCGCTGCTGCTCACCGACGAGGAGGGGCTGCGCGCGACCGGTCGTACGCCGCTGGCGCGGATCTCGGCGACCGGCGTGTCCGCCCTGGAGCCGCACTACTTCGGGCTCGCCCCCGTCGAGGCCGTCCACCGCGCGCTCGACAAGGCGGGAAAGAGCTTCACCGACCTGTCGACCCTGGAGCTCAACGAGGCCTTCGCCGCGCAGGTCCTCGGCTGCCTCGCCGAGTGGCCCGAGTTCGACGAGGCGGTCCTCAACCCGCAGGGCGGCGCCATCGCCCTCGGCCACCCGCTCGGCGCCTCCGGGGCCCGGCTCGCCGGGACCGTCGCCCACCAGCTCGCCCGCAAGGGCTCGGGCGTGGGTGTCGCCACCCTCTGCATCGGTGTCGGCCAGGGCCTCGCCCTCGTACTCGAACGCTAGGAGTTGACGTCCATGTCCACCGAGACCACCCGGAGCGCCGGGACGCAGGTTCCCGAACAGGCCGTCCCCGCACGGGAGTTGACGCAGGCCGACATCGACCGGCAGATCGCCCGCGAGCGCGAGGCGTACGAGAAGAGCCTCGCCGGGGGCGCCGCGCCGAGCCACCATCCGCGGCGCGACTACGCCCCGTACCGCTCCAGCGTCCTGCGCCACCCCGCGCAGCCGCCGGTCGCCATCGACACCCGGCTCGACCCGGAGGCCGTCGAACTGTCCTCGCCGGCCTTCGGCGAGACCGACGTCACTGAACTCGACAGCGACCTCACCCGGCAGCACCAGGGCGAACCGCTCGGCGAACGCATCACCGTCACCGGGCGCCTGTCGGACCGTCAAGGGCGGCCTGTGCGCGGCCAGTTGATCGAGCTGTGGCAGGCCAACGCCTCCGGCCGCTACGCCCACCAGCGCGACCAGCACCCCGCGCCGCTCGACCCCAACTTCACCGGTGTGGGGCGGGTGCTGACCGGCGACGACGGCTCGTACCGCTTCACCACCATCAAGCCCGGCGCCTACCCGTGGCGCAACCACACCAACGCCTGGCGGCCCGCGCACATCCACTTCTCGCTGTTCGGCACCGCCTTCACGCAGCGTCTCGTCACCCAGATGTACTTCCCGGGCGACCCGCTCTTCCGCTACGACCCCATCCTGCAGTCCGTGACCGACGAGGCCGCCCGCAACCGGCTCGTCGCCGCCTACGACCACGACCTGTCCCGGCCCGAGTGGTCCCTCGGCTACCGCTGGGACATCGTGCTCGACGGCCCCGCCGCCACCTGGATCGAGGAGGGACGCTGACATGAGCACCCCGGCCCTGCCCACCCCGTCGCACACCGTCGGCCCGTTCTACGGCTACGCCCTGCCCTTCCCCGGCGGCCCCGACGCCGCCCCGCACGCCCACCCCGACACGATCACCGTGCACGGCCGGGTCCTCGACGGTGCGGGCGCACCCGTACCGGACGCGCTCCTGGAGTTCTGGGGCCCGGACGGTTCCGGTCAACTCCCGTCTGTCGGCGGCTCGTTGCGGCGCGACCCGGTCACCGGCGGCTTCCTCGGCCGCAACGGCGTCGACTTCACGGGCTTCGCGCGCGTCGCCACCGACGCCGACGGCCACTGGGCGATCCGCACCCTGCGCCCCGGCGCCCGCGGCCCGCACGCCCCGTACCTGAGCGTCTGCGTCTTCGCGCGCGGCCTCACCCACCACCTGTTCACCCGCGTGTACGTGCCGGACGAGGCCCCTTCCGTCGAGGGCGCCCCACTGTCCGACCCGTTGCTCGGCTCCCTCCCGCCCGAACGCCGAGCCACTCTGCTCGCGACCGCCGAGCCGCACGCCACGTACCGCTTCGACGTGCGCCTGCAAGGGCCGGACGAGACCGTGTTCCTGGAGTTCACGTGACGTACGAGCAAGACGCCGCTGACGGGCTGGATCTGGGGCTGCTCGCCCCCGGACGGGCCGCCGCGCCCACCGAACTCGCCACCGGTGACCGGCAGTTCCTGCAGGCCATGCTCGACGCGGAGGCCGCCCTCACCCGCGCACAGGCCGAGCTGGGCCTCGCCCCGGGGAGGGCGGCCGACGCGGTGACGGACGCCGCGCGCGCCGAGCGGTTCGACGTACGCGCCCTCGCCGTGCGGGCCCGCGCGGGCGGCAACCCGGTGATCCCGCTGGTCGCCGACCTCACGGCCACCGTGCCCGAGGACGCCCGGGAGTACGTGCACCGGGGCGCCACGAGCCAGGACATCCTGGACACGGCCGCGATGCTGGTCGCGTCCCGCGCGATCGACCTGATCCTGCCCGAACTCGACCACGCAGCAACGGAGTTGGCCCGTCTCGCCGCCGCCCACCGGGACACGCCGATGCCGGGCCGCACCCTCACCCAACACGCCGTCCCCACGACGTTCGGCCTGAAGGCGGCAGGCTGGCGCGCGCTGATCCTCGACGCCCGCGACCGGCTCACTGCGGTACGGGACGCACTGCCCGCCCAACTCGGCGGCGCGGCCGGGACGTTGGCCGCATTCGGAGCTTTTCCCGGGCCGGCGGAGGGGCCGGGCCCTGCCGTTTCGGGCGGCGTCCCGGGGCCCGGGGGAGTGGGGGAGGAGTCGGGCGCTGTCGGTTCCGGGGCCGGATCGCCTCCCGCCGGGCCGAGCGCCCCCTCGGATTCCGCCGGGCCGGGCGACGAGCCGGGTCCCGGCGGAACGGGTGGCGGGCTGAGCCTTGGTAGTCCGGGCGACGAGCTGAGTTCGGGCGGTCCGGGGGGTGTCCCGTCGGGGGCGGGGCCGGATTCGACCCTGAGTTCCGGTGGGCCGGGTGGCGTCCCGGGGGTGGGGTGCGTTGCGCCGGGTGCCGCCGCGTCGGGTGGGGAGTCGGGTTTCGGTGGGCCGAGCCTCGGCGGCCGAGAGCGCGTTGCGCCGGCCGAGAGTCAGGGGATGGCCGGTCCGGGCGGTGGGGCAAGTCTTGGCGGTGCGGGCGTTTCCTCGGGGGAGGGGCCGGAGTCGGCCGCGCCGAGCGGTGAGCCCGGTTCCGGCCGACCGGGCGGCGAGCCCCGTTCCCCCCTGCCCGGCGGGACCCCCGTCCTTCGGCTGCCCTCCGCCTACGCCTGCCAACTCGCGCTTGCCGCCCCCGAGTTGCCGTGGCACACCCTTCGTACCCCGGTCGCCGACCTCGCCGGTGTGCTGGCGTTCGCGGCCGGTGCGCTCGGTAAGTTCGCCGGGGACGTGCTCGTGCTCTCCCGTACCGAGATCGGGGAGGTCGCCGAGGGCGGCGGTGGAGGGTCGTCGGCCATGCCGCACAAGGCCAATCCCGTGCGTGCCACGCTCATCGCCGCCGCGGCCCGCCGTGCCCCCGGCCTCGCGGCCACGCTGTACGGCAGTGTCGCGGCGGAGGACGAACGGCCCGCCGGGGCCTGGCACGCCGAGTGGGAGCCGCTGCGGGACCTGCTGCGCACGGTCGGCGGGGCCGCCCGTGACGCGGCCGAACTCGCCGCCGGGCTGCGGGTGTTCCCGGACCGGATGCGGGCCCACCTCGACCTCACCGACGGCCTGATCGTCTCCGAACGCCTGGCTGCCGCGCTCGCGGTCCCGCTCGGCCGGGCGCGCGCCAAGCAGCTCCTGTCCGAGGCGGCGGCCGACGGCCTTGCGGGGGAGGCGAGTTGGCCCGAGCTGTTGCGGGCCGAGGGCCTCGACGAGGCGACGATCGCCGCGCTCGACCTTCCCGCCCTCACCGACCCGACCCGCTACACGGGGGCCGCCGCAGCCCTCACCGACCGTGCGCTCCGACGTCGTTGAGCCACGCCCCGAGTCCACCCAGTTCCTCCGTGCCCCACGAATGAGTCGCCCATGAACAGCACCCTGCACCACCGCACCGCCGGAGCACCCACCGCGCCCGCAGTGCTCCTCGGGCCGTCGCTCGGGACGTCCACCGCGCTGTGGGACGCCGTGGCGCCCGAGCTCAGCTCGGCGTTCCGTACCGTCCAGTGGGACCTCCCGGGTCACGGGAACTCGCCCGCCGAGCTCATCCGGCCCGAGGCGACGGTCGACCGACTCGGCCTGCTCGTGATCGAGTTGGCGGACGCGCTCGGCCTCGAACGGTTCCACTACGCGGGCGTCTCCCTCGGCGGCGCCGTCGGCCTCTGGCTGGCCGCCCACCACCCCGAACGGGTCGACCGGCTCGCCGTGGTCTGCTCGTCCGCCCACTTCGGCCCGCCCGAGCCGTGGCGCGAACGCGCCGCCCTCGTACGGGAGTCCGGCACCGGAGCCGTCGCCGACGGGGCGCCGGGGCGGTGGTTCACGCCCGGGTTCCTGGAGGGGGAGGAGGGGGCGCGGGGGCGTGCCCTCGTCGACGACCTGCGGCGCACCGACCCGCAGGCGTACGCCGCGTGCTGCGACGCGCTCGCCCGCCTCGACCTGCGCCCCGACCTGCCGTCGATCACCGCGCCCACACTCGTCCTCGCCGGCCGCGACGACCCGGCCACACCGCCCGCGCACGCCCGCGAGATCGCCGACGCGGTGCCCGGCGCGGCCCTCACCGAACTCGCGCGGACCTCGCACCTCGCGCCCGCCGAACGGCCCGCCGCCGTACTGGCCGCCCTGCGCGAGCACTTCACCGCGCCCGGGCCCGGTCCCGGCATGAGGGTCCGGCGCGCGGTCCTCGGCGACGCCCACGTCGACCGGGCCCAGGCACGCACCACCCCGCTCACCGCCGGGTTCCAGGACTTCATCTCCCGCTACGCCTGGGGCGAGATCTGGACCGACCCCACCCTGAGCAGGCGCGAACGGAGCCTCGTCACGCTCACCGCCCTCGTCGCGCACGGCCACTTCGAGGAACTCGCCATGCACGTACGCGCCGCTGTACGCAACGGGCTCACCCCCGAGGAGATCGGCGCGGTGCTGCTGCAGTGCGGCGTGTACCTGGGCGTGCCCGCAGCCAACTCCGCCCTCGCCGTCGCACAGCGCGTGCTGGCGGAGGAGGACGACGGCACCGGGGCTCACTGAGCCGAGCCCGGCCCTCCCCGTCAGCCGGTGTCCCGGATCCGCTCGGATCGGCTCGGATCCGCCCGGACCGTCCACGCGGATCTGTCCACGCCGATGTATTGACACCGCCCGGAGGGCCGGGCAGCATCACAGCCACGTTAATTAACTATCTAGTGCGTTAACTGCACGTGTCAGGGTGCGGTCGCACTTCCCCTCGGGCGCAGCCCCCGCAGCGAGCCGCCCGATATCCTGTATCTCCCCCCGAGGAGCCCCCCGTGCCCCACCCGGAAGCCGCCCAGGTGCCGAACGCCCCGACGACGGGCAAGCCCCGCAAAGCCGCCTTCGCCGCGTGGATCGGCAGCGCCCTGGAGTACTACGACTTCTTCATCTACGGAAGCGCCGCCGCCCTCGTCTTCCCGAAGGTCTTCTTCAACCCGGACGACCCGGCCACCGCCACCCTGATCTCCCTCGCGACCTTCGGCGTCGCCTACGCCGCCCGCCCCGTCGGCGCCCTCTTCCTCGGCCACATCGGCGACCGCGTCGGCCGGCGCACGATCATGGTCTGGACCCTGGTCCTCATGGGCCTGTCCACGTTCCTGATCGGCTGCCTCCCCACGTACGCCCAGGCCGGGACCCTCGCCCCCACCCTGCTCGTCGTGATGCGCGTCCTGCAGGGCCTCTCCGCGGCCGGCGAGCAGGCCAGCGCCAACGCCATGACTCTGGAACACGCCCCGGAACACCGCCGCGGCTACTACACCAGCTTCACCCTCAACGGCACCCAGGCCGGGCAGATCCTCGCCACCCTCGTGTTCATCCCGGTCGCGGCCCTGCCCGACGAGCAGCTCTACTCCTGGGGCTGGCGCATCCCGTTCCTGCTCAGCGCGGTCGTCGCCGTCGCCGGATACGTCATCCGCCGCACCCTCGACGAGACCCCCGTCTTCCAGCAGGCCAGCGCCAACGCGGCCGTCGCGAAGATGCCGCTCGCCGAGCTCCTCGTGAACCACTGGGCGAGCGTCCTGCGCGTCATCTGCGCGGCCCTCATCGCCACCGTCAGCACGATCTTCTCCGTCTGGGCCCTCGCGTACGCCACCAGCGACGCCGTCGGACTCGACAAGACCGGCATGCTCTGGGTCAACGGCTGCGCCAACGCCGCCGCCCTGCTCGCCATCCCGCTGTGGGCCCGGCTCTCCGACCGGATCGGCCGCAAGCCCGTCTTCCTGATCGGCGCCCTCGGCTGCGGCGGGCTGATCTTCGTCTACCTGTGGGCGATCTCCACCGGCAGCTACCCGCTGGTCTTCGCCGTCGGCGTGCTGTTCTTCGGCGTCGTCTACAGCGCCGCCAACGGGATCTGGCCCTCGTTCTACGGGGAGATGTTCCCGGCCCGCGTCCGGCTCTCCGGCATGGCCGTCGGCACGCAGATCGGCTTCGCCGTCGCCGGGTTCGCCGTGACCATCGCCGAGCGGATCGCGGGCGGGGACGGGGCCGACTGGGTCGGGGTCGCGGTGTTCTCCGCCGCCGTGTGCGCGGTGTGTGCGGTGGCGGTCGCCACCGGGCGTGAGACGTACCGGGTGCCCACTGCCGAACTCGGCGTTCGACCGGGGGAGTTGGCGCCCGCCGGGGTTGGCAAGGCGGAGTCGGCTGCGGTCTGAGGGCTCGCTCGCCGCGTTCTTCTTTCCCCAGTCCCGCCCCTTCCCGAAACTGGGGGCTCCGCCCCCAGACCCCCGCTCCTCAAACGCCGGAGGGGCTGAAATTCGCCCCGCTCCCCTCGGCCGGAGGGGCTGGATTTGCCCCGCTCCCCTCAGGCGGAGGGCTGCATCCTCCTGGAATTCGCCGGAAGCCCCCACCAGAAAGGCCCCACCCCGTGTCCCCGTCCTCCTACCTCACCGGTCTCATCGGCGCCGGCATCGGGCCCTCGCTCAGCCCCGCCCTGCACGAGCGGGAAGCGGTCCGGCACGGTGTGCCGTTGCTCTACCGCACGCTCGACCTCGACCTGCTCGGCACCCCGCCCGAGCAGGTGGGGGAGCTGCTGCGGGCCGCCCGGCAGCTCGGCTTCGACGGGCTGAACATCACCCACCCCTGCAAGCAGCTCGTCCTCGAGCACCTCGACGAACTCGCCCCGGAAGCAGCCGAGTTGGGCGCCGTCAACACCGTCGTCCTGCGGGACGGGCGCGCCGTCGGACACAACACCGACGTCACCGGCTTCGCCAAGGCCTTCGCGCGCGGCCTGCCCGACGCACCCACCGGCCACGTCGTCCAGCTCGGCGCGGGCGGGGCCGGGGCGGCCGTCGCGCACGCGCTGCTCAACCTCGGCGTCGACCGGCTCACCCTCTGCGACACCGACCCGGCCCGCGCCGCCGCCCTCGCCGACGCGCTCACCGCCCGCTTCGGCGCCGGCCGCGCCGCCCCCGGCACGCCCGCCGACGTCACCACCGCCGACGGACTCGTGCACGCCACTCCCACCGGCATGGCCGCCCACCCCGGACTGCCGCTCCCCGCCGAACTGCTCCGGCCCGCGCTCTGGGTCGCCGAGGTCGTCTACCGGCCGCTGCGCACCCAACTTCTCGACACCGCCGACCGGTTGGGCTGCCGCACCCTCGACGGCGGCGGCATGGCCGTCTTCCAGGCCGCCGACGCCTTCCGCCTCTTCACCGGCCTCGAACCGCACACCGACGCCATGCTCGCCGACTTCGCCGAGCTCGCCGAGACCCCCGCACTCGGAGGCCGCCGTGGCTGACCCGCGCCCCGCCCCCGCCGGACGGCTCGGCGCCCGTAAGTCCATCGCCACCGTGTCGCTCAGCGGGCCGCTCTCCGAGAAGCTCACCGCGATCGCCGCCGCCGGGTTCGACGGTGTGGAGATCTTCGAGAACGACCTGCTCGGCACGCCGCTGCGCCCCGAGGAGATCCGCGCCCGCTGCGCCGACCTCGGCCTGGCCATCGACCTCTACCAGCCGATGCGCGACATCGAGGCCGTCCCCGAGGACGTCTTCGTACGCAACCTGCGGCGCGCCGAGCGGAAGTTCGACGTGATGCGGCGGCTCGGCGCCGACCTGCTGCTCGTCTGCTCCAGCGTCGACCCGCGCGCCCTCGACGACGACGCGCTCGCCGCCGAACAGCTGCACCGCCTCGCCGCCCGCGCCCACGAGCACGGCATCCGCATCGCGTACGAGGCGCTGGCCTGGGGGCGGCACGTCGACACGTACGACCACGCCTGGCGGATCGTCGAGCAGGCCGGGCATCCCGCGCTCGGCACCTGTCTGGACAGCTTCCACATCCTGTCGCGCGGCAGCGACGTGTCCGGCATCGCCGCCATCCCCGGCGAGAAGATCTTCTTCCTCCAGCTCGCCGACGCCCCCGAGCTCGCCATGGACGTCCTGCAGTGGAGCCGCCACCACCGCTGCTTCCCCGGCCAGGGAGGTCTTGACGTCGCCTCCGTGGTGTCCGCGGCCGTGCGGGCCGGGTACGACGGGCCGCTCTCCCTCGAAGTGTTCAACGACGTGTTCCGGCAGGCCGAGGCCGCCCCGACCGCCGTCGACGCGCTCCGCTCCCTGCTCGTCCTGGAGGAGTCCGCGGGCCTGGCCGCGCCGCCCGCACCGTCCCTGCCCACCGGCTTCGCCTTCGCCGAACTGGCCACGCCCGACACCGAACCCGTACGGGCCCTGCTCGACGCGCTCGGCTTCGCCCGCACCGGCCGGCACGGCTCCAAGCCGGTCGAGCTGTGGGAGCAGGGCGAGGCCCGGATTCTGCTCAACTCCGGCGCGGGGTCCCGGCGTTCGGGGCCCGCCCTGGCCGCCGTAGGCCTGGAGACCCCCGACCCGGCGCAGGCCGCACGCCGCGCCGAGGCCCTGCACGCGCCCGTCGTGCCCCGCCGCCGCGCACCCGGCGACGCGCCCCTCGACGCGGTCGCCGCCCCCGACGGCACCGAGCTGTTCTTCTGCCGCACCGGCCGGCCCGACCACCCCAGCTGGACCGGCGACTTCGAGCCCGTCCCGGCCGCGGCGCGACGACCCGGGCACGTGGAGCGCATCGACCACGTGGCGCTCACCCAGCCCTGGCACCAGTTCGACGAGGCGGTCCTGTTCCACCGCGGCGTGCTCGGCCTCACCGTGCACGAGAGCCTCGACCTGGCCGACCCGTACGGCCTGTTCCGCAGCCGGGCCGTCGCCGGGCCCGACGGGGGTGTACGGCTCGCCCTCAACGTCGCGCCCGGGCCCGGCGCCGACGACCAGATGCTGCAGCACATCGCCCTCGCCACCGACGACGTCATCGCCGCCGCCCGCACCGCCCGCGCCCGCGGCGCCGCCCTGCTGCCCATCCCCGCCAACTACTACGACGACCTCGCCGCCCGCCACGACCTCGACCCCCAACTCCTCGACGCGCTACGGGAGTCCGGCGTCCTCTACGACCGCGACGAGCACGGCGAGTTCCTGCACTGCTACACCGCCGCCGTCGGCCGGGTCTTCTTCGAACTGGTCCAGCGCACCGGCACCCACCAGGGCTACGGCGCCCCGAACGCGGGCATCAGGCTCGCCGCCCAGTACGCGCACCGGGGCCGCCCCTGACCGCCCCTGACCGCCGTCGAACGGGCAGGCCCCGGGCCGCCACACGCCCCGGCGATAGACTGACCGGCCCGGACAGCCGCACGCTGACCGGGCCCGGACAGCCGCATCGCGAGGAGCCGCATGCCCGCCGTACCCCCGCCGACCGCACCGTCGAAGGGACCCGCGCCCGAGACCGGCCGGCGCACCCGCGACAAGGCGCGCACCCAGGCGGAGATCCTGGACGTGGCCACGGAGGAGTTCGCCCGGCTCGGCTTCACCGGCGCCCGGGTCGACGAGATCGCCGCCCGCATCAAGACCACCAAGCGGATGATCTACTACTACTTCGGCAGCAAGGAGAAGCTGTTCACCGCGGTCCTGGAGCGGGCGTACGCGGTCATCCGGCGGCAGGAACAGCAGCTGGACGTGGAAGGGCTGGAGCCGGTCGCCGCGATCCGCAGGCTCGCCGAGCTGACCTTCGACCACCATGAGGCGCACCCCGACTTCATCCGCCTCGTCAGCATCGAGAACATCCACGAGGCCGAGCACATCGAGGCCGCGCCCAGCCTCGGCGCCCTCAACTCGCCCGCGATCGAGGTGATTTCCCGCATCCTCGACGAGGGCCGCGCCCAGGGCGTGTTCACGGCGGACGTGGACGCCGTCGACCTGCACGCGATGATCAGCTCGTTCTGCTTCTTCCGGGTCGCCAACCGGCACACGTTCCACGCCCTGTTCGGCCGCGACCTGACGGCGGACGACACCCGGGAGCACTACCGCACGATGCTCTCTGACATGGTGATCGCCTACCTGACGACGACCGACCGCTGAAGGAGCCCTCCTCCATGTCACACCAACACGCCTCTGTCTTACGGGAGTTCACCGTCGCAGGCGCCCAGGACGGCCCGTACGGCATCGCCGCGGGAGCCGACGGCGCCCTGTGGGTGACGCTCGTGCACAGCGGCCGCATCGCCCGGCTCGCGACCGACGGCGCCGTGGAGGAGTTCCCCCTCGACGCCCCGGACTGCCGACCCACCGTGATCGTCCCCGGCCCGGACGGCGCCCTGTGGTTCACCCGCAACGGCGACCACCGCATCGGCCGCGTCACCACCGACGGCGAGCAGACCTCCTTCCCGGTGCCGACGCCCGAGGCCGGGCCGTACGGGATCGCGCCCGGCCCCGAGGACACGGTCTGGTACACCGCGCTGAGCGCCGACCGGATCGGCCGTGTGACCGTCGACGGCGGGGTCACCGAGTTCGAGCTGCCGGTCGAGGGCGGCTTCCCCTCGGCGCTCGTCCAGGGCCCGGACGGCGCCCTGTGGTTCACGCTCAACCAGGCCGACGCCATCGGCCGCATCACCGTCGACGGCGACGTCACCGTCCACCCGCTGCCGACGCAGGGCGCGGGCCCCGTCGGCATCACGAGCGACGGCGAGGCGCTCTGGTTCGTCGAGATCATGGCGAACGCGGTCGGCCGGATCTCCCTCGACGGCACGGTCGAGGAGTTCCCCCTCCCCGACCCGGCCGCCAAGCCGCACGCGATCGTCGCGGCCGGCCGGGGCGACTGCTGGTTCACCGAGTGGGGCGGCAACCGCGTCGGCCGCATCACCGCCCGCCCCGGCGAGGCTCCGGAGATCACCGGGTACGACCTGGCCTCCCCGTCGTCCGAACCGCACGGCATCACGGTCGGCCCGGACGGCGCGCTGTGGGTGGCCCTGGAGACGGGAGCGGTGGCGCGGTTGCACGGCTGATCCCCTCCCCGCCCCTTCCCGAAAGCCTGCGGCAGCTTCGGGGCTCCGCCCCGGACCCCGGCTCCCGTCTTTTCGGCTTTCCCGCCGTCGTGGCCGGTCGCGCAGTTCCCCGCGCCCCTCCGGGCGCGGACCCCGTACGGGTCACCACGACGCGCCCCACCCCCGCCCGCACGCTGCAATGGACAAGTGCCCACGCCTCCGGACGACTGCCTCGCGCGCAACGAGTGGGTGTGCGGCGACTACCTGCGCACCCGCAGCCACATCCTCGCGGACGCGGTCCTGCAGCACCTGGAGCTGACCGCCCTGTCCATCACGATCGCCGTGCTCCTCGCCGTGCCGCTCGCCCTGCTCGCCCGCCGCTTCCGCCCCGCCGCGGGCCCGGTCCTCGCGCTCACCACGGTCCTCTACACGATCCCGTCCCTGGCGATGTTCTCGCTGCTCCTGCCGCTGTACGGGCTCTCCGCCTCGCTGGTCGTCGCCGGGCTCGTCCTGTACTCCCTGACCCTCCTCGTGCGGAACCTCCTGGCCGGGCTCCGCGCCGTCCCCGAGGAGACCCGGCAGGCCGCCAAGGGCATGGGATACGGGCCCGTACGGCTGCTGCTCGCCGTCGAACTGCCGCTCGCGCTGCCCGCCGCGCTCGCCGGACTGCGGATCGCCACCGTGTCGGCGGTCTCCCTCGTCACGATCGGCGCGATCGTCGGCCACGGCGGACTCGGCAACCTCATCTACACCGGCATGAACACCTACTTCAAGGCGCAGGTCCTCACCGCGTCCGTGCTGTGCGTCGTCATCGCCGTCGCCGCCGACCTGCTGCTCCTCGCCGCCGGACGGCTCCTCACCCCCTGGCAGCGCGCATGAACACCCTCACCGACGCCTGGCACTGGCTCACCGACGCCGACCACTGGTCCGGCGCCGACGGCATCTGGCACCGCCTCACCGAACACCTCCTCCTCACCGTCGTCTGCCTCGCCGTCAGCTGTCTCATCGCCCTGCCCGTCGCCCTCGTCCTCGGCCACCTCGGCAAGGGCGGCGCGCTCGCCGTGAACCTCTCCAACATCGGCCGCGCCGTGCCCACCTTCGCCGTCCTCGTCCTCCTCCTGCTCACCCCGCTCGGCCGGTACGGCGAGGGCCCGACCGTCGTCGCCCTCGTCCTGTTCGCCGTACCGCCGCTGCTCACCAACGCGTACGTCGGGATGCGCGGCGTCGACCGCAGCGTCGTGCAGGCCGCGCGGGGGATGGGCATGACCGGGCGGCAGCTGCTGTGGCGGGTCGAGGTGCCGCTCGCGCTGCCGATGATCGTCAACGGGGTGCGGATCGCGGCCGTGCAGCTCGTCGCCACCGCCACGATCGCCGCGCTCGCCGGGGGCGGCGGGCTCGGCCGGATCATCACGGCGGGCTTCAACCTGGCGTCCACACCGCAGGTGGTGGCGGGCGCGGTGCTCGTCGCCGTGTTCGCGCTGCTCGTCGAGGGCTGCTTCGAGGCGGCGGAACGCCTGACGCCGGGCCTCGCGCGCGGGAGGGCCACGGCATGAGAACTGCCCGTACGGGCCGTACGCGACAGGCCTGCACGCTTGCCGCCCTGCTCGCCGTCGTCGCGGGATGCGGCACCGGACCGTCCCTGGAGGAGCAGGGCGAGGTCACCGCGCCGCCCGGCGACAGCCGCAGCCTCACCATCGGGTCGGCCGGCTTCACCGAGAGCGACCTGCTCGCCCACATGTACGCGCTGCTGCTGCGCGAGCAGGGCTACAGCACCCGGATCCTCTCCGTCGCCAACCGCGAGCTGTACGAACCGGCCCTGGAGAGCGGCCAGATCGACGTCGTGCCCGAGTACGCGGCGACCTTCGCGGACTGGCTGAACGCCAAGGCCAACGGGCCCGACGCACGGCCCGTCGGCTCGCCCGACCTGAACGCCACGATGACCGCACTGCGCGCCCTGGCCCGGCCCCGCGGCCTCACCGTCCTCGACGCGGGCCGGGCCGTCGACCAGAACGCGTTCGCCGTCACCGCCGCGTACGCCCGCAAGCACCGGCTGAAGACCCTCAGCGACCTCGGCCGCGCCCGGCTGCCCGTCCGCCTGGCCGCGGGCGACGAGTGCGTCCAACGGCCGTACTGCAAGCCGGGGTTGGAGAAGACGTACGGCATCAGGGTCACCGCCGTCGACCCCAAGGGCGTCGGCACGACCCAGGCCAAGCAGGCCGTGCAGAACGGTCAGGACCAGCTGGTCCTGACGACCACCACGGACGCGACCCTCGACGAGTTCGGCCTGGTCCTCCTCGCGGACGACAAGAAGCTGCAGAACGCCGACCACATCGTCCCCGTCGTCAACCGCACCCGAGCAGGCGGCCCCCGCGTGGCGAAGGCCCTCGGCAAACTCAACTCGGTCCTCACGACAGGGGACTTGGCCTCCCTCAACCAACAGGTCGACAGCTGGCGCCGCCTCCCGGAGGACGTGGCGGAGACGTACTTGAAGGGGAAGGGGCTGCTGTAGGGGAGGGGGCCGCTGGAGGACCGGGGTCGCCGGGCTCAGTGAACCTTCGCCGTCACGGCCCGCACGAACTCGGGGGCCACGTCGTCACGCCACACCCAGGGCGCCGCGTCGAACCGCCCCTCGAAGGTGGCGGTGGTCTGCCCGCCGACCGTGAACATCAACGGGCCCTTACGGCAGGTCCAACTCTCCTCGATTCCGCCGGAGTTGGCGCAGGCATCCGCACCGAAGAGCTTGTCGTCGCCGCTCAGGGTGACTTCCTCGTAGTACCCGGCGATCAGCGCGGGATCGGCGACGGCGTCGACGCGGACCCAGACGCGGGTGGCCGCGTACCGCTCGCCCGGCAGCTTCATGCCGTAGTCGCACCGGCCGTACTCGGCCCTGTTGCTCTCCTTCCACGAGGGGTCGGCGGCGAACTCCTTGACGGAGGGCGCGTACACCTGACTCGGTGGTTCCGCCTCGATCTCCTCGGCGTCCGGCAGGATCGCCCGGATGTCCTCCTCGGTCACGAGAACGCAGGCGTTCGGCCACTGGTCCGCGGGCAGGATCTCGTCCTTCTTCAGCGGGCGGACGCGGCTGTCCTGGGCCTGCTGCGGGGCCTTGCCGACCGTCGTCTCGGTCACCGAGTCGGAGATCTGCAGCGTGCTCCAGACGGTGCCGGCGATCAGCAGGGCGAGGGGGAGGGCGATCCGGGCGATGCGGTCCTTGGTCTTCACACGGTCCTTGGTCTTCAGGCGGTCCTTTGTCGTCACAGGGGGCCATCCTGCCCAACGGGCCCACGCCGACGGCAACTTGGGCCTCCCCCCCCAAGAGGACCCCCAGGGCTACGCGTCAGCAACCGACTCGAAAGGGACCTCCGTGCGGTGTACTCCCTGGGCGTCCGCGTCGACCGAGCGGCGGAGGGCCTCGTGGAGTTTCGCGGGGGTGAGGACGCCGAGGAAGCGGGCGCCGTCGAGGACCGCGACCCAGCCCGCGTCGTGCTGCAGCATCACCCCGAAGGCCTGCTTCAGCGGGGCGCCCACCGGGACCCACGAGTTCATCCGGTGCGCGAGCTCGCCGACCGTGCCGCCGTCGCCCGCGAGGGCCAGCTCGTCCGCGCCCGCCCAGCCGTGCAGCTCGCCCGCCTCGTCCAGGACGACCGTCCAGCGCGCCCCCTGCTCCCGCAGCCGCGCCCCCGCCGCGTCCGCCGGCTCGTCGACCCGGGCGAGCGGCGGCTGCTCCAAGTCGGCCGCCTCGATGGCCGTGACGGACAGCCGCTTCAGGCCCCGGTCGGCGCCCACGAACTCCGCGACGTACGGCGTGGCCGGGGTGCCGAGGACCGCGCCCGGCGTGTCGAACTGCTCGATGCGGCCCTGCCCGTACACCGCGATGCGGTCGCCGAGCCGGACCGCCTCCTCGATGTCGTGCGTCACCAGAAGCACCGTCTTGCGCACCCTGGCCTGCATGTTCAGGAACTCGTCCTGCAACTGCTCGCGCACCACCGGGTCGACCGCCCCGAACGGCTCGTCCATCAGCAGCACCGGCGGGTCCGCGGCGAGCGCCCGTGCCACGCCGACCCGCTGCCGCTGCCCGCCGGACAACTGCTGCGGATAGCGCGAGCCGTACGTCCTCGGGTCGAGGCCGACCAGGTCGAGGAGTTCCGCGGCCCGCGCCCGCGCCTTCGACCGCTTCCAGCCGATCAGCGCGGGCACTGTCGCCGTGTTGTCGAGGATGGTGCGGTGCGGGAACAGGCCGACCTGCTGGATGACGTACCCGATGCGGCGGCGCAGCCGCACCGGGTCGACCGTCGAGATGTCCTTGCCGGCGACGGTGATCCGGCCCGACGTCGGCTCGATCAGGCGGTTCACCATCATCATCGTGGTGGTCTTGCCGCAGCCCGACGGGCCGACGAGCGTGACCAGTTCGCCCTCGTCCACTTCGAACGACAGGTCGTCCACGGCGACGGTGCCGTCCGGGTAGCGCTTCGTGACGTGCTCGAACCGGATCATGCCCTCACGCTAACCGCGCACTTCAGCCGCCGCTCAGCAGAACGACCTCCAGGGTGCGCGGCCCGTGCACCCCCTCCACCCGGTCCAGCTCGATGTCGCTGGTCGCGGACGGCCCGGAGATCCAGGTCAGCGGCCGCCCCGGGTCGAGCCGCGCCAGCGCCTGCGGCACGGACGACACCACCTGCTCCGGGACCCGTACGACACAGATGTGATGGTCCGGCACGAGGGTGATGCGGCGGCGGCCCTGGTCGGGGGAGCCGTCCAGGACGAGCGTGCCGGTCTCCGCGATCGCCACCGCGCAGCCCGTGACCACGCTGTCCACGGCGTCCAGCTCCCGCGGCGTCAGCTCCGCCCGGTCGTGCACCCGCACCGGATCGGCCGCCTTGAGCCAGCCCGCGTCGAGACCCGGCGGTACGACGACACTGCGGGCGCCGCGGGCCGCGAGCAGCCGCATGAGGAGGTCCGCGAGCCCGTCCGGGTCGCTGCGGTGCACGATCGCCCGGTAGTCGGCGAGGTTCTCCGCGAGCAGCTCCACGGTCTCCTCGGTGCTGCGCGCGCCGTGCTCGACGAGGTACGAACGGTCCACGGCCGCGTCGAGACCGGGCGCCTCGTCCGGCGCGCCGTCGAGGGCCCGCCGGACCCGGTTCAGGATCACGTCCCTGCTGCTCACCTGGCTCCTCCCGCCTCTCCCCGGGTACGCCGCCACCAGTCGCGGAACGGCTCCGCCGGCACCTTCGGCACTTCCCGGCTGTCGCTCCACGCCCGGCCCGGCCCGGGCAGCCGCCGCGGATGGAACCGGCGCGTGCGCGCGGCGATCCGCTGGCCGGCGGCGAGCGCCCCGGGATGGGTGAACGCGAACGCCGCCGCACGCATCGCGGCCCGCTCGGCGGCGTGCCCCTTCGCGGGCTGCAGCGTGACCTTCGCGCCGCGCCGCGTCACCGGCCCGCCCTGCACCACCCGTTCCCGCAGATGTACGAGGACCTCCGGGATGTCGATCGCCACCGGGCACACCTCGTAGCAGGCCCCGCACAGCGACGACGCGTACGGCAGCGACGCGTCGATCTCGCTTGCCGTGCCCCGGAGTTGGGGGCTGAGGATCGCCCCGATCGGCCCCGGGTACACCGAGCCGTACGCGTGCCCGCCGGCCCGCTCGTACACCGGGCACACGTTCAGGCAGGCCGAGCAGCGGATGCAGCGCAGCGCCTGGCGGCCGACCTCGTCGGCGAGGGTGTCGGTGCGGCCGTTGTCGAGCAGCACGAGGTGGAAGTTCCGCGGTCCGTCCCCGTCCGTCGTCCCGGTCCACATCGACGTGTACGGGTTCATCCGCTCGGCCGTCGACGAGCGGGGCAGCGTCTGCAGGAACACCTCCAGGTCCCGCCAGGTCGGCACCAGCTTCTCGATGCCGACGACCGAGATCAGCGTCTCGGGCAGCGTCAGGCACATCCGCCCGTTGCCCTCGGACTCGACGACGACGAGCGTGCCGGTCTCGGCGACCATGAAGTTGGCCCCGGAGATCCCCACCTTGGCGCGCAGGAACTTCTCCCGCAGATGCAGCCGCGCCGCCTCCGCCAGTTCGGCGGGCGTGTCCGTCAGGTCGTCGGGCGCGGGGCGGCCCCACTCGCTCATGGTGCGCGCGAAGATGTCCCGGATCTCGCCCCGGTTGCGGTGGATCGCCGGTACGAGGATGTGGCTGGGCCGGTCGTCGCCCAACTGCACGATCAGTTCGGCGAGATCGGTCTCGTACGCGGCGATGCCCTCCTCGGCGAGCGCCTCGTTCAGGCCGATCTCCTGTGTGGCCATCGACTTGACCTTGACGACCTCGCGCTCGCCGGTCGCCCGTACGAGTCCCGCGACGATCCGGTTGGCCTCGTCCGCGTCGGCCGCCCAGTGGACGGTGCCGCCCGCGCGCGTGACGGACTCCTCCAACTGCACGAGGTAGTGGTCGAGATGGCGGAGCGTATGGTCCTTGATCTGTCGGCCCGCCTCGCGCAGCCCCGCCCAGTCGTCCAACTCGGCTACGGCCTTGGCGCGTTTGCCGCGGATGGTGTGCGTGGCGTGCCGGAGGTTGCCCCGCAGGGTGGTGTCCCGTACCGCCGCGCGCGCGGCGTCGGGGAAGGCGGGCATGCCAACAAACGTGTGACTCACGCGAGTTGCTCCTCTTCCGTGCTCGCCAGGATCTCCGCGATGTGCACCGGCCGCATCCCGCTGCGCAGCCGGGCCAGCGTGCCGCCGATGTGCATCAGGCACGAGTTGTCCGCCGCGCACAGCACCCCGGCCCCCGTCGACTCGGCCGCCCGCACCTTGTCGAGGCCCATCGCCGCCGACACGTCCGGGTTCTTCACCGAGAACGTCCCGCCGAAGCCGCAGCACTCCTCGGCCCCCGGCAACTCGACCAGTTCCAGGCCCTTCACGTGCGCGAGCAGCCGCGTGGGCCGGTCACCGAGGCCGAGCGAGCGCAGCCCGTGACACGTCGGGTGGTACGTCACCTTGTGCGGGTAGTACGCGCCGACGTCCGTCACGCCGAGCACGTCGACGAGGAACTCGGTCAGCTCGTACGTCTTCGGCACCACCGGCGCGAGCGCCCGGGCCAGGGAGTCGCCGCGGCCCTCCGCGCGGGCCCGTTCGCCCATCCGCGGATACAGCTCCCGCACCATCGCCCCGCACGAGCCGGACGGCGTGACGATCGCGTCGTACCCGGCGAAGACCTCCGAGAAATGCCGGGCGAGCGGCTCCGCGCGATGCCGGTACCCGGT
Source organism: Streptomyces sp. Da 82-17 (assembly GCF_046098215.1). NCBI lineage: Bacteria > Bacillati > Actinomycetota > Actinomycetes > Kitasatosporales > Streptomycetaceae > Streptomyces > Streptomyces sp. Da 82-17. The sequence goes on from NZ_JBJURH010000009.1 coordinate 230,940, forward strand.
GTTGTAGTGCGCCTGCCCGCAACAGGTCTGCCCCGCCGGGAAGTCGACGTCCACACCCAGCCGGCCCAGGAGTTTCACGACGGCCCTGCCCGTGTCCGGATAGAGCGTGTCGTTGACGCAGGTCAGGAACAGGGCGACACGCATGCGTCTCCTTCCGCGGCGATCATCGGATGTCTGAGGTTACGCGCGCGAGGCCGAGCGGGGGAGACGGCGGACGCGATCGCTCCGCACCGGCCGGGCGGGTACGGTGCCGATCACCGCCCCGTACCCGAGCAGGAGCCCCGTTGCCCAGCAGCCAGCACCCGACGGCCACCCCGGTCCGCTACCGCCAGCCCGGCGTCGTCCTCACCGACCACCACTTCGCCGTACCCCTCGACCACGGCCGCCCCGACGGCGAGCAGATCGAGCTGTACGCCCGCGAGGTGGTCGCAGGCGACCGCGCCGACGACCGACTGCCGTGGCTGCTCTACCTGGAGGGCGGGCCCGGGTTCGGCGCGCGCCGCTTCGTCGGACGGCAGGCGTGGCTCGGGCGGGCGCTCAAGGAGTACCGGGTGCTGCTCCTCGACCAGCGCGGCACCGGCCGCTCCACGCCCGCCAACCGGCAGACCCTGCCCCTGCGCGGCGGACCCCGCGAACAGGCCGACTACCTGGCGCAGTTCAGGGCCGACGCGATCGTCAAGGACTGCGAGCTGATCCGCCGACGCCTCACCGGCGGCGCCCCGTGGACAGTGCTCGGCCAGAGCTTCGGCGGCTTCTGCGTCACGCACTACCTGTCCACCGCCCCGGAGGGCCTGCGCACCGCTCTCCTCACCGGCGGCCTGCCGTCCCTCGACGGGCACGCGGACGACGTGTACCGGGCGGCCTACCCGCGGATGCAGCGCAAGGCCGCCGCGCACTACGCCCGCTACCCGCAGGACGTCGAACGGGCCCGCCGCATCGCCGCCCACCTCGCCGAGCACGGCCCGGTCACCCTCGGCGGCGGCTACCGGCTGACCGTCGAGGCCTTCCAGTCCCTCGGCATCCTCCTCGGCTCCGGCGACGGCAGCCACCGCCTCCACCACCTCCTGGAGAACGCGTTCGTCCGCACCCCGCACGGCCACGAACTCGCGGACGCCTTCCGCGAAGAGGCACACGCGGTCCTCTCGTACGCGGCCCATCCGCTGTACGCCCTCGTCCACGAGGCGATCTACGCGCAGGACGAGCGGCCCACGAACTGGTCGGCCCAGCGGGTGCGGGCCGAGTTCCCCCAGTTCGACGCGGGGCGGGCGGTCGCGGGGGAGGAGCCGCTCCTCTTCACCGGGGAGACGGTGCACCCGTGGCACTTCGACGTCGACCCGTCGCTGGCCCCGCTCCGCGAGACGGCCGAGCTCCTCGCCGCCCGCACGGACTGGCCCCGCCTCTACGACCCGGCCCGCCTCGCCCGCAACGAGGTCCCGACGGCGGCCGCGATCTACCACGACGACCTGTACGTCGACACGGCCCACTCCCTGACGACCGCCCGCACGATCCGCGGCCTGCGGACGTGGGTCACGGACGAGTACGAGCACGACGGGGTGCGGGCGGGTGGGGGAAGAGTCCTGGACCGACTCTTCACGTTGGCCCGGGACGAGGCGTGAGGGCGCGCCCGCCTGCTCTGCCCTGCGGGCTCGCGTCCTCAATCGCCGGACAGGCTCCATCCCGGTCGTTGTTCGGCTTTCCCGCCGTCGTGGCCGGTCGCGCCCCGCGGCGGAGCCGCTGATGTCACCGCCCCGCGCCCCTGTCGGGGCACAGCCCCCCACCTGCCTGAGACCCGCTTAACCTTCCCCCATGACCGATCAGTTGAAGCCCATGCCCGAGGACTGGACCCGCGCCCTCGCCGTCGTCGCGCACCCGGACGACCTGGAGTACGGCTGCGCCGCGGCCGTCGCGCACTGGACGGACGGCGGCCGGGACGTCCGCTACGTCCTCGCCACCCGCGGCGAGGCCGGCATCGACACCGTCGCCCCCACCGAGTGCTCCGCGCTTCGCGAGCGCGAGCAGCGGGCCTCCGCCGCGGTCGTCGGCGTGACCGAGGTCGAGTTCCTGGACCACCCGGACGGCGTCGTGGAGTACGGCCCGGCCCTGCGCCGCGACATCGCCGCCGCCGTACGCCGCCACCGCCCCGAGCTCGTCATCACCCTCAACCACCGTGAGACCTGGGCGGGCGGCGCGTACTGGAACACGCCCGACCACGTCGCCGTGGGCCGCGCGACCCTCGACGCGGTGGGCGACGCGGGCAACCGCTGGATCTTCCCGGAGCTCACCGAGCAGGGCCTGGAGCCGTGGAACGGCGTGCGCTGGGTCGCCGTCGCCGGCTCCGACACCCCGACGCACGCCCAGGACGCGGGCCCCGGCTACGAGCGCGGCGTGCGCTCGCTGCTCGAACACCGCGCGTACATCGAGGCGTTGACGGACGAGGACCCGGAGGAGTACGCGCGCTCCATCCTGCACATGGGCACGTCGATGGTCGCCGACCGCTTCGGCGGGCGCCCCGCCGTCGGCTTCGAGGTCTTCAGCCGCTGACCCGGCGGCCACCCTGGCGGAGAAGGCGGTACGCGTCGCAGGCCCGTGCACACGTACCGCCCGCCCCGTCCCCGTACCCCTCGTCTTGACAACCCCACTTGCCGAATCTGCAATGAACGCATGACCCGCAACCAGCCGCACGACCCGCACACGGCCCACACCCACCCGCACCCCGACGCCGCCGAGGGCGCGGAGGGCACCGAGGAAGTGCTCGCCGAGGTCGGGCCCCGGCTCCGCCGTATCCGCAGGGAGCGGGGTGCGACGCTCGCCGGGCTGTCCGAGGCGACCGGGATCTCCGTCAGCACCCTGTCGCGCCTGGAGTCCGGCCACCGCAAGCCCAGCCTCGAACTGCTCCTGCCCATCGCCCGCGCCCACCAGGTCCCGCTCGACGAGCTGGTCGGCGCCCCGCCCGTGGGCGACCCGCGCGTGCGGGCCAAGCCGATCACGCGCCGCGGCCGGACGATGGTGCCGCTCACCCGGCAGCCCGGCGGACTGCAGGCGTACAAGATCGTGATCCCCGAGCTCACCGAGGTCCCCGAGCAGCGCACCCACGAGGGCTACGAGTGGCTGTACGTCCTCTCCGGCAAGCTCCGCCTGCTGCTCGCCGACCACGACGTGGTGCTCGGCACCGGCGAGGCCGCCGAGTTCGACACCCGCCTGCCGCACTGGTTCGGCCCCACCGGCGACGGCGGCGTGGAGTTCCTCAGCCTCTTCGGGCCGCAGGGCGAGCGGATGCACGTACGGGCCAAGCCCACCTCGAGAAAGTAGCCGCGGAAGCGTCCGGGGCGGGTTCGACGGGTTCCCAGGAGGCAAGCAACCGCTTAGTATGCGCGGGAGCTTGGTTCTACGACCCCTCACGACCCTCCGTGGAGGCCCCGCATGCAGGCATGGCGAGTGCACGAGAACGGCGAGCCCGGTGAGGTGATGCGGCTCGAAGAGACGGCCGCGCCCACACCCGGCGCGGGGCAGGTGCTCCTGAAGGTGCGCGCCGCCAACATCAACTTCCCGGACGCGCTGCTCTGCCGCGGCCAGTACCAGGTCCGGCCGCCGCTGCCGTTCACGCCCGGCGTGGAGATCTGCGGTGAGACCGAGGACGGCCGCCGCGTCATCGCCAACCCCGCCCTGCCGTACGGCGGCTTCGCCGAGTACGCGGTGGCCGATGCCGCCGCCGTACTGCCCGCGCCCGACGCGCTCGACGACGCCGAGGCCGCCGCGCTGCACATCGGCTACCAGACCGGCTGGTTCGGGCTGCACCGGCGGGCCGCCCTGCAGCCCGGCGAGACGCTGCTCGTGCACGCCGCCGCCGGCGGGGTCGGCTCCGCCGCCGTCCAGCTCGGCAAGGCCGCCGGAGCGAAGGTCATCGGCGTCGTCGGCGGGCCAGAAAAGGCGCGCGTGGCCGAGGAGTTGGGCTGCGACGTGGTGATCGACCGGCGGGCCGACGACCTCGTCTCCGTCGTCAAGGAGGTCACCGGCGGACGGGGCGCCGACGTCGTCTACGACCCGGTGGGCGGCGACGCGTACGCCAAGTCCACCAAGTGTGTGGCCTTCGAGGGCCGCATCCTCGTCGTCGGATTCGCGAGCGGGGCCATCCCGACGCCCGCGCTCAACCACGCCCTGGTCAAGAACTACTCAGTCGTCGGCCTGCACTGGGGCCTCTACAACACCAAGGACCCCGAGGCCGTCCGCCGCTGCCACGACACCCTCACGGAACTCGCCGCGAAGGGCGCGATCAAGCCGCTGGTGAGCGAGCGGGTCGCGCTGCAGGACGGTGCCGCGGCCGTGCAGCGCGTCGCCGACGGTGTGACCACCGGCCGCGTCGCGATCGTCCCCGAGGGAGCCGCCGTATGAGCGACACTGCCGAACTCCGCGCCCGCGTAAGGGAGTTCCTCGCCGCGCACCCGCCCGCGAGCACCCCGCGCGAGGCGTTCCTCGCGGCGCGTTTCGACGCCGGGCTCGCCTGGGTGCACTTCCCCGAAGGGCTCGGCGGGCTCGGTCTGCCGCGCGCCCGACAGACCGTCGTGGACGCCGAGTTGGAGGCCGCGGGCGCCCCCGACAACGACCCGCGGAAGATCGGCATCGGCCTCGGCATGGCCGCGCCCACCGTCCTCGCGTACGGCACCGACGAGCAGAAGGCGCGCTGGCTCAGGCCGTTGTGGCTGGGCGAGGAGGTGTGGTGCCAGCTGTTCTCGGAGCCGGGCGCCGGATCCGACCTCGCGGCGCTCGGCACGCGGGCCGTGCGGGACGGCGACGCGTGGGTGGTCAACGGGCAGAAGGTGTGGACGTCCAACGCGCACAACGCGCGCTGGGCCATCCTCATCGCCCGTACCGACCCGGACCAGCCGAAGCACCGCGGCATCACGTACTTCGTGTGCGACATGACCGACCCCGGCGTCGAGGTGCGGCCGCTGCGGCAGATCACCGGCGAGGCCGAGTTCAACGAGGTGTTCCTGTCCGACGTGCGCATCCCCGACGCGCACCGGCTCGGCGAGGTCGGCGACGGCTGGCGGGTCGCGCAGACCACGCTGATGAACGAGCGCGTCGCCATCGGCGGCATGCGGCTGCCCCGCGAGGGCGGCATGATCGGCCCCGTCGCCGAGACCTGGCGCGAGCGGCCCGAACTGCGCACCCACGACCTGCACCAGGAACTCCTGAAGCTGTGGGTCGAGGCGGAGGTCGCCCGGCTCACCGGGGAACGGCTGCGCCAGCAGCTCGTCGCGGGCCAGCCCGGCCCCGAGGGCTCCGGCATGAAGCTCGGCTTCGCCCGGCTCAACCAGCGCATCAGCGGCCTGGAACTCGAACTCCTCGGCGAGGACGGCCTGTTGTACGAGGACTGGACGATGCGCCGGCCCGACATCGTCGACTTCACCGGCCGCGACGCGGGCTACCGCTATCTGCGCGCCAAGGGCAACAGCATCGAGGGCGGGACCAGCGAGGTCCTCCTCAACATCGTCGCCGAACGCGTCCTGGGACTGCCGTCCGAGCCACGCACCGACAAGGACGTCGCATGGAAGGACCTGGCCAGGTGAGCACCTCCGCAGACCTCCTCTACTCGGACACCGAGGACGAACTCCGTTCCGTCGTACGGGACTTGCTGACCGCGCACTGCACGGCCGCCGCCGTCGTCGCCCGTATCGAGACCCGCGAGCCGCACGACCGCGAACTGTGGAAGACCCTCGCCGTCGAGATGGGCCTCGCCGGACTCCTCGTACCGGAGAAGCTCGGCGGGCAGGGCGCCACGCACCGTGAGGCGGCCGTCGTCCTGGAGGAGCTGGGGCGGGCCGTGGCGCCGGTGCCGTATCTGAGCAGCGCGGTGATCGCCACCGAGCTGCTGCTCGGCTGTCCGGAGGAGAAGCCCCAAGTGGCCGCCCAGCTCAAGGAGTTGGCGTCCGGGCGGCTGGTCGGAGCGCTCGCCGTGCCGTTCGCGACGGCCCCGCACGGCCCGTACCCGCGGGTGCGGCGCAGCGCCGACGGGCTGCTGCACGGCACGGTCACGGCGGTCGCGGACGCGGCGGCAGCGGACCTGCTGTACGTGGCGACCGACGACGCCCTGTACGCGCTCGCCGCCGACCAGGAAGGCGTCACCGTCACCCCGCGCACCTCCCTCGACCTGACCCGGCCGCTCGCCGACGTCACCCTCGACGGGGCGCGGGGCGGCGAGCCGGTCGGTGAGGACCCGGACGCGGCGATCCGTCGGGCGCTGCTCGCCGGGGCGGGGCTGCTCGCCTCCGAGCAACTCGGCGTCGCCGACTGGTGTTTGACGGAGACCGTCGCGTACACCCGCGACCGGTACCAGTTCAACCGGCCCGTCGGCTCCTTCCAGGCGCTCAAGCACCGGCTCGCGGACCTCTGGCTGGAGACGGTCAACGCCCGCGCGGCGGCCCGCAACGCGGCGGACGCGCTCGCCACGGCCGGCGCCGAGATCCCGCTCGCGGCGGCCCTCGCCCAGGCCTACTGCGGGCCGGTCGCGGTGCACGCCGCCGAGGAGGCGCTGCAACTGCACGGCGGTATCGGGATGACGTGGGAGCACCCGGTGCACCTGTACCTGAAGCGCGCCAAGTCGTCCGCGATCGCGCTGGGTTCGGCCGGGCGGCACCGGGACGCGATCGCCGAGCTGGTGGACCTCCGGGCGCCGTAGCGCCGCGCACTCCCGGCCGGACCGGGCGACGCCGGTCTGTGTCAGGGTGGACCGGCGCCGCCCGGCCGTCGGGCGCCGCCGGACGGACGGGGGCTTTCATGCGGCTGCGCCGCACACCGGTGATCCTCGCGGCGTGGTTCGCCGTGGGCGGGGCGTGGCTGGGGCTCGCCGAGTGGCCCGTCGAGACGCCCACGGCGAACGGTCACGCCGCGGACGGGCCGATCCGCCTCGACGACGGCCGCCGCGTACTCGTCGAGTTCACCGACCGGGGCCTGGTCGAGCGCCACCGCCCCGCCGACGGCGGCCCCTGGTCACGCCCCCGGGTCCTGCACCCGAAGCCGGGGGACGCGGACTGCTCGGTCGAACTCAGCGCGTACGGCGACACGGTGGCCGTCATGGCGGACTGGGACCAGGGCTGCCACGGTCCCGCAGCCGCGACGGCGATCGCCGCCGTGAGCGACGGCGACCTCACCGACTGGGACGTCGAGGCGATCGACGGCATCGACGGCTGGGAGTGGACCCGCTTCTCCTGGAGCGGCTACCGGGTCGCCTTCCGCAAGACGGGCGAGGGCGTGGAGGAACTCAACTGGCGCGAGAGCATCGGGTTCACGGGGCCTTGAGGAGTGCGGGTCGGCCGAGGTGAGGGCCGACCCGGGGTGCGGGGGCGCGCCCCTCGCAGGCCCGTCGCCGAGGCTCAGACGGTTGAGTGCCCCTGCGTGACCAGCGCGTACGCGCGGGCCAGGCGTTCCAGGGCCTCCGGTGCGGTCTGCTCCTCCACGTCCACCGCGGCCGTGGCCCGGGTGATCGCGTCGAGCAGCTGCTCCTGTGCCTCCGCGGCGGCGGGGGAGGCGGGCGCCGCCGCGGGGGCCGGGGCGCGGGGCGGTTCGGGGGCGACTGCGGCCCGGGCCCAGTACTCCAGCGGATTGCGGTCGCGCGTGACGGGGCTCGGAGCCCCTTCCTGCGGTGCGCGGTCGGTCATGACGTCCCCCCATGCGTCGTCAACGGAGAGATCAACTTACCGAGTACGCACCCCCCTCCGGCGACCGGGGGGGGGGACCCCGGCACAGTTCGATCTGGCGCCGGGACAGCGCGGGCGCGGGGTGGCGCATGTACCACCACCAGGCGACCCTCGTTCCCAGCCGGCCCGTCGATCCGCCCCCACCCTCGCCCCCACCAGCGCAAACCCCCGTCGCCCCGGTCTGCCCCCACCCCTGACGCCCCGCACCCCGTACGGCATAATTGCGAGCTGTTCGCAATAACGGCAGATCTTGAACAGGGGTGTGGGCATGACGGCCCGATCGATACGCACCGCGGGCGGTGCGCTGGCAGCGGTCACCGCGCTGGCGCTGGCCGCCTCGGCCTGCTCGGCGCCGACCCGGACGTCCCCGGACGGCGCGATGTCCGGGTCGGCGGTCGTCGGCATCGCCTACGAGCCCGACAGCCTCAGCCCGCTCCTCGGCTACGGCAAGGACGGCAACTCCAAGATCTTCGACGGCCTGCTCAGGCACGCCGCGAACATGGAGCTCCAGCCCGCCCTCGCCGCCGCACTGCCGAAGGTCTCCGACGACGGCCGGACGTACACGTACAAGCTCCGCCCGGGCGTGAGGTTCTCCGACGGGAAGCCGTTCACCGCGAAGGACGTCGTCTTCACGTACGAGACGATCCTCGACGAGAAGACCAACAACGCCTACAAGACCGAGCTGGACGCTCTGAAGTCGGTGGAGGCCAAGGGGGACGACGAGGTGGTGTTCCACCTCAAGTACCCCTACGCGCCGTTCGCCGAGCGGACCGTGCTGCCGATCGCGCCCGAGCACGTGGCCGGGAAGCAGGACGTGAACAGCGGCCCGTTCACCACCAAGCCCATCGGCACCGGCCCGTACGAGCTGGTCAAGTGGTCCAAGGGCGAGAAGCTCACCTTCAAGGCCAACCCCGACTACTGGGGAGGCGAGCCGAAGGTCAAGCAGTTCACCATGGCGATCATCAAGGACGACGACGTCCGCGCCACCCGCCTTCGCTCCGGCGACCTCGACGGCGCGATCCTGCCGCCCAACCTGGCCAAGGGCTTCAAGGGCCAGAGCGGCATGAGGACGTACACCGCGAAGAGTTTCGACTATCGCCTCGTCACCCTGCCCACGCACAACAAGGTCACCGGCGACACCGCCGTCCGCCGCGCCCTCGACGTCGCCGTGGACCGCAAGGCGATGGTCGACTCGATCCTGTACGGCGCGGGCAAGGAGGCCTACGGGCCTGTCCCCACCGACAGCGAGTGGTTCACCAAGGGCACCGAGCGGAAGCACGACCTGAAGAAGGCCGAGCAGATCCTCGACGACGCCGGCTGGAAGAAGGGCAAGGACGGAATCCGGGCGAAGGACGGCGTGCGCGCCTCCTTCCCGCTCTGGTACCTCACCGGCGACAAGCTCCGCCAGGACCACGCCCTCGCCTACGCCTCCGACGCCAAGAAGGCCGGTGTCGAGGTCAAGGTGCAGGCCGGCACCTGGGAGGTCATCGAGCCGAAGATGAAGACGGACGCCGTGCTCGCGGGCGGCGGCGCCCCCGCCGACCCCGATTTCGACCAGTACAGCCTCCTCGCCTCGAAGCTCGCCGGCGACGGCTTCAACAACATGGCCTGGTACGACAACGCCAAGGTCGACAAGGCCCTCGAAGACGCCCGCAAGACCGATGACGAGGGCGAGCGGAAGGCCGCGTACGACACGATCCAGCGCGAGCTGGTGAAGGACCCCGGCTACACGTTCCTCACGCACATCGACCACCTGTACGTGTTGAGCAGCCGTTTCGGTGAGCGCTCGACGCAGGTCGAGCCGCACGACCACGGCCTCGCCTCCGGCCCGTGGTGGGACGTCGAGCGCTGGCAGCCGCTGAAGTGAACTCCCGTACAGCAGGCCTCCCTTGGGGGCCGATGGCACGTATGACGGCACGGCGGGCGCTGTTCGCCGTGCCCGTCCTGCTCGCCGTGACCTTCGGCGTCTTCGCCGTCGCCGCGGCCTCCCCGTTCGACCCGGTCAAGGCGTACGCGGGCACCGCCGGGCTGACCGCATCGCAGGAGAACCTCGACCAGCTGCGTGCCAACCTCGGCGTCGACCAGCCTCTCGTCACCCGTTGGTGGGAGTGGCTCGGCAACGCCGTCACCGGCGACCTCGGCGACTCGGCGGTGCTCCGCCAGCCCGTCGCGCAGGTCATCACGGAGCGGCTCGGCTGGTCCGTGCTCCTCGCCACCGTCGCCTTCGCCGCTGCCGTGCTCCTCGGCACCGCCCTCGGCGTGCTCGCCGCCCGCCGCCAGGGCGGCTGGTTCGACCGGGGCGTCACCTCCCTCGCGTACACCCTGGAGGCCGCCCCGCCGTTCTGGCTCGGGCTGCTCGCCGTCTGGCTGTTCGCGCTCAAGCTGGGCGTGCTGCCTGCCGGCGGACTCACCGACACCGGCTCGGCCACCGTCAGCTTCGGCCAGGTCGCGAGCCATCTCGTGCTGCCCGCCTCGGTCCTGGCGATCTCCCAGCTGCCCTGGTTCCTGCTGTACGTACGGCAAGGCGTCGCCGACGCCCTCGAAGAGGACCCGGTGCGCGGGGCGCGCGCCCGCGGGCTCGCCGCGCGGACCGTGCTCCTCGGGCACGCGCTGCGCTCCGGGCTGCTTCCCGTGCTCACCCTGATCGGCTCCCGCGTGCCCGAACTGATCACCGGCGCGCTCCTCGTGGAGACCGTCTTCAGCTGGCCCGGCATCGCCGCCGCCACCGTGCAGGCCGCCACCTCCGTGGACTTCCCGCTGCTCGCCGCGCTCACCGTCCTCGCCACGATCGCGGTACTGCTCGGCAACCTGCTCTCCGACCTCCTGTACGGACTCGCCGACCCGAGGGTGGGATTCGATGGCTGAGCTCACCTGGCGACCCGTGGGTTCCGTGCGCCGCTCCACGCGCGCCTGGCGGGTGCGCAGCTCCGCCGTGATCGTCGGGCTCGTCGTCCTCGCCGTGCTCGTCGTGCCGCCGCTGGCGCAGCTCGACGAGCAGGCCGTCGACCTCGCCGCCAAGCTGCAGCCGCCGTCCCTCGCGCACCCCTTCGGCACCGACGACGTGGGCCGCGACCTGCTGCTCCGCTGCGTGTACGGGCTGCGCGTCTCGCTGCTCGTCGGCGTCGTCGCCGCCGTCGTCGCGACCGTCATCGGCACCGCCGTCGGCGCGGCCGCCGCGGCCTCGGGCGGCTGGTTCGACCGGGTCGTGATGCGGCTCGTCGACCTCTTCGCGTCGGTGCCGCACCTGCTGCTCGGCATCTTCATCGTCGCGATGTTCAGCCCCGGCGTCTGGCCCGTGGTGGTGTCCGTGGCGCTCACCCACTGGCTGTCCACGGCCCGCATCGTCCGCTCGGAAGTGCTGTCGCTGCGCTCCCGGCCGTACGTCGACGCCGCGATCTCCGGCGGCGCGTCCCGGTGGCGGGTCGCCGTGCGCCATCTGCTGCCGGGCGTGCTGCCGCAGGCCGGGCTCGCCGCGGTCCTGATGGTGCCGCACGCCATCTGGCACGAGTCCGCGCTGTCCTTCCTCGGCCTCGGCCTGCCCACCCACCAGGCCAGCCTCGGCACCCTCGTGCAGAGCGCCCGCAGTTCGCTGCTCGCCGGGGACTGGTGGCCGACGCTGTTCCCCGGCCTGTTCATCATCATCCCCACCCTCGCCATCGCCGGCCTCGCGGGCGCCTGGCGGGAGCGGCTCAATCCGCGCCGCCGATCGGAGCTGATGCTGTGACCCTCCCGACCACCAGCGCCGCCAAGCGCCCGACCGGCACCCCGGCCGCCGCGCCCGTCCTCACCGTCCAGGGCCTCTCCGTACGCTTCCGCATGCGCGGCGGCGGTCACGTACGGGCCGTCAGCGACGCGCACTTCGAGCTCGCCGCGGGGGAGTGCCTCGCCCTCGTCGGGGAGAGCGGCTGCGGCAAATCCGTGCTCGCCTCCGCGCTGCTCGGGCTGCTCCCCGGCAACGCCGAGACCGCGGGCAGCGCCCACCTCGGCGACATCGACCTGATGCGCGCCGACGAGCGGACCCTCGCGCGCAGCGTGCGCGGGCGGCGCATCGGCCTGGTCCCGCAGTCACCCGCCGCGCACCTCACGCCCGTACGCACGGTCCGCTCCCAACTGGAGGAGACCGTACGGGAGTTGACCGGCACCCCGAAGCCGCAGGTGCGCAAGGCGGCAGTCGCGGCGGCCGAGCGGGCCGCGTTCCCCGCCGACCACCTCGACCGCCACCCGCACGAACTGTCCGGCGGCCTCGCCCAGCGCGCCGCCACCGCGCTCGCCCTGATCGGCGACGCCCCGCTGCTCCTCGCCGACGAGCCCACGACCGGCCTCGACCGGGACCTGGTGGAGCGCACCGTCGACGAGCTGAAGCGGCACACGGGCGACTCCCGCGCCCTGCTGATGATCACCCACGACCTGGCCGCCGCCGAGCGCATCGCCGACCGGATCGCCGTCATGTACGCGGGCCGCATCGTCGAACAGGCCGACGCCCGCGCCTTCTTCGGCGAGCCCGGGCCCCGCCACCCGTACGCCCGCGGGCTCCTGAACGCCCTGCCCGAGCGGGAGTTCACCCCGATCCCCGGCATGCCGCCCGAGCTCGGCGACCTGCCCGCCGGGTGCGCGTTCGCCCCGCGCTGCCCGTCCGCCACAACGGCCTGCGACGTGCTGCCGAAGTTCGACGACGGCGTCGCCTGCCACCACGCCCCGGAGGCCCGGCGTGCTTGAACTGAAGGACATCACCGCCGGGTACGAGCGCCGCGCGCCCGTCTTCCGCGACCTCACCCTGACCGTCGAGCCCGGCGAGGCCGTCGGCCTGCTCGGCCCCAGCGGCTGCGGCAAGTCCACGCTCGCCCGGGTCGCGGCCCTGCTGCACCGGCCCGACTCCGGCCGCGTCGTCGTCGACGGCACCCCGGCCGGCGGCTGGCGGCACCGCGCCCCGCGCGCCCAGCGCACCGCGTTCGGCGTGGTCTTCCAGCAGCCCAGGCTCTCCGCCGACCCCCGCCTGCGTCTCGCCGACCTGATCGCCGAGCCGCTGCGCGCCAACGGCCGCGGCGCCGAAGTCGCCGAGCGCGTCGAGGAGTTGACGGCCCGCGTCGGCCTCGGCGCCGATCTGCTCGGCCGCCGCCCGCACGAGGTCAGCGACGGCCAGCTGCAACGCGCCTGCCTGGCCCGCGCGTTGGTCCTCCGGCCGCGCTGGCTGGTGTGCGACGAGATGACGGCCATGCTCGACGCGTCCACGACGGCCGCGCTCGTCGCCGTCGTCGAGGAGTACCGGGCGGAGAGCGGCGCCGGACTCCTCGCGGTGGGCCACGACCGGGTCCTCCTGAACCGGTGGTGCGACCGGACCGTGGAGTGGTCCGAGCTTGGGGCGGCCTCCCTCACCCGGTGAACCGTGGACGTCCAGTACGCCAACTCCCGCGCCGGGGACTGCCCTTGGGGCCTGTACAGGACGCATACTCCCTGACGCCGCCGTTGTCGACGCCGTCAGGGAGACCTACCGTGGACCACCTCGTACGCCTCACGCGCCGCGCCGCCGTCACCGCAGTCGCCGCGACGGCCGCCACTCTGGTCCTGCCCGCCCAGCGGGCCGCCGCCCGCACCGAAAACCCCTTGCGCCGCGCCCACGCGCACAACGACTACCTGCACACCCGCCCGCTGCACGACGCGCTCGACCACCGCTTCACCAGCGTCGAGGCCGACGTCTTCCTCGTCGACGGCCGGCTGCTCGTCGCGCACGAACCGAGCCAACTCGACCCGGCCCGCACCCTGGAGTCCCTCTACCTGGACCCGCTGCTCGCCCGCGTCCGCGCCAACGCGGGCTCGGTGTACGCCGGGTACGACCGGCCCGTGCAGCTCCTCGTCGACCTCAAGAACGAGGGCGTCGCCACGTACCTCGAACTCCACGCCCGGCTGCGCCCGTACCGCGCCATGCTCACCGCGTACGAGCACGGGCGGGTGCGGCGCGGGGCGGTGACCGTGGTCGTGTCCGGGGACCGGGCCGCGCGCGAGCCGATGGCCGCGCAGCGGGTGCGGCACGCGTTCTACGACGGGCGGCTCGCCGACCTGGGCGGCCCCGCGGACGCCTCGTTCATACCGCTGATCAGCGACAACTGGGGCAACCACTTCACCTGGCGGGGCGACGGCCCGATGCCCGCGGCCGAGCGGGACAAGCTGCGGACGATCGTCGCCACCGCGCACGCGCGCAGGCAGCGGGTGCGGTTCTGGGCCACCCCCGACCAGCCCGGGGAGGCGCGCGGCGCGCTCTGGTCGGAGCTGATCGCCGCCGACGCGGACCACCTCAACACGGACGACCTCGCGGGCCTCGAGGCGTACTTGGACGCGTACGACCGCTGATTCGGCGTGCACGGCGGGTGGTTCGGCGCGTACGACCGCTGAGCGCACGCCTGTTCGTCACGTCCCGTCTGTACACGTTCGGGGGACATGTCACTCGCCTGGACGGCACCCTCGCTCCGCCACACTGGCCGCCGTGAGCCACGGAGTTGACGTGGCGGAGGAGGGTGTCACGATGGCCATTTCGATCTCGGTGTTCCTGCTGCTGCTGATCCTCGCGGTGGTGTTCCTGCGCAACGGCGCGCTGAAGTTCTCGCACGCCCTGGTGTGCGTGCTGCTCGGCTTCTACCTGGCGAGCACGAGCCTCGCACCCACCATCCAGAACGGCCTGTCGGCCACGGCGAACCTGGTGAGCGACCTCAAGCCGTGACAGTCGGGCGGGATCGCGGCTGCTCGTTGCGGATACGTGAACAACTGTCAGTTCTCCATGGACAGTTGAAGCCACCCGCCCTAGCTTCTGCCGCATGCCCCGGATGCCCAGCCCCTGCCGCATGCCCCGGATCCGCAGCGCCTGCGTCCTCCCGGCCCTGATCGCCGCCCTCGTGCTCGCCCCGACGATCCCGGCCGGGGCCGAGGAGATCCCCAAGGCGCCGGGCCACCGGCTGGTCGACGCGTACGCGGGCGCGCCCGCCGACGCGGCGCCGCTGCCCGGCGAGGCCCCGCCGCAGCACCCGTATCTCGCGCCCAACGGCCGCAGCGGGATGCACGCGGACGCGGCGGGCAGCGGCACGTATCCGTGGCACGGGCCGCTCGGTGAACGGCCGGTCGTCGACAGCGAGAAGATGGCCGCGGTCGGCGGGGAGTGCGCGACGGTCACGTTCGACTCGGCGGGCCGGATCGTCACGGTCTGCGGCACGTTCCGCGGCTTCCTCGTCAAGCTCCTCGACCCGGACTCCCTGGACACGCTCGCCGAGTACGCGCTGCCGCAGCGCCCGTCCACCGTCGAGGCGATCACCCGGCTCGACTTCTCCCGCATCTTCAAGGACACCTCGGGCGGCGCCTACGCCTACCTCGACCACCGCGACCGGCTCGTCCTGGCCGACTCGCGGCAGCACGTCGTACGCCTCGCGCACCGCCGACAGGCCGACGGCGCCTGGGCGTTCGAGGTGGACGCCGACTGGGACCTGACCGCGCACGTGCCGCACGACTGCGCGACCTGGACCGACCCTTACCCGCGCGGTGACTGCGACCCGGTGACCTCCGTGATGCCCGACTGGGACGGCCGCATCTGGTGGGTGACCCGGCAGGGCCGTGTCGGCACCGTCGACCCGGACAGTGGGGCGGTCCGCTCGGTCCGACTGCCGGGGGAGGAGATCCAGAACTCGTTCTCCGTCGCCGAGGACGGCGTGTCCGTCGTCAGCGACCACGCCCTGTACAGCTTCCGCGCCGCCCCCGACGGCACCCCGCGCACCCTGTGGCGGCAGCC
Organism: Streptomyces sp. Da 82-17; assembly: GCF_046098215.1. Lineage (NCBI taxonomy): Bacteria > Bacillati > Actinomycetota > Actinomycetes > Kitasatosporales > Streptomycetaceae > Streptomyces > Streptomyces sp. Da 82-17. The sequence continues at coordinate 246,402 of NZ_JBJURH010000009.1, forward strand.
GTACGACCGGGGCTCGGGCCCCAAACCCGGTTCCGTGAACCAGGGTTCGGGCACCACGCCCGACCTGTTCGGCGCGCACGGCGAGCGCTATGTCGCCATCACCGACAACGCCGACGACCGCATGAACGTGCTGGTGTACCGGCGCGGCGCCGACGTGCCCGACGCCGAGCGGCTCGTCTGCCGGGTCCCCGTCTTCGGCTCCGGCGCGTCCACCACCGACAACTCCCTGATCAGCTGGGGCAACAGTCTGGTCGTGGAGAACAACTACGGGTACGAGAACGTCACTTCGCTGACCTTCGGCCGCAGCGTCGTCGGCGGCGCGACCCGGATCGACGTACGGGCGGACGGCAGCGGCTGCGACACGGTGTGGGAGTCCGACGTCCGCTCCCCGTCCACCGTGCCGAAGCTCTCCACGACCGCCGGGCTGCTCTACTTCTACGAGAAGGACCCCAACCGCTTCGGCGTCGACGCCTGGTACCTCACCGCCGTCGACTTCCGCACCGGCCAGCGCCGCTGGAAGCAACTCGTCGGCACCGGCCCGGCGTACGACAACAACTGGGCGCCCATCACGCTCGGCCCGGACGGCACGGCCTACGTCGGCGTGTTCAACGGCCTCGCGGCGGTGCGGGACGGGGCGCGCCCTCGGGGGTAGGCGTACGGGCCGCCGTGGCGCGCTCGTCGGCGGACGCGAGCCAGAAGTAGAGCGGCGGCAGGCCGAGTTCGAGTGCGGTCAGCGGGAGCTGGAACCAGTGCGGCAGCCCGTGCACGGCGATCGACAACAGCCGCCCGATCCCGCCGAGCAGGAACACGGCGGTGAGGGCGTGCACCGGTCGAGCCGGGATCGGCGACCGGCGGGCGACCCAGAGCCAGCAGAGCCCGTACCCGAAGAAGATCGCGTTGTAGAACCGCTCGCGGCTGTCCACCGTGGCGCCCGCCGACTCCGCGCCCGGCACGGACGCGACGCCGAGCACGACGTGGTAGATCCCGATGGCCATGCAGGCGTAGGCCATCAGCAGGGAGAGCCACTTCAGCCACTGAGCCTTCGTCATGACGCCACGACCTACCTCTCGGCACGGGTGACACGCCCCCTTGGTGGACACGTGTCCAACAAGGCTCAGTCAAGGGTGCGAGTAGACATGTGTCAAGTAAGCTGCCGGGGTGACAGCGAACCGACGCCAGCGACTCAGCCCCGCCGACCGGCGCGCCCAACTCCTCGGGATCGGCGCCGAGTTGTTCGCCGAGCAGCCCTACGACGAGGTGCGCATGGACCAGGTCGCCGCCCGCGCCGGCGTCTCCCGCGCCCTGCTCTACCGCTACTTCCCGAACAAACGCGACCTGTTCACGGCGGTCTACCGGCAGGCCACCGACCACCTCGTCGAGACCGTCACGCTCGACCCGTCCGCAGGCCTCGAACAACAGCTCCGCGACGGACTCGACGCCCACTTCGACTACTTCACCGCCAACCGGCACGCCGTCATCGCCGCCAACCGCGTCCTCGCGGGCGACGCGACGGTCCAGGCGATGATGGCCGACGAGCTGGACGTCATGTGCGAACGCCTCCTCGCCGGCGGCACTCTCGGCGACGCCCCGCGCGAGGCGGTCGGCGCGGTCGTCATGAGCTGGCTGGTCTTCGTCCGCGTCCTGTGCGTGGACTGGCTGAGCGAGGAGCAACCGGCCTACGGGCAGGAGGAGTTGCGGGAGATCTGCGTCGGGGCGCTGCTCGGCGCGCTGGAACCGCTCACGAAATAGCCCGCCGGGAGCGGGAGCCGGGGCGGGCGCTCACCCCTGAGAGAACACCCCGATCCCGTTCGGCACCGGCCGCTCCACACCCCCGCTCGGACTGTTCCGCACCGTCACCCCGGGCGCCCCCGGGTCGCGGGAGACGAGGGTCGAGGAGCCGCCGCCGTCCAGGCTGAACGCGTCCCGCGCCCCCAACTCCCGCATCAACTGGGCGACTTCGGCGATGGTGAGACCCGTACGGTAGTCGAGCCCGCCGTCCAGGGCGAGCAGATGGAGCCGCCGCCCGGAGTCCGACGTGCCGACGGCCGAGCGCACCGCCGACGTGAACGCGTCGAGCCCCGCCAGCGGCTGCCCGTCGCGCAGCACGGGATAGCCGCCCACCGCGAACCGCAGCGCGGCGTCCGACTCGGCCGCGACCAGGCGGTGCCGTACGTGCACCGGATCGCCCACCGCCAGCTTCCGCAGCTGCTGCGCCCCCGACTCGCGGCCCACCAGGACCGTCGCGTCCGCGGCGATCGGCCCGGCCCCCGGCACGTCGGCCGTGGCGACGACCCGCCCGGCCCGCACCGTCACCTCGTACGTGTCCGTGCTGCACGGCGCGGCCCGGTCCGTGTCCGTGCCGCAGACCGAGCGGAACCGCGACGCCGCACCCCAGTCCGCGGTGAACGCGCCGACCGAACCCACCGGCAGGGCGTACTGGTTGAGCCCGCCCAGCGGAAGCCGGTCGTGCGCCGTGTGCACCGCCCCGTCCAGGTCGAGCCGGCCCATCCGGGCGCGGCCGTCCGCGCCGACGCCGAACACGTCCGTGGTGTGCGTGCCCGGCGGCAGCGCGGGCCCGAAGCGCTGGCCGTCCGGCACCGCCGCCTTGAGCTGCCGCCCGCCCGCGACCGCCGGGCCGACGGGCGCGCCGGTCGCCTCGACGCCCGGGTGCTGCGCCTCGCTGATGTTGAAGAAGTCCCCGTTCACCGCGGCCACCGCGCCCGCCGTGTCGGCCATCGACGACACCGTCCGCCGCGCCGCCACCGCCCCCGCGTGCAGCAGGTCGAGGCGCACCCGCGGATCGGCCAGGTCCACGGTGACCAGATGCGCGCGGGCCGGACCGTGCGACGCGGGCACCGTGAACGAGCTGTACTCCACGCCGGAGGCGACCCGTACGACCGGCGCGTCCCCGCCCCCGCCCCCTCCCGACGTCGCCGCCCCCGCGGGCCCCGCCCCGGCGAGCCCCGTGCCGACCAGGGCGACGCACAGCAGCGCGGTGCCCCAGACTCTCCGTACGTACCGTTCGAACCGTCCGACCCGCGCCCTGCGCAGCACCCGCAGACCCCCTGATGACTGAAGGGCCGCCCCGGCACGCCCCGGGCGGCCGCCCACGAACCGTCCATCACGCCGCAACAGCGCTCAACTGTCCCAGCCCCGGGCGGAGTTCACCAGAGTGACGCACCGGCCGAACGGCTACGAACCGACCACCCGGGAACGGATCAGGAAACGCACGCCCTCCGGCGCCTCCAGGGAGAAACCGCTGCCCCGGCCCGGCACCACGTCCACCACGAGGCGCGTGTGGCTCCACACCTCGTACTGGCTCCTCGACATCCAGAACCCGACGGGCTCCGCGACCCCGGCCACGCGCAGCGACGCGAGCAGCACGTCCGAGTCGCCGGTACGGAACTCGCCCTCCGGGTAGCACATCGGCGCACTGCCGTCGCAGCAGCCGCCGGACTGGTGGAACATCAGCGGACCGTGGACCTCCCGCAGCCGCCGCACCAGTTCGGCGGCAGCGGGGGTCAGCTCCACGCGGGGCTCGTCGACCATGCGGGCCAGTGAACGGCCCGGCACGTTGCAACGGGGTTGCGAGCCCCCGGACGGGACGGCGGGTCAGGCGCGGGCGCGCCTGCGCAGCACCACCACCGTGCCGGCGCCCGCGAGGGCCACGAGCCCGGCGCCGATCGCGATGTCCGTGCCGGTGGTGCCGTCCTGCGCACCGCCGAGCCCGCCCCGCACCCCACGTGCCGGAGCGGGGGAGGCGGACGGGGAGGCGGAGCCGGCGACGGTGATCGAGTACGTGGACGTGCCGCCGCCCGGGCAGGCGACGTCGACGGTGTGCCGGCCGGGCGTGGCGTTGGACTTGATGGTGGCGTTGCCGGTGTAGATCCCGGCCGAGCCGGTGGACAGCGGGACGCTGCCGGTGAACGCGTCGGACGTGGCGGTGGCCGACGAGGCCGAGCAGCCACCGGAGACGGACACCACGACCGACGCGCCCGGCGGCGCCGGACTCGGCGTGATGGACAGGGACGGCTGCTCGCCGGCCACGGCCGCCCCGGCGACGCCGACGACGGCGAGGGAGGAGAGGACGAGGGAGCCGAGCAGAGGTGCAGGACGCATGTGGAACCCCACTTCCCGGCGCGGGCCGAGGAAACGGATCCGTCGGCTGCCTGACCGCGCCGCGCTCTCATGGAACGTGGACGCGAGCGGCGGCGGCACCTTGATCGGGACCGCCGAACGGGCGGCGCCCGACCGTGCCGCGCCCCGTATCCGCTGGTCATACGACCGGGGCCGGGCGCCGCACACGCCCGGCCCCGGTAGTCCGTGTGTGTGAGGGACACCCGGACGGTTGAGGGTGGTTGATGCGGTCGCCGGGCCGTGGCTGTCCTTGCTTCGCGGCCCGGCGACCTGATCGTGAGGCGCCGTCAGGCGCCCGCGCGCACCGCGTGACGCGTCGTCAGAATGCGGTGGACGAGACGCGCGCCCGCGCGCGCGGTTCGGTGGTCGGCGTCGAGGTCGGGGTTGAGCTCCGCCACGTCGACGACCAGCGGCTTGCCGCTCGCCGCGATCCGGGCGCAGACCCGCTCCACGATCTCCATCGGCACGCCGTGCGCGGCCGGGGCGCTGACCCCGGGCGCGACCGCGGCGGGCAGCACGTCGAGGTCGATGCTCAGGTGCAGCACGTCGCCGCTCTCGACGAACGCGTCCGTGAACGCGTCCACCGCCGCCACGTTCAGCACCCCGCACTCGGTGTCCGCGAGGTGCCGCACGCCGAGCCGGTCCGCCGTACGGAACAGGTGCTCCGTGTTGCTCGGCTGGCTCACGCCGAGGACGCGGTAGTCGAGGCGCCGGCCGAGCTCCTCCTCGGCGCGCGCCATCTGCAGGAACGGCGTGCCGGAGCTGGGCCGCACGTCGTCGCGGAGGTCGAAGTGCGCGTCCAGGTTGAGGACGGCCAGCCGCCCGCCGGAACGCACCGGGGCGCTCTCCCGCACCCCGAGGTACGTGCCGTACGCCACCTCGTGGCCGCCGCCGAGGACGATCACCGGGGAGCCGCTGTCGAGCAGCGCGGCGACCGCGGAGCCGAGGCGCCGTTGCCCCGACTCCAGGTCCCCGTCGGCGACTTCGACGTCACCGGCGTCGAGCGCGGTCAGCGGGGCCGGGAGCGCCATCGAGGCCAGGGCGGCACGCAGCTCGCCCGGGCCGTTCGCCGCGCCCTGCCGGCCCTTGTTGCGCCGTACGCCCTCGTCGCTGCGGAAGCCGACGAACGCCGCGTCCCACGGGCCCGTACGGTCCGCGTCCGTGGAGACGACGTGGTGCCACCGCAGATGCTCCGCGCCCAGGCCGTCGTCCCGGCCGTGCCACCGCTCGGCGGCGACGTCCGCGGTGACGGAGAGAGTGGCACTCACTTGGCGTCACCCTCGGCCATCGGGATGCGCACGCCGCGCTCGCGCGCCACGTCGCTCGCGTGGTCGTACCCGGCGTCGACGTGCCGGATGACGCCCATGCCCGGGTCGTTGGTGAGGACGCGGGACAGCTTCTGCGCGGCCAGCTCGGTGCCGTCGGCGATGCAGACCTGCCCGGCGTGGATCGAGCGGCCCATGCCGACGCCGCCGCCGTGGTGGATGGACACCCAGGAGGCGCCGGACGAGGTGTTGACCAGGGCGTTGAGCAGCGGCCAGTCGGCGATCGCGTCCGAGCCGTCCAGCATGGCCTCGGTCTCGCGGTACGGGGACGCCACCGAGCCGGAGTCCAGGTGGTCGCGGCCGATCGCGACGGGGGCGGACAGCTCGCCGTTGGCGACCATCTCGTTGAACTTCAGGCCCGCGCGGTGGCGTTCGCCGTAGCCGAGCCAGCAGATGCGCGCGGGCAGGCCCTCGTACGAGACGCGCTCGCCGGCCATGTCGAGCCAGCGGTGCAGGTGCTTGTTCTCCGGGAACAGCTCCTTGATCGCCTTGTCGGTGGCCTCGATGTCCTTCGGGTCGCCGGACAGGGCGGCCCAGCGGAACGGGCCGAGGCCCTCCTCGAACAGCGGGCGGATGTGCGCCGGGACGAAGCCGGGGAAGTCGAAGGCGCGCTCGTAGCCGGCCTTGCGGGCCTCGTCGCGGATGGAGTTGCCGTAGTCGAAGACCTCGGCGCCGGCGTCCAGGAAGCCGACCATGGCCTCCACGTGCAGGCGCATCGACTGGCGGGACTTCTCGGTGAAGCCGGCCGGGTCCGCCTCGCGCTCCTTGTCCCAGTCCTCGACCGAGATGCCGACGGGCAGGTAGGCCAGCGGGTCGTGGGCGGAGGTCTGGTCGGTGACGATGTCGATCGGGGCCTTGCGGCGCAGCAGCTCCGGGAAGATCTCCGCGGCGTTGCCGACGACGCCGATGGACAGGCCGCGGCGCTCGTCACGGGCCTTGACCGCCAGCTCCAGGGCGTGGTCCAGGTCGTCGGCCTTGACGTCCAGGTAGCGGGTGCCGATACGGCGGTCGATGCGGGTCTCGTCCACGTCCACGCAGATCGCGACGCCGTCGTTCATCGTCACGGCGAGCGGCTGCGCGCCGCCCATGCCGCCGACGCCCGCGGTCAGCGTGATCGTGCCGGCCAGGGTGCCGTCGAACTTCTTGCGGGCGACCGCGCCGAAGGTCTCGTAGGTGCCCTGGAGGATGCCCTGGCTGCCGATGTAGATCCACGAACCGGCGGTCATCTGGCCGTACATGGTCAGGCCGCGGGCCTCAAGGGAGCGGAACTCCTCCCAGTTGGCCCAGTCGCCGACCAGGTTGGAGTTGGCGATGAGCACGCGCGGCGCCCACTCGCTGGTGCGCATCACGCCGACCGGCTTGCCGGACTGCACGAGCATCGTCTCGTCGTCCTTGAGCGTCTTCAGCGTGCGCACGATCGCGTCGTACGCCTCCCAGTTGCGGGCTGCCTTGCCGGTGCCGCCGTAGACGACCAGGTCCTCGGGGTGCTCGGCGACCTCCGGGTCCAGGTTGTTCATGAGCATGCGCAGGGCGCCCTCCTGCTGCCAGCCGAGGCAGGTGAGTTCGCTGCCGCGGGGTGCGCGGATCTGGCGGGCATCGGGGGAAACGCCGGTCATGTTCTCTCCAGGTTGCTGACGGAGGTCAGGAGGTGGGCGAGCACGGGCCGGTCCACCGGGTATGTCGGTACGCCGGTACGGAGGCACGCCGTGCTCTGTGCTCCATGACAGGCCCGGCGCAACCCCCGATCCAGCGCCCGCGACCGAAGTTCTCGGATCCGAGAACCCGCTGCCGCCCGGGCCCCGCCCCGACTGCCCTGACCAGGGCAAGTTCCCTCGCCTACACTGCCGGTGAGTCCGGACAGGACGCGGGACCGGACCGATGGGGGACGAGGACGGTGGACGGCTTGGTCGTGAGCGCGGAAGAACTCTCCAGGCTCTACGCGGAGCAGGAGCCCGGCTCGGCTCCGGCCTATCAGCGGGTCAAGGACCTGGTGACGGGGGAGATCGTCGGCGGCCGCTGGCGCGAGGGGGAGGCGCTGCCCTCCGAGAGCCAGTTCGTGGAGTCGCTCGGCCTGTCCCGGATGACCGTGAACCGGGCGCTGCGCGAGCTGAGCGCCGAGGGCCTGCTGCGCCGGGTGATGGGTGTGGGCACGTTCGTGGGGCGCCGCAAGAGCAGCTCCGCGCTGGTCGAGGTGCACAACATCGCCGACGAGATCGAGGGCCGCGGCCACCGGCACTCCGCCCGCGTGCTTTCCCTGCGCGAGGAACTGCCCGACCCGGAGATCGCCGCCCAGCTCGGCCTCGACGGGCGGCGCAGCGCGTTCCGCTCCCGGGTGGTGCACCTGGAGGACGGCGCCCCGGTCCAGCTGGAGGACCGCTTCGTCCACCCCGACTTCGCGCCCGGCTATCTGCAGCAGGACTTCACGTCCCGTACGCCGTACTCGTTCCTGTCCGAGGTCGCGCCGCTCGGCCGGGGCGAGCACATCGTGGAGGCGGCGCTGCCGTCGGCGGAGGAGAGCGAGATCCTCGGCGTCGGCCCGTCCGAGCCCTGCCTGGTGATCCGGCGGCGCACCTGGTCCGGGGAGGACGTCGTCAGTGTGGCGCGGCTTGTCCACCCCGGTTCGCGGTACCGCCTCGAGGGGTCGTTCGACGCGCACTGACGGCGGGGCGGCGGCCGGAGATCGCGGCGGTGAGCCGGTTCGCGGCGTGCTCCAGGACCTCGCGCACCTCGTCGGGCGAGTGCTTGCTGTAGTGCCGCTGCCAGGTCGAGCTGAGCGCGGCGACCGGCCGCTCGTTGTGGTCGAACGCCGCGACGCCGAGCGACCTGAACCCCTCCGACACCAGCTCGACCTCCTCCGACCAGCCGCGCTCCCGGTCCGTGGCGAGCAGGTCGACCAGCTCGGCGAGCGAGCGCGGCCCCTTGCCGGTGCGGGTGATCAGGTCGGACTGGCGGGGGAACAGGGCGCGCAGCTGGGCCGGTGAGGAATGCGCGAGCACGGCCCGGCCGTTGGCGGTCAGGTGGGCGGGCAGCCGGACGCCGACGTCGGTGACGAGCGCCGGGTCCGCCTCGCCGGAACGGCCGACGGGCGGGCGTTCCTTGAGCAGGTACACCGTCTCCGCGCCGTGCACGATGCCGAGGTGCACGGTCTGCCCGAGCCGCGCGGAGGCGGTGCGCAGGATCGGGTGCGCGAGCCGTTCCAGGGGTTCGTGCCGCAGATAGGCCGAGCCGATCTCGAACGACGCGACCCCGAGCCCGTACGCCTGCTCCTTCGGCAGATACGTGACGAAACCGCGGTCCACGAGGACGGTGAGGATGTGGTACGCCGACGAGCGGGGGATGCCCAGCTCCCGGGCGAGGGCCGCGGCCTGGACCGGTCCGGAGCGGCCCGCGAGATGGAGGAGAATGTCCAAGGCTCGCCCCACCGCGGGCGAGGCGCTCGACGTCGTCTCTCGTTCACCCATTGGTCCACCTCTTGACGGGCCTGTATATACAGGAATATACAAGGCCCTCGTCATGCGGGATGCGCCGACGGAAGCCGTAGACCGGCCCGTGATTCAACCCCGCCACCTCGTCCGGAACACGGCGTTCCAAGGAGGCCCTTCCTTGACCACCGACACCTCGTCGTCCCTGCAGCGCGGGCTCAAGTCCCGGCACATACGCTTCATCGCCCTGGGTTCCGCCATCGGGACCGGTCTCTTCTACGGTTCCTCGGAATCCATCAAGGCGGCCGGCCCCGGTGTCCTGCTCGCCTATCTCATCGGTGGCGCCGCCGTCTTCCTCGTACTGCGCTCGCTGGGCGAGATGGCGGTGAGCCGACCGTGCGCCGGATCCTTCGGTGAATACGCCACAAAGTACCTCGGCAGGCTGCCCGGCTTCCTGACGGGCTGGACGTACGCCCTCGAGATGATCGTCGTCTGTCTCGCCGACATCACGGCCCTCGGGCTCTACATGGGCTTCTGGTTCCCCGACGTGCCCCGCTGGATCTGGCTGCTCGCGGCCGTCGTCGTGATCGGCGTGATGAACCTGTTCAGCGTGAAGGTCTTCGGCGAGCTGGAGTTCTGGCTCTCCTTCGCCAAGGTCGCCGCCATCGTCGCGATGATCCTCGGCGGCCTCGCCATCCTCGTCTTCGGCATCGGCGGCGACAACGGCGCGAGCATCTCCAACCTGTGGAGCCACGGCGGCTTCCTGCCGAACGGCGTCGAGGGGCTCGTGCTCTCCTTCGCCGTCGTGATGTTCGCCTTCGGCGGCACCGAGATCATCGGCGTCACGGCCGGTGAGGCGCAGAACCCGGAGAAGACGATCCCGCAGGCCGTCAACTCCATCCCCGTCCGCATCATGCTCTTCTACGTGCTGACGCTCGCCGTCCTCATGTCGCTCGACCCGTGGAAGCACATCGGCGCCGAGGGCAGCCCGTTCGTCGAGATCTTCGCCGGGCTCGGCGTCACCGCCGCCGCGGGCGTGCTCAACCTCGTCGTGATCATCGCCGCGCTCTCCGCCATCAACAGCGACATCTTCGCCGCCGGCCGCATCATGTACGGCATGGCCGAGCGAGGCCAGGCCCCGAAGGTCATGCGCAAGGTGTCCCGCAACGGCGTGCCCACCATGACCGTCGCCATCATGATCGGCGCCCTGCTGCTCGGCGTCGTCCTCAACTACCTGATGCCCGAGCGGATCTTCCTCGTCATCGCCTCGATCGCCACCTTCGCGACCGTCTGGGTCTGGCTGATGATCCTGCTCTCCCAGGTCGCCGCCCGCCGCCGGATGACCCCGGAGGAGGTCGCGGAGCTCAAGTACCCGGCTCCGTTCTGGCCGTACGGGCAGATCATCACGATCGCGTTCATGGTCGGCGTCGTCGTCCTCCTCGCCTTCTCCGAGGACAGCCGCATCGCCCTGATCGTCGGCGGGGTGTGGCTGGCGCTGATGACCGTCGTCTTCTACCTCTTCGTACGGCCGGGCCTGAGCGAGGCGGACGCGGCGGCGCTCTCGGCCGAGGCCGAGGCTCCCGAGCCGGTGGAGGTTCCGGCCCGGAGCTAGGACCAGTTTTCTCCCCTCCTCGCCCCTTCCCGGAAGCTTGCAGCGGCTGTCGTTCATCTGCCGCGCCGTCGTGGCTGGTCGCGCAGTTCCCCGCGCCCCTATCGGGGCACGAACCCAGCCCCTCCGGCGATTGAGGAGCGGGGGTCCGGGGGCGGAGCCCCCGAAGCTCCGCAGGATTTCGGGAAGGGGCGGGGAGGGGAACACAGACCGGCGGTACCGCGCGTGTGCGGTGCCGCCGGTTCTTTGTTCGCCGGAGGGCAACCGTCTGGGATCCCAGACAGGAACCCCTTGTGCCCCCCTGCCGAAACGCCCCCCGCCTCAGGCTTCATTGACCCATGAACGAAATCTCCGTGGGGGTCGGCCCCCTCTCCGCCGCCGATGTCGTGTCCGTCGCCCGGCACGGGGCCCGCTTGACCCTCAGCCACGCCGCCCTCGGCGAGATCTCCCAGAGCCGCAAGGTCATCGAGAACCTCGCCGACGACGTGGTCCCGCACTACGGCGTCTCCACCGGCTTCGGCGCCCTCGCCACCCGCCACATCCCCGTCGAACTCCGTGCCCAGCTGCAGCGCAGCCTGGTCCGCTCGCACGCGGCCGGCTCCGGCCCCGAGGTCGAGCGCGAGGTCGTACGGGCCCTCATGCTGCTCCGCCTCTCCACCCTCGCCACCGGCCGCACCGGCGTCCGCCCCGAGACCGCGCAGGCCTACGCCGACCTGCTGAACGCCGGCATCACCCCGGTCGTCCACGAGTACGGCTCCCTCGGCTGCTCCGGCGACCTCGCCCCGCTCGCCCACTGCGCGCTCGCCGTCATGGGCGAGGGCAAGGTGCGCAACGCCGACGGCGAGCTGATGGACGCCGCCGACGCGCTGGCCGCTGCCGGGCTCACCCCGGTCACGCTGCAGGAGAAGGAGGGCCTCGCCCTCATCAACGGCACCGACGGCATGCTCGGCCAACTCGTCATGGCCGCCGCCGACTTGAGGCTGCTGCTGCGCACCGCCGACATCGCCGCCGCGATGAGCGTCGAGGGCCAGCTCGGCACGGACCGGGTCTTCGCCGCCGACCTGCAGGCCCTGCGCCCGCACCCCGGCCAGGCCACCAGCGCCGCCAACCTGACGGCCCTCCTCGCCGACTCGGCGATCGTCGCCAGCCACCGCGGCCCCGAGTGCACCCGCGTCCAGGACGCGTACTCGCTGCGCTGCACCCCGCAGGTCCACGGCACCGCCCGCGACACCCTCGCGCACGCCGAGACCGTCGCCGACCGCGAGCTCGCCAGCGCCATCGACAACCCGGTCGTCACCCCCGACGGCCGCGTCGAGTCCAACGGCAACTTCCACGGCGCGCCCGTGGCCGCCGTCCTGGACTTCCTGGCGATCTCGGTCGCCGACCTGGCCTCGCTCAGCGAGCGCCGTACGGACCGCTTCCTGGACGTGGCCCGCAACCACGGGCTGAACGCGTTCCTCGCCGACGACCCCGGCGTCGACTCCGGCCACATGATCGCCCAGTACACCCAGGCCGGCATCGTCTCCGAGCTCAAGCGGCTCGCCGCCCCGGCCTCCGTGGACTCCATCCCCTCCAGCGCCATGCAGGAGGACCACGTGTCCATGGGCTGGGCCGCCGCGCGCAAGCTGCGCCGCGCGATCGACGGCCTGACGCGCGTCGTCGCCGTGGAGATCCTCACCGCCGCCCGCGCGCTCGACCTGCGTGCTCCGCTGGCGCCGTCCCCGGCCACGGCCGCCGTCGTCGCGGGCCTGCGCGAGCACGTCGAGGGCCCCGGCACGGACCGCTACCTCGCCCCGGAGATCGAGGCCGCGGTGCAGTACGTACGCGAGGGCCGCGCCCTCGCCGCCGCCGAGTCGGTCACGGGCGAGCTCGGCTGACGCCGCTCACCCCGGCGCGGACCGGCGGGGCGGGTCAGGAACCCGCTCCGCCGATCCTGCGGCTCAACTGCTCGGCGGTACGGGACACTTGGGCCGCGATCCGACGCTGCTCGTCGGCGTCGACCTCCTCGGCCGGGAACGTGACGGCCACCCCGGCGACCGGGTGGGCGTGGTGGTCGAGCACCGCGGCGGCCACGGAGGCGAACCCCGGCGTGACCTCGCCGTCCTCGGTCGCGTACCCGCGCCGCCGGGCCTCCACGAGGAGTTGCCGCAGCGCGGTCAGCGAACCCGGGCCGACCTCGTTGCGCAGCACGAACGCCGACGCGTCCGGGAACAGCGCGCGCACCTGCGCCTGCGAGAGCCCGGCGAGGACGGCCCGCCCGCTCGCCGTCAGATGCGCGGGGAGCCGCACGCCGACCTCGGTGACCAGCGGGGCCCGGCCCGGGGCGCGTTCCTCGATGACGTAGATGACCTCGCGGCCGTGCAGCACGGCGAGGTGCGCGTTGTGGCCCGTACGGTCGACGAGCTTCGCGAGCGGCACCCGCGCGAGCCGCTGGAACGGCGCCTGCCGGCTGTACCCCGAGGCCAGCTCGAACGCCCCGACGCCGAGCCCGTACCGCCGCTCTTCCGGCAGATGCACGACGAAGCCCTCCCGGGCGAGGGTGTCGAGCAGGTGGTACGTGGTGGAACGCGGCACGCCGACGTCCCGGCTGATCGCCGCGGCGGGCACGGGGCCCGCCTGCCCGGCGAGGTAACGGAGGATGGCGAGCACTTGCGCGGCGGCGGGGACGGGGGCCATGGGGGGAGAGTACGACGGTGGGCGCGTCCGGCCCGGCTGTCGTGGGCGAATGTCTGGGATACGAGACGCGTACGAGCCAGGGGTGCGGGGAACTGCGAGACCGGCCACGACGGCGCGGAACTCGATCACCCCGCGAACCTCACCCCGCCCCCTCCACCTCTTCGAAGTCCGACTTCTCCCGCACCCCGCAGTCCGGGCACGGCCAGTCCTCGGGGACCTCCGCCCACGGCGTGCCGGGTGGAAAGCCCTCGCGTGGGGCGCCCGCCGACTCGTCGTACACGAAGTCGCAGACGGGGCAGCGGTGCCGGCTCATGCGGTCACCCCGTACCGCGCGTGCTTGCCCGGGTGGACGTTGGCGCGGGACAGGTCGCCGTCGTAGTGGGCGCGCACCCGGTGGTCCATGACGCGGCGCCACAGCGGCGGGAAGTAGGCCAGCACGATCATCCCCGCGTAGCCGGTGGGCAGTTCGGGCGCCTCGTCGAAGTGGCGCAGCGCCTGGTAGCGGCGGACCGGGTTGGCGTGGTGGTCGCTGTGCCGCTGCAGGTGGTAGAGGAACACGTTCGAGGCGACGTTGTTGCTGTTCCAGCTGTGCCGGGGCGCGCAGCGCTCGTACCGCCCGGAGGCCGTGCGGGCCCTCAACAGCCCGTAGTGCTCGGTGTAGTTGATGACCTCGAGCAGACTGAAGCCGAACACCGCCTGCGCGAGCAGATACGGCAACACCTCCACGCCGAACGCCGCCACGAGCGCGCCGAACAGGACGAGCGACATCGCCCACGCGTTGAGCACGTCGTTCCGCAGCGACCACGGGCTCTTGCCGCGGCGTTCCATCCGCCGCTTCTCCAACCCCCAGGCCGAGCGCAGGCTCCCGTACACCGTGCGCGGCAGGAAGCGCCAGAAGCTCTCGCCGAGGCGGGCGCTCGCCGGGTCCTCGGGGGTGGCGACGCGGACGTGGTGGCCGCGGTTGTGCTCGATGAAGAAGTGCCCGTACAGCGTCTGCGCGAGCGCCACCTTCGACAGCCAGCGCTCCAACTGCTCCTTCTTGTGGCCCAGTTCGTGCGCGGTGTTGATGGCGATGCCCGCCACCCCGCCCAGCGTGATCGTCAGGCCGATCCGGTCCGCGAGGCTCAGGTCGCCGCGGGTGAGCAGCCAGCAGCCGAGGACGAGGCCCGCGTACTGCAGCGGCAGATACAGATACGTGCACCAGCGGTAGTAGCGGTCCTCCTCCAGCCAGGCGAGCGCGCTCTCCGGCGGGTTGTCCGCGTCCTTGCCGATCAGCTGGTCGATCACCGGGAAGATCACGTACAGGAGGACGATGCCGGTCCACCAGAAGAGGCCCAGGCCGGTGGCGGCGACCAGGCCCCAGGCGATGAACGGGAACGCCGGGATGATCAGGCCGAGCAGCCAGAGATAGCGCTTGGGGTCCCGCCAGTCGGGCTCCGGGATTCCCGTCGAGCCAGCCATGTGACGCCCTCCTTGTGGATGGGTTACGTCCGATGCCTCTCCCGTCCAGCAGTTAGACAGTTCGTCAGGGAAGTGTCAACAGCTGTAACAGGCTCTGGGACAGCTAGAGTTGAGGCCACCATGACGCGCTTTCGGCAAGCTGTTCGCACCCTGCTCCGGGAACAGATCCTGGACGCGGCGTACCAGCTGGTCACCGACGAGGGCTGGGCGCGGCTGCGGGTCGCGCCGGTCGCCCGGATCGCCGGATGCAGCCGCCAGACCGTCTACAACGAGTTCGGCGCCGACCCGAAGAGCAGCATCGGCCTCGCCCTCGTCCAGCGCGAGGCGGAGCGGTTCCTGCTCGGCATCCAGGAACAACTCGACGCCCACCGCGACTCGTTGGAGGAGGCGGCCGCCGCAGGCGTCGGCTTCGTGCTGCACCGCGCCGAGGCCAACCCGCTGATCCGCTCGGTGCTCACGGCGGCCCGCGGCGGCCGCGACGACGAACTCCTCGCCTACCTCACCACCCGCCCCGAGCCGGTCTTCGACACGGCGACGGCGATGATCGACGCCTACGCGTCCGAGGCCTGGCCCGACGTCGACCCGGCCTCCCGCAGCCTCGCCGTCGAAACCATCGTCCGCCTCACGGTCAGCCACATCGTCCAACCGACGGGAGACCCGGGGGAGTCGGCGCGCAGGATCGCACGGATCACGGTCAGGATCGCGTACCCGGCGGGGAGCCGACCCGCCCAAGGCCCTTACGAGTCACAGTAGTTGAGCGGCGCCGTACCCAGGCAGCGGCCGCTGCGGTCCAGGATGCGGCCCACGTGCTTGACGGTGCGCAGGACCACCGCACGCTCCGTGATCCGCAGGTCGAGGTGGGCGAGGCGGTGGTTGAGGAGGGCCTCGGTGGTGTGCACGTCGGCGAGGTCGGGCAGCCAGCAGGTGGCCGGTTAGTCGGCGGCCGCGGGCCGGTGGGGGCTGGTCGCGCAGTTCCCCGCGGGAGGCGGCGGCGGAGCCGCATGCCTCAGGGGCGCGGGGAACTGCGCGAGCAACCACGACGCCGCCGCACCCGTCCACGACATCCACCGCTGAGCACGGCAACTGCCCTACGGATGCGGCCGGTTGGGCCCGTACGCGCAAGGGGGCCGAGCCTCGACAGGCCCGGCCCCCTCGGTCGTGCGCGGGTGGTCGGCTCAGCGGTCGCCGCGGTCCAAGTCCACGTCCACATCGTCCGTCCGCGTCCAGAACCCCTCGTCCGCGTCCTGAAGGCGCGACGCGGCATGCGTCATGTGGCGGCGGACCGCGTCGCGGGCCGCGTCCGGGTCGCCGGACTCGATGGCCGTGAGGATCGCGTGGTGCTCGACGCGGACGGCCTCGAAGAAGTCGTCCCGGCGGGCCTCGTTGGCGCGGGTGACGCGGATGCCGCTGCGCAGCACCTCGCCCAGGTAGCGGACCGTCGAGACCATGACCTCGTTGCCCGTGGACTCGGCGATGGACTGGTGGAACGCCAGGTCCTCGTCCACCCCGTCACCGCCCGACGCCACCGCCTCGTCGATCGCCGTGAGGGCCTGCCGCATCCGCTCGACGTCCGCCGGGGTCGCCCGGGCGGCGGCGAGGGAGGCCGCCTCGCCCTCCATGGCGCGGCGGACCTCCACGATCTTCAGGACCTTGGCCTTCGTGGCCGAGCCCTCGCCGTCCGCCTCCAGGTCGAGCGGCCGGGTGCGCCGCGGCATGACGAACACGCCGCGGCCCTGCCGGGGTTCGACGAGGCCGGCGTTCCGCAGCCGCGACACGGCCTCGCGGATCACGGTGCGGCTCACGCCGAGCTGCTTGACCAACTCGACCTCGGTCGGGAGCTTGTCGCCCTCGGCCAGCCGGCCGGACTCGATCTCCTCCGAGAGGATCGCCGCGACCCGGTCCGCGAGCCGTACGGGGCCACTCACCTTGGAGAACATGCGTGCCAGTCTATCCGTCAGGCCCCGGCCGCCCCGGCGCCGGTCGGCACTGAGGCGGCCACGGCCTCCGGGTGGTCCTCGACGTACGCCCGTACGACCGACTCGAAGTCCGGGTCCGGGGTGAGGCCGAGGGCGGCGGCGCGGGCGTTGTCGAAGGCGGCCGGCCAGGAGCCGACGATCGCCTCGACCGCGGGGTCCGGCTCGACCGTCACCAGGTCGGCGACGGCGTCGCCCGCGACCCGGCGGACCGTGTCGAGCATCTCGGCGACGGTGACGGTGAGCGCCGGAAGGTTCACCGGCAGCTCTCCGGACAGCCGGCCGGGCCCCTCCCCGCGCTCCGCCTCCGCGATCCGCAGGATGCCCTCGACGGTGCGCCGCGGCGAGGCCAGCGCGACCCGCAGCTCCGGGCCGACCGGGCACACCGCGGGCAGCCCGGCGAGCGGCTCGCGGACGATGCCGGAGAGGAACCCGGAGGCGGCGGCGTTCGGCTTGCCCGGCCGAACGGACACGGTCATGAGGCGGGCCACCCGGCCGTCGAGGAAGCCCCGGCGGGTGTACTCGGCGACCAGCTGCTCGCAGATCCGCTTCTGCACGCCGTAGCTGGACCGCGGCGTCGGCAGCGTCGCCTCGCTGACCACCTCGGGAAGCGGCAGCGCGGCGTCGGAGCCGTACACCGCGACGCTCGACGAGAACACGATCCGCGGCAGCGGGCCGCCGGCCGCCGACTGGGCGCGGGCGGCCTCCAGGAGGGCCCGCGTGGTGTCCAGGTTGGCGCTCATGCCGAGGTCGAAGTCGGCCTCGCACTCGGCGGACACCGCGGACGCCAGATGGATCAGCACGTCGACGGGCTCCGCGAACAGCTCGTCGAGCCGCTCCACCAGGTCGCCGCGGACGGCCGTGACCAGGGGGTCGGCGAGGACGGGGGAGTCCTCGGGCACGAACCGGTCGGCGAGCACGAGGCGGTCGATCGGGGCCCCGGCCAGGGTGCGCCGCCGCAGCAGCTCCTCGGCGACCTTGCGGCCCAGGAATCCGAAACCGCCGGTGATGACGATCCTCATGCCTCTGCTCCTCGGTGGTTCACGTTCACGTTCACGTCTGCTGCTCGGTACTGCTCCAGCCAGCCGAGGCCCTCGCTCGTCCCGGCGCGCGGCCGGTACTCGCAGCCGACCCAGCCGTCGAAGCCCAACACGTCGACGACGCCCAGGAGGTGACGGAAGTTCAGCTCGTTGGCGGCGTCCGGCTCGTGCCGGTCGGGGACGCCCGCGATCTGCAGGTGGCCGACCCGCCCGGTCGGCAGGTCCCGGCGCAGCGTCGCCGTCAGGTCGCCCTCGACGATCTGGCAGTGGTACAGGTCGAGCTGCACCTTCAGGTTGGGCGCGCCCAACTCCCGTACGACTGCGTGGGCTTCGGCCTGCCGGTTGAGGAAGTAGCCCGGCATGTCGCGGGTGTTGATCGGCTCGATGAGCAGGTCGACGTCCACGGCGGCGGCGCGTTCGGCGGCCCAGGCCAGGTTGCCCAGGTAGGTGGCTTGGTGCGCGTCGTGCTCGGCGGCGGTGGCGTGCTGCGGGACGAGCCCGGCCATCACGTGCACCTGACGGCAGCCGAGTGCGGCCGCGTACTCCAGGGCCTTGTCGATCCCGTCCCGCACCTCGGCCTCGCGGCCCGGCAGCGAGGCGAGGCCCCGCTCGCCCGCCTCCCAGTCGCCGGGCGGGGCGTTGAACAGCACCTGGCGCAGGCCGTGTTCGTCGAGCAGGCGGCGCAGCTCGGCCGGGTCGTGGTCGTACGGGAAGAGGTACTCGACGCCCTGGAAGCCGTCCGCGGCGGCCGCGGCGAAGCGGTCGAGGAAGGGGTGCTCCGTGTACATCATGGACAGGTTCGCGGCGAACCTCGGCATGGTGGCTCCTGTGGTCGGAGGTGAACCCGGGGAACGCGTCACCGGTTCACGACCTGCTTCTTGGTGGTGAGGACCGCGGCGGCGCCGATGACCAGGCTCAGGGCCAGTACGTACATCGGGATCTCGGCGGAACCCGTGGCGTCCTTGAGCTCGCCGATCATGTACGGGCTGACGAAGCCGGCCAGGTTGCCCACCGAGTTGATCACGGCGAGGCCGGCGGCGGCCGCGGTGCCGCCGAGGAAGGCGGTGGGCAGCGACCAGAACAGCGGGGCGCAGGTCAGCACGCCGGCGGCGGCGAAGGACAGGGCGATCAGGGACAGCGTGGTCGACCCGCTCCAGCTCGCGGCGAGGGAGAAGCCGACGGCGCCCATGAGGCTCGGTATCACCAGGTGCCAGCGGCGCTCACGGCGCTTGTCGGCGGAGCGGCCGAAGAGGTTCATCGCGACGAGCGCGGCGAGGAACGGCACGGCGCTGAGCACACCGATGGTGAGGGTGTCCTCGATGCCGGTCGACTCGACGAAGGTCGGCATCCAGAAGGTGAGCGCGTACTGGCCCATCACGAAGCAGAAGTAGATGAGGCACATCAGCCACACCTTCGGGTCGCGGAAGCCGTCCCACACTCCGCCGTGCTGCTTCTGCGCGGTGTCCTTGGCGAGGGCGGCCTCGACGATGTCCTTCTCGTCGTCGGACAGCCACTTGGCGCCGCGCACCCCGTTGTCCAGGTAGAAGAGGCAGGCCACGCCGATGAGGATCGCCGGGACGGCTTCGAGCAGGAACATCCACTGCCAGCCCTGCCAGCCGTTCTTCCCGTGGAAGGCGTCCATGATCCAGCCGGAGAGCGGGTTGCCGAAGATGCCGGCGACGGGGATCGCGAACATGAACATCGCGATGACCCGGGCCCTGCGGTGCGAGGGGAACCAGTACGTGCAGTACAGGATCACGCCCGGGTAGAACCCGGCCTCGGCGGCGCCGAGCAGGAAGCGCAGCACGTAGAACGTCGTCTCGTTCGTGACGAACATGAACGAGCCGGAGACCAGACCCCAGGTGATCATGATCCGGGCGATCCAGGTGCGGGCGCCGATGCGCTGCAGCATCAGGTTCGACGGCACCTCGAAGAGGAAGTAGCCGATGAAGAACAGCCCCGCGCCCAGGCCGTACGCCGCCTCGCTCAGACCGAGGTCGTCCGACATCTGCAGCTTGGCGAAGCCGACGTTGACGCGGTCCAGGTACGAGAAGACGTAGCAGAGGATCAGGAAGGGGACGATGCGGAGAACGACCTTGCGGAACACGGCGTTCTCGCGGGCGAGGTCGGGTGCCTCGGCCGTCGCGGTGGACGTGGACATGCGGAATCCTATCTGCGGCTCAGGGGATTCTCGGGCAGGGAGATGAACGGCCGTACGGGGGAGCTGTCGTACGGGATGAGCGGTCGTACGGGTGGAGCAGTGCCGCGGTGCGACGGGTGCGGGGCGGGTGGGCCCCGTGGGTCACCAGGAGGCGCCGAACGTGGCCTTCAGCTCGTCGAGCGCGGAGGCGGGCAGGGGCGCGGGGCGGCGGTCGGTGAGCAGCCAGAGGCGCGCGGTCTCCTCCAGCTCCTCCAGGACGGCGAGCGCGGATGCCGCGTCCGGGCCCCAGACGACGGGGCCGAGCCGGTCGAGCAGCACGGCCCTGATCGGGGTGCCGGCGGCCGCGCGCCGCTCGATGTGCCCGCTGACCAGGTCGGCCACCACGGGATCGCCGGGCCGGTGGTACGGGACGAGCGGGACGTGCCCGACCTTCATGACGTAGTACGGCGTGATCGGCGGGAGCACGTCGTCCGCGCTCCACACGCCGGCCAGGGTGAGGCCGACGAGATGCGTGGAGTGGGTGTGGATCACGAACCGGGCCGTGGGGTCGGCCGCGTAGATCCGCCGGTGCAGCGTGAGGGTCTTGCTGGCCCGGTCGCCGCCGACCTGCGTGCCGTCCGCGTCGACCAGGGCGAGCCGCTCCGGGGAGAGGAAGCCGAGGGCGGCGTCGGTCGGCGTGATCAGGTGCCCGCCGTCGAGCCTGGCGCTGATGTTGCCGGCGCTGGCGTGCACGTATCCGCGGTCGAAGAGGCTGGTGCCGACGCGGACGATCTCGGCGCGGGCGGCGGCGACGGCGTGCTCGTCGAGGGTGCTCATGCGTGCTCCCCGGGGGCCTGTCCGGAGGTCTGCCCGGCGGGTTGCTCGGCGGTCTGCTCGGCCGCGAGGCGGGTGAACGCCTCGGTGAAGAAGCCGGGGCCGCCGAAGTTGCCGGACTTGAGGGTGATGTGCAGGGGCTCGCCGCTGCCTCCGCCGTCGCCGGGCAGCGTGGCCGCGCACCACGGCACGCCCGGGTCGATCTGCGGTCCGATGCGGAGCCCGGTGAGGCCGAGCGCCTGCACCACGGCCCCGGAGGTCTCGCCGCCCGCGACCGCCAACTGCCGTACGCCCAGGCCGATCAGGCCCTTGGCGACCCGGGCCAGGGTCTGCTCGACGAGCTCGCCGGCCTCGGCGGCGCCGAGCCTGCCCTGCACGTTCTTGACGGCGTCGGGCGTCTCGGTGGAGTAGACGAGCACGGGCCCGTCGGCGAGGTGCCGCTCGGCGAACGCGAGGGCCTGCCCGGCGACGTCCTCACCGGCGGCGATCCGCAGCGGGTCGACGCTGAACGCGGGCCGGCCGCTGCGCAGGAAGTCGAGCACCTGGCCGTTGGTCGCGGTCGACACCGAGCCGGAGACGATCGCCTGCAGGCCGCCGGGCGGCGGGAGTCGGGCCGCCGTGGCGGTCGGCTCGAAGCCCCAGTTCGCGGGCAGCCCGATCGCCAGACCGGAGCCGGCCGTGACGAGCGGCAGGCCCTTCACGGCGGCGCCGAGCCGTACGAGGTCGTCGTTGGAGACGGCGTCCACGATCGCGGCGCCGAAGCCCTCCTTGCGCAACTCCTCGATACGG
The DNA here is from genome assembly GCF_046098215.1 of Streptomyces sp. Da 82-17. Lineage (NCBI taxonomy): Bacteria > Bacillati > Actinomycetota > Actinomycetes > Kitasatosporales > Streptomycetaceae > Streptomyces > Streptomyces sp. Da 82-17. The sequence continues at coordinate 267,808 of NZ_JBJURH010000009.1, forward strand.
TCGCGGACTTCGTCCGCTCCGGCGGCGACCGCGGTGTGGTCGACGAGGCCGACCGGGCGGGTGGTCTGCGCCTGGAGGACGGACACCAGGTTGGAGTCGGTCATCGGCGTGAGCGGGTGGTGGCGCATGCCGCTGTCGCTCAACAGCACGTCGCCGACGAAGAGGTGGCCCTTGAACACGGTCCGCCCGTTGTCCGGGAACGCGGGCGTCGCCACGGTGAAGTCCGTGCCGAGCGCGTCCATCAGGGCCTCGGTGACGGGGCCGATGTTCCCGGCCGGGGTCGAGTCGAAGGTCGAGCAGTACTTGAAGTAGATCTGCTCCGCGCCCGCGCCCCGCAGCCACGCGAGGGCCCGCAGCGACTCGTCGACGGCCTCCGCGACGGGCGTGGTGCGCGACTTGAGGGCGATGACGACGGCGTCCGCGTCGTCCGGGCGCGGGGTGCCGGGCGCGGGGACGTCGATCAGCTGGACGACCCGCATGCCTGCGCGTACGAGGTTGTTGGCGAGGTCGGTGGCGCCGGTGAAGTCGTCGGCGATGCAGCCGAGTCGGATGGTCATGTCAGCGCTCGCCCTTCTGTCCGGTCCGGCCGTTCGGCCCGGCCTCGCCCTGCTGTCCGAAGTCACCCTGCTGTCCGGGCAGTTCGACACCGGGGAAGATCTTGATCACCGCACTGTCGTCCTCGCCGCCGAGGCCGGACGCGGACGCCTGCAGGAACATCTGGTGCGCGGTTGAGGCGAGAGGCAGCGGGAACTTCTCCGGCCGGGCCGCGTCGAGCACGAGCCCGAGGTCCTTGACGAAGATGTCGACGGCGGACAGCGGCGTGTAGTCCCCGGCGAGGACGTGCGCCATCCGGTTCTTGAACATCCAGGAGTTGCCCGCGCTGTGCGTGATCACCTCGTACAGCGCCTCGGCGGGCACGCCCGCCTTGATGCCGAGGGCCATCGCCTCGGCGGCCGCGGCGATGTGCACGCCCGCGAGCAGCTGGTTGACGATCTTCACCTTGGAGCCGGTGCCGGCCGTCTCGCCCAGGCGGTAGACGGTGCTGCTCATCGCGTCGAGCACCGGGTCGGCGAGCGCGTACGCGGCCGGGGAGCCCGAGGTCATCATGGTGAGCTCGCCGCTCGCGGCCCGGGCGGCGCCGCCGGAGATCGGGGCGTCCAGGTAGAGCACGCCGCGCTCGGCGAGCCGCTTCTCCAGGCCGGCGGACCAGTCCGGGTCGGCGGTGGAGCACATCACGTAGACGGCACCGGGCCGGAGGGCGTCGGCGGCCCCGCCCGTACCGTCCCCGGTGCCGAACAGCACCGACTCGACCTGCGCGGAGTTGACGACGACACCGACCAGGACGTCGACCTCGGCGGCCAGGGCGGCGGCGGAGGCGTGGGCGGTGCCGCCCTGCTCGGCGAACGCGGCGGCCACTTCGGGGCGCAGGTCGTGGACGCCGACGTCGAAGCCCGCCGTGCGGAGGCTGCGGGCCATCCCGAGCCCCATGGCCCCGAGGCCCACCACGCCCACGCGCGGCCGGGCCTGCCTGACCTGGTCGTTCATGAAACTTCCTCGTTTCGCTCTGCCGCGTCCGGGGTGCGGCTCCCGGTCCGGATTCCGTGCGGCGATCGCGTCATATGATGACCTGCGGACACCGGACATGGAACTGTGATGCCGGTCACAATCGAGTGAAGCGGGATGCGAGACGCCGCGGGCGCGCCCTCGTCACGTGAGCCGCCCGGGCCGCCCGCCCTCATGAACGCCCCCGTCCTGGGCAGGACTTCACCCATGGACGAACAGCAAGCCGGCTCCCAGGACCCCGAGCTCGGCCCCTGGGCCCGCCACCGACGCACACCTCTGTACGCCACCCCGCGCCTGACCGCCTACCGGGACGAGGTCACGTTCCCCGACGGCAGCACCGGCCCCTACAACTGGGTGCAGGTCCCCGACCAGGTGCGCATCGCCGCCCTCGTCGACGGCGCGATCCTCGTCTGCGAACAGCACCACTACCTGACCGGCGTGATGTGGCAACTCCCCGGCGGCGCCGTCGACCCGGCCGACGCGAGCCCCGAGGCGGCCGCCCGCCGCGAACTCGCCGAGGAGACCGGCTACCGCGACGGCGCCTGGAGCAGCCTCGGCGCCCTGCACCCCCTGCCCGGCGCGACGCCCGCCCGCGTCCACCTCTGGGCCGCCCACGCCCCCGACCCGTACCCGGCGTCCCCGGAACCGGTCGAGGCGGACCTGAAGGTGCATCACGTACCGCTGGACGAGGCTCTGTCGGCGGTACGCGACGGCCGCATCCGGTGCGCGGCGAGCGCGGCGCTGGTCCTCGCGGTGGGGCGTCAGGCGCAGCAGGGCGCCTGACGGTCCGCCCGGACGGCCCCCGGCCCCGCTCCCCGCGAGGGCTACTCCGTGTCGCCCCGGGCGTCCAAGTCGAAGTCCTCCTCGCGGATACCGGCGAGCCGATCCTCGCAGCGCTTCAACTCGGCCTTGTGCACGGCCCGTTGGGCGGGGTCGAGGGCCGTGCCGGTGAGCAGTCCACGCAGCGCGTCCCGGCGGATCTGCAGATGCACGAGCCGCTCGGGGCTGATGAACCGCTGCGTGTGCTCGTACGCCGTCAGGTAGTCCTGCTCCGCGATGCAGAGCCGGGCGCGCAGGCCGGTGCGGATGTCGCGCCGCTGCCTGCTGAACTTGCGGTCCAACTGCTCCAGGGCGACGCTCGCTTCGCTCACCCGGTTGGTGCGCAGCGCGCACTGGATGTAGTTGGCGAGCACCTCGAACCGCACCTTGTCCGACATGTTGACGGCCCGCAGCGCGAACTCGTACGCGTCCTCCATGTTCCCCGACAGGTACTCGACGCGGGACGTGCGGTGGCTGACCATCTCCGCCCGGTCGATGTCCGCGAGGCGTACGAGCAGGTTGAGGGCGGTCTGCCGGTCGCCCAGCTTGCAGGCGATCTGGATCTTCAGGTCGACCACGTACCGGTTGTCGGGCTGCTTCTCCTCCGCCCGCGAGATGTGCTCCTCCGCGCGCACGAGATCGCCGAGCCGTACGCAGCAGTCCGCCATGTCGCGGTGGATGGCCATGCCGCCGCGGCCGCTGTCCAAAGCCTTCTGATAGTTGTTCAGCGCCTCCCGGTGCTCGCCCCGGTGCCGCTCCAGGAAGCCGAGCAGGAAGAACGCGTCCCGGATCTGGCCGCGCTGCTTGAGATGCCCGATGTGCTCGCGCGCCTCGTCGTACTCGCTGAGCTTCACATGGGCGCGGATCAGCGTCATCCGGGCCTGGTGGATGTTCGGGTCGGAGCCGAGGGCGTCCGTCGCCATGTCGACGGCCCGCTGGTACTCCTGCTCGTGGTAGTACTGCTCGGCCAGCTTCACCCGGTCCGTGACCAGGGCGTACGCGCGCGGCGTGGAGCGCTGCCCGGCCATGTCGATGGCGCGGAACAGGGTCCGCTGCAGGGCGAGGAAGTCGGTGCCGTCGTCGGACATCGCCAGGAACTCGTCGAGCCGGCTCGCGACCGCCCCGTACTCGTCCTTGTGGCAGGAGCCGAACTCGCGGCGGATCGCGTCCGTCGCCGGGCCCGACACCTCGTACCAGCCGCCGGGCGTCGGCACGATCAGGGACAGGTCGATGAGGCGGACCAGGGCGCGCTGCACGTCCTCGTCCGACGTGCCGGTCGCCTCCTGCAGGACCTGCAGCGGCAGCGGGCTGTTGGCCGCCATCACCCGCAGGATCTTCTGCTCCAGGCCGCTGAACTTGTTGTCCTTGAGATAGCGCATGAACGGGGACGCGCCGAAGTCCGACAGCATCGTCCCGCGGATCCCGAGGTCGGGCCCGTACGCCTGCACCAGCTCCAGGGCGTACGTCACCGACGGCGGGTAGCCGTGCACCGCGCCGGTGATCTTCTTGACGGTCGCCGGGGCCAGCGTGAGCTGCCGGGCCTTCGCCATCAGGCCGACGAGCCGGCTGATGTCGGAGTCGTCGAGCGGCTGCAGATGCACCACCGACGGCGGGCGCATCCCGCGCGCCACGAACCGTTCGGGGGCGGGGCGCCGGTGGGTGAGGAGCGCGGTCACCACGTTCGGGTACTGGCCGAGGGCCTCGATCAGGTCGAGGATGAACGGCGCGATGTCGCCGTCGTTGTCGAGCAGCCCGCCCGTGTCGTTGAGCACGGGCATCTGGTGGTAGTCGCAGATCTCCTGGAGTTTGCCCAACGCCCGGGCGAGCGCCCGCTCGTCGCCGAGTGCGGTGATCTCCTTGGTGCGGCGCAGCGACTCCTCGGGTGTCTCCGACGGGTCGACCAGGGCGGACAGCTTCGCCGCGAGCGCCTGCACGGTGTCGCCCGGCTCCACGTCCACGACGAGGAGCGCCTCCAGGTCGAGGGACTCGCGGACCATCTTCGTCAGCGTGGCCCGCCGGCCGATCCCGGAGAGCCCCGCCACACACGCCACTTGGCTCTCCGCGCCCGGTTCCGGCGCCGCGAACACGTCCTGCAGCTTGGCGATCTCCGTGGACCTGCCGACGAAGCGCGGACTCTGCCCCTGCCGTACGAGATCGTCGATGAGCGTGCGGATCTTCCGGGCCGCGGGCTTCGCCGAGATGGTGGTGATGTGCTTGGCGCGGTTCAGCCACTCCGGCAGTTCCTCGGTCGTGATCGACCGGTCCATGCGCACCACGAGGACGTTCTTCAGCCGCCCCATGGCGCTGTGGAACTTCGCCTCGTCGATCTCGTGCCGCACCCACGGCGAGGCCAGCGCGGCCCTGCTGAGGAACAGCACGAACGCCGCGGACTCCTTCACGGCCGAGTCGACCGCCGCCAGGAGGTCGCCGCCCGCCTGGAACGAGCGGTAGTCGATCGTCGCGAAGGCCCGCCCGACATCGGCGGCCACCTCCCGTACGAAGGCGGCGTCCTGCGTCGAGTACGAGAAGAACGCCTTGATCATCGGCCCGCCGCCCGGTGCGCGCCGTCGTCGGCCGGGTGCTGCCGGGGCACGCTCTCGGACACCCGGATCAGGTCGGCCGCCCCCGCCACCGCGCCCAGGACCTGGGCGAGTTCGACCAGGACGCGGCGCAGCGACTCCAGATCGGCGCGCAGCGCGTCGATCTCCTCCCAGCTGTTCTCGTGCTCGACCGCGGAACGGCCGGCGGGCCGGGCGCTCTCCCGGACGGTGAGCCGCGGGTGCCACCGGGTGAGGACGGGCCGCACCGCGTTGTTGAGGACCGTCACGGCGAGCGCGCCGAGCGACACCTCGTCCCGGTCGCCGGGCGGCGCCACGTCGGGCCCGTACCGCTTGAGGAGTTCGCGGACCGTGCCGAACAGGCTGTACATCGACGACAGCGCCTCGCGCGCCGAGCCCTCACCGGGCGGGAGCGGTACGACGGAGACCCGCGTCACGAGCTCGACGTACAGCTCCCAGGCCGCCCGCCGCTCCGTGTCGTCGGGCTCCCACTCGCCGCTGATCTCGCCGACGAACGGAATGGTGATCTTCACGTTGAGCCGCTTCGGCCGCATGCCCCGCCCCCTGAAGTGCTGACCCGTCAAATCCTAGATCAGCGACGGGAGTTGGGGGAGCGCAAGGTCAACGCGCGCACGAGGATGGCGCGTTACGTGCGCACCGGCGTGGCGGGTTGCCGCCCCTTGCGGTCCGGTGGTTCGCCCGCACCCTGCGGGCCGCCTCCGCCGCCGCGCTGGTCGACGGGTGGCTCGCGTGGGCGCGGTGCCAGGCGAGTGCGGCGCGCGTCGGAGGGAGGCCGGGCACGTCGACGTAGCGGACGCCGGGGCGGGGGAAGAGGGTGCGGGCCGCGGCGGGGAGGAAGGCGACGGCCTGGCCCCGGGCCACGGCGAGCAGCAGCCCCTCCACGCCGGACACGACGGGCCCGAACCGTGCCGGGCGCCCGTCGGGGCGCGGGTTGGCCGCCCAGAAGTCCCACCAGAACCGGGGGACTTCGGGCGGTACGTCGACGACGGGACGGTCGCCCAGGTCGGTCAGGTCGAGCCGGTCGGCGGCGGCCAGCGGGTCGTCCTCGGCCAGGCACACCACGCGCGGCTCGGCGGTGAGCGTCACGGAGTCGAGGTCCGGGGGGAGCGGCGGCCGAAGGAACGCCGCCTGCACGCCCCCGTCGGCCAACTCGGCGAACTGTTCGGCGAACCCGAGCGAACGCACCTCGACGGTGAGCTCGGGATGCCGAAGGTGCAGCTCGTCGAGTACGTCGTGGACGTACGGCATGGCCGCCTCGCCGCCGATCGCGCCGAGCGTCAACGTGCCTGTGGGGGAGGGGAGTTGAGGGGTTCGGGCAGGGCGTCGCCGAGCAGGGCCGGGTCGTTGCGGAGGATGCGGCGGTGCGCGGCGGCCAGTTCGGGGCCGGGGTCCGTGCCGAGGTGCTCGACGAGGCTGCGGCGGGTCTGCTCGAACTGGCGTAGCGCCTCGGCCGGTTGCTCGTCCCGGTAGAGGGCCGTCATCAGCTGGCGTGCCACGCGCTCGTCGAGGGGGTGCGCGGCGGCGAGGCGGCGCAGCGCGGGCAGGGCGGTGCGGTGCCGGCCGAGGCGCAACTCGGCCTCCGCGAGGTCGGTCCGGGCGGTGAGGCGGTCCCGTTCGAGCTGGGTGCGCCGGGCCTCCGCCCACTGTCCTGACACCCCCGAGAGCGGCGACCCGCGCCACAACTCCAGGGCCTCGCCGAGGAGTTGGGCTCCGTGTACGTCGTCGCCCGCGCGGAACGCTGCCGTCGCGGCGGACGTGAGGCGGGTGAAGCGGTGCACGTCCACCTGGTCGGGGCCGAGGGTGAGGCGGTAGCCGTCCACGCCGCGCACGAGCCGGACGCAGTCCCTGCCGGCGGCCGCCGACCGCAGCACTCTCCGGAGCCGCGCGATGTACCCGTACAGCACGTTGCGCGCTGACGGCGGCGGGTGCTCGCCCCAGACGCGGTCGATGAGGCGTTCCGTCGGCACCGCCCGCCCGGCCGCGCAGATGAGGACCGCGGCGACGCACCGCTGCTTCGCGTGCCCGAGGCCGACCGCCGTGCCGTCGTCCGTCGTCGCCCTCCCCACTGTTCGGGCGGGCTCGGCCCGGTGTCAGCCCCATCCACACCATCGGCCACGGAACGTCACGGCCCGTTCATCGCACTCCGGACGCCCACGCCGTGCCCGGACGCACTCAGACCGTGAACCGGTCCGGGTCCGCCCGCTCCCAGTCCGCCGCCCACGCCTCCGGCGGCTGAGCGCACAGTTCGCCCGGCTCCGGCGGCACGTACAGCTCGGCGTACGAGCGGAACACCGCGTCGCCGCCGCGCCGGAGCAGCATGTGCGGGGTCAGCCCGGCCGGTTCGCGTACGCCCATCGCGGCCATGATCTGCAGCGCGCTCTCCACCGTGGCCTGCTGGTAGCGGGCGACACGCTCGGACTTGTCGCCGACGTGCAGCGCCCGGACCCGGCGCGGGTCCTGCGTGGTGACGCCGGTCGGGCAGCGGTTGGTGTGGCAGGCCTGGGCCTGGATGCAGCCGACGGCGAACATCATCGCCCGCGCCGCGTTGGTGTAGTCGGCGCCCATGACCAGGCGTTTCACGATGTCCGAGCCGGTGGCCACCTTGCCGCTCGCCCCGATCCGCACCCGGTCCCGAAGGCCCGTGCCGACCAGCGCGTGGTGCACGGTGATCAGGCCCTCGGTGAGCGGCATCCCCAGATGGTCCGCGAACTCCAGCGGCGCCGCCCCCGTACCGCCCTCCGCGCCGTCGACCACGATGAAGTCCGGCGTGACCTCCTCCGCGAGCATCGCCTTGCACACCGCGAGGATCTGCGCCCGCGAACCGGGGCACACCTTGAACCCCACGGGCTTGCCGTCGGCCAACTCCCGCATGCGGGCCAGGAATCGGACGAGCTCGCGCGGCGTCGCGAACGCCCGGTGGTACGGCGGCGACACCACCGTCCGCCCCTCCGGCACCCCGCGTACGGCCGCGATCTCCGCGTTGACCTTCCCCGCCGGGAGCACGCCGCCGATGCCCGGCTTGGCCCCCTGCGACAGCTTCAGGGACAGGCACCGCACCGCGGGCAGCGCCGCCTTGTCCGCGAACTGCTCCGGGTCGAAGTCCCCGTCCCGCGTACGGCAGCCGAAGTAGCCGGTGCCGATCTCCCAGACCAGGTCGCCGCCGGGCCGCAGATGGTGCTCGGAGATCCCGCCCTCGCCCGTGTCGTGCGCGAAACCCCCTTGCGCCGCGCCGGAGTTGAGGGCGAGCAGGGCGTTGGAGGACAGCGAGCCGAAGCTCATCGCGGACACGTTGAGCAGCGCCATGTCGTACGGCCGGGTGCAGTCGGGCCCGCCGACCCGCACGCGCGGGGGCCGCTCGGGCACGTCGACGGGGGAGATGGACGGGACCAGGTACTCGTAGCCGCGCGCGTACATGTCGCGCTCGCTGCCGAACGGGTCCTCGGCGTCCACGCCCTTGGCCCGCTCGTACACGATGGTGCGGGTGTCGCGGTCGTACGGACGGCCGTCGTAGTCCCGCTCCACGAAGTACTGCTGCAGCTGCGGGCGGACCGACTCCAGGCCGTACCGCAGGTGCCCGATGACCGGGTAGTTCCGCAGCACGGTGTGGCGGCGCTGCAGCAGGTCGTACCCGCCCACGAGGGTCGGCGCGGCGCACACCCCGACCGCGAACCACCACCACGGGGAGACCAGGGCGGCGAGCGGGAGGAACGCGACCGTGCCCGCCGCGGCCGACGCCAGACCTGCGAAACGCTTCATGGACCCTCCTTTACCGGGCTCGCCGCCGCGCATAACGGGATTCGCCCGCCGCGCCGCCCGAGTCCCGGACCGCCCGGGTTCCCCGGACCGGACCGCTCAGCCCTCCGGGTGCGGTGTGGCCCGGCCCCAGCGGGGCACCCGGTCGGCACGGAGACGCGGAGAAGGAGGACGGACATGCCTGGAGTGGAGTACTGCCTCGTGGCCGTGGACTGCCCCGACCCGGTCGCCCTCTCGGGCTTCTACCACGGGCTCCTCGGCGGCGAGGTGAAGAAGTACGACGACGACTGGTACGACCTGTACGCCCCCGGCGGCCACCGCATCGCCTTCCAGCGCGCCCCCGGCCACCGCCCGCCGGAGTGGCCGCGCGCGGACGCCAACTCGCAGCAGCTCCACCTGGACTTCCACGTCAGGGACATGGGCGCCGCCGAGACGCAGGCCCTGTCCCTGGGCGCGGTGCCGCTCGACCTGGACGACCGGGACGGGGAGCGCGGCTGGCGCGTGTACGCGGACCCGGCGGGGCACCCGTTCTGCCTCTGCCAGGAGTGAGCGGGCCCCGACCCGCCCGCGGAGCGCCGGAACGCCGGAACGCCGGGATGCGGGACCGCCGGAACGCCGCCCGCGCGCGCCCGTGCGGCGGCGGTGGTTGTCTGGACAGTGGCGGTCGGCAGCGTACGAAGCACGAAGCACGAAGCACGCCCACGAACCGACGAGGACGCCCCGGCCGAGCACGCCCCCACCGAAGCACGCCTCGCCCGAAGGACGCAGCCCCATGAACGACCAGAGCACCAAGAGCAAGGACCCGGGACCGGAGGCCGGCCGCGCCACGAGCAGCCGCTGCGTCACCGTGACGCTGAGCGACTGCAAGGAGGACGAGGCGCACGCGGTCCTCGACTACCTGAGCAGCCTCTTCCCGTACGAGGACTGCGGCCCCGTCGCCCCCGACACGCACCAGCACCACCCCACCGTCTGGTCGGCGACCCTGGACGTGACGACCCCGCCGTCCCCGGCGAGCGTGCCGCGCAGGCCGGTGGGCGTGCACGGCCCGGTCGAGGTCACGCTGCAGGGCACACCGCTGGACGTGGCCTCCGTGCACACCGCCCTGGAGGACGCCTTCGAGTTCCACGACGAGGGCACGGTCTCGGGCGACCAGGAGCGGGAGGTGCAGCTGCGGATCAGCTCACGGTGACGCGCTTCCCCGAGACCCCGGGCCCGGGCCCCTGCGGCGTACGCGGCCTCAGCGCCCCCGCCGTACCCGCGCCGCCTTCCGGGCCTCCGCCAGCTTCCGCGCCTCGGCCGACTTGCGCGCCGAGCGGCCGCCGCTGCCGCCCTGCCCGCTGCCGCCCTGTCCGCGCCCGCCCTGCCCGGCGCTCTTGCTGCTGCCGAGCCCGCGGAACGGCTGATGGGTGTTCTTGGCACGGCCGGAACCGGCTGCCGCGTCCTCGTCGAGCGGCTTCCCCGAGGGCCGTCGCGCCCCGGTGATCCGGCGCAGCTCGGCGTCCCCCGGACGCACCTTCGCGACCTCCGGCCGGACGCCCGCGGCGGCCGTCACCTCGCTCAACTCCCGCCGCCCGCCCGACAGTACGAGCGTGACGACGCGCCCCGACTCCCCGGCGCGTGCGGTGCGCCCGGCCCGGTGCAGGTAGTCCTTCGGGTCGGTGGGCGGGTCGACGTTCACGACCAGGCCCAGGTCGTCGACGTGCAGCCCGCGCGCCGCGACGCCGGTCGCGACGAGCGCCGTGACCTCGCCGTTCCGGAACCGCGCGAGGGTCTGCTCGCGCTGCGGCTGGGACTTCCCGCTGTGCAGCGCGGCGGCGTGCACCCCGCCCGCCCGCAGCCGCCGGGTGAGCAGGTCGACGGAGTGCCGGGTCTCCAGGAACAGCAGCACCCGGCCGTCGCGGGCGGCGATCTCCGTCGCGACCTCGTACCGCTCGGGCCCCTGCACCACCAGGACGTGATGGTCGAGCGTCGCCACCGCGCCCGCCGCCGGGTCGACGGAGTGCACGACCGGCTCGTGCAGATACGTGCGCACCAGCCGGTCGACGTCCCCGTCCAGGGTCGCCGAGAACAGCAGCCGCTGGCCGTCCGCCGCCACCTGGTCGAGCGCCTCGCTGACCTGCGGCAGAAAGCCCAGGTCGCACATCTGGTCCGCCTCGTCGAGCACGGTGGTCCGCACCCGCCCGAGCCGCAGCGCCTTGCGTGCGACCAGGTCGTGCAGCCGGCCGGGCGTGGCCACGACCACCTCGGCGCCGCCGCGCAGCTCCGCGATCTGGCGGGCGATGGGCAGCCCGCCGACGACGGTCGCGAGCCGCAGCCCCAGCGCCTCCGCGTACGGCGTGAGCGCCTCGCCGACCTGCTGGGCCAGCTCCCGCGTCGGCGCGAGCACCAGCGCGAGCGGCTGCTTCGGCTCGGCCCGCCGCCCGGCGGTGCGGGCCAGCAGCGGCAGCCCGTACGCGAGCGTCTTGCCGGAGCCGGTGCGTCCGCGCCCCAGCACGTCCCGCCCGTCGAGCGCGTCCGGGATGGTGGCCGCCTGGATCGGGAACGGCTCGCGCACACCGCGCTCGCCGAGGACCCGCAGCACCGCCCCGGGCAACCCGAGCCCGGCGAAGCCGGAACGGGGCGAGGAGGGCGTACGGGTTTCGGGGTGCTGATCCATGGGCGGCCTTCCGCAGGCGTACGTACCGGGAAGGCACGGCGGGACGATTCGGGGGTGCCCTGAAACAGTACCGGCGGAGCACGCGACGGAAGCACCGGCGGAGAACGGGACGGCCCCGCGAGCGCCTGCTCCCGCCCGCGGGGATCCCGGCCGAGCCCTACGCGAGACTCTTGCGCCGCACCATCTCGCCGATCCACTCCGGCGCGTACGGCGACGTGCAGCCCGGCGACGTCGGGTAGTCCTTGAGGACCTCCAACCGCTCACCGATGTCCAGCGCGCGGGCGCGGAGGTCCGGGTGCTCGATGCCGATCTGCGCGAGGCACGCGTTCATCGCCCACTGCAGCCGTTCCGGCGCGTCCTTCATCTCCGCTTCGACCACGTCGAGGAGCCCCGCAAGGTCGAGGCCCTCCGGCCGCTTCACCACCCGCTCGGCGGTCAGCGCCCACCCGGCGCTCGCGACCGCCGGGTCCGGGTCGGCCGTCCACGCCACCCGCAGCTCCTCGGCGTACGGGCTCTTCTTGACGACGTAGCTCACGAGCCAGTCGTGCACCTTGGGCGTCCGGGCCGCGCGGACCATCGCGTCCAGCTCGTCCCGGCCGAACGCCTTCGGGCGGCAGATCAGCAGGGCGAGCAGCTTGGCCGCGGTGTCGTCGGTGGCCCACAGCTCGCGCGCCAGGTCCTGCCGCGTCTTCAGCCGCTTGGCGAGCGCCCGCAGCTTGCCGAGGTTCACGCCGTGGTCGTCGCCGTGCCGCTCGTTGACCGCGCGCACCTTCGGATCGTCGAGCGCGGCCAGCTCCGCCAGCACGCCCTGAAGCTCCTGCCCGTCCTGCCCCGACACCTCGCCCACTTCCGGCCGACCTTTCTCGCGTCCGTACGCGGGCCGCGCGGCTCAGCGCGTACCGGAGTCAGCGTACGGCGACCCGGCACCGGAAGCCGGGGCGGAACCGGCGGCCACGACCGAGGCGCGGGCGGGTGGCGGGGTGCGGCGGCGCCACCACAGCTCGGGGAGGAGGGAGAGCAGGCCGAGCAGGGCGAGCCCGGCGCCGAGCCACAGCGGGGAGCGCAGCCCGTACGCCCCGATGAGCAGCCCGCCGACGGACGAGCCGACGATCACGCCGAGGGTGATGAACGAGGTGTGCACGGTGTTCACCAGCGGCCCCGCGTTGCCGGTGCGCTGCACGCGTGTGGCCATCGCCGGGTTCATCGTGACGCCGACCAGGCCGATGCCGAGCATGAGGACGACGGCCGCCGCGGGGAGGTCGGCGAGCAGCGCGAAGCCCGTCAGGAAAAGGGAGTTGAGGGCGAGCCCGGCGACCTGCACCCCGACGGCCCACCCGTCCGCGAGCCGCCCGACGACGGTGTTGCCGACGACGGTGGCGGCGCCGTACGCGACGAGCAGGACGGGAACGGTGCCCGCGTCGAAGCCGCTGACCCGGGTGAGGATCGGGTTGAAGTAGCTGAACGCGGCGAACGTCGCGCCGATGATGAGCGTGCTCGTCGACAGCACCAGCCACAGCCGCGGCTTGCGGAACACCGCGATCTCACCGCGGAACCCGCCGCCCGCCCCGGTGGCCGGCCGCTCGATCTGCGGCACGGCGAGCAGCGTGACGGCCGCTGCGACGACGGTCAGCCCGGTGATCGCCCAGAACGCCGCACGCCAGCCCAGGTGACCGCCGACGAACGTCGCGATCGGCAGGCCGAGCAGCGTGCCGAGCATCAGCCCGTTCATGGCCACGGCGATGGCCCGGCCCCGCACCTCCTCCCGCGTGAGCGCCGAGCACACGGACACGGCGACGCCGAAGAACGCCTGCGAGGCGATCCCGGTGACGACCCGCGCCGCCACCATCACGCCGTACGTCGGCGCCGTGGCGGCCAGGACGTTGCCGACGAGGAAGACCGCGAACAGGATCGACAGCGCCTGCTTCGGCCGCAGCCGCATCACGGCCAGCGCGAGGAACGGCCCGCCGACCGCCATGGCGACGGCGAACACGGTGATCAGGTAACCGATCTGAGGGACGGTCACATCGAGCCCGTCGGCCATCTGCGGCATCAGTCCGGCGACGACGAACTCGCTGGTCACCATCGCGAAGATGCCGAGGGCGAGTACGTACACGGCGCGTGGCATGGGTGGGTTCCTCCGTAGTTTTAGATGGATCGGTTCAAAATTTGGGTACGCGGAACCGTGGAACTGCAGAACCGCGGAACCGGGCCCCGAGGGGCGTGGGTGGCGGGGTTCAGTGGGTCAGGGAGTCCATGGCGCAGGCGGCGATGCCTTCGAGGGTGCGGCGGTCGGCCCCGTTCTGCGCCGAGACGCGCATGCCGGCGATCACCGCGTTGAGGAACCGCGCCAGGGCGTCCGCGTCGCGCGCGTCGGCCAGTTCGCCGGCGCGCTGGCCTGCCGCGACGGCCTGGCGCAGCGAGTCGAGCCGCCGCTCCTGGTCGCGCCGGATCAGCTCCGCGACCTCGGCGTCCCGGCCCGCCAGCTCCGTACTGCTGTTGACGCCGAGGCAGCCGATGCCGCGGCCTTCGCGGCGGTTCTCCTCCTCGGTCTCGATGGTCGCGGCGAACAGCGCCTCGATCCGCTCGGTGACGGTGCGGGCCGGGTCGTCGAGGAGGGCGAGCTGGTTGCTCGTCGTCATGTCGATGTAGCGGGCGAGTGCGCGCATGAACAGCGCGTGCTTGCTGTCGAAGGTGTTGTAGACGCTGCTCCGGCCGAGCCCGGTGGCCTCGCACAGGTCCTGGGTGGAGGTGGCTTCGTACCCCTTCTCCCAGAACAGGCGCATGGCGGACTCCAGGGCCCGGTCCTCGTCGAACATCCGCGGTCGTGCCATGGCTGGAGCGTAGCAGGTTTTGAACCGACCGTTTCAATACGTCGGGCGGCCTTGATGTGGGGGCGGTGGGGATGTTCTGATCGATGATCGATCAAATCGTGGCGGTTGCAGGGAGGTCCAAGTGCAGCGGGAGCAGTCACAGGGGGAGGGCGGCCGGCCGGTCACCGTCGTCACCGGCGGGAGCCGCGGCATCGGCGCCGCGATCTGCGTACGCCTGGCCGCCGAAGGCCACGACGTCGTCATCGGCTACCGCGCGGACACATCGGCCGCCGAGCAGGTCGCGGAGGCGGTACGGGCGCACGGCCGCCGGTGCCTGACCGTCCGCGTGGACACGGCCGACGAGACCGACGTGGACCACCTCTTCGACACCGCACGCCAACTCGGGCCGGTGACCGGCCTGGTCAACAACGCCGGGGTCAGCGGCCCCAACGGCCCGCTCGCCGAGGCCGACGCGGAGGGCATGCGCCGCGCCCTCGACGTCAACGTGCTCGGCTACCTGCTCTGCGCCCGCCGGGCCGTACGGGACATGTCCGCGCGGGGGAGCGGCGCGATCGTCAACATCTCCTCGGCGGCGGCGACCCTCGGCGGGCCCGGCCAGTACGTGCACTACGCGGCGGCCAAGGCGGCCGTCGACGCGATGACGGTCGGCCTCGCCAAGGAGGTCGCCGGGCAGGGCATCCGCGTCAACTGCGTTGCGCCGGGCACCATTTGGACCGACTTCCACGAGGACCCCCGGCGCCCCGCCAAGGTCGCCGCGAACATCCCGATGGGCCGCGCGGGCCGCCCCGAGGAGATCACGGGCGCCGTCTCCTGGCTCCTCTCGCCCGACGCTTCCTACGCGACGGGAGCCGTGGTCCGGGTGGCGGGCGGGCTCTGACGGACGGGCGCCTTGGGCCGAGTGGCCTGCGGCCTGTGACCGACGTGGACGTGGGCCGCGTGGCTGGTGGCCCCCGAGCTCTCCGCCCTCTCAACGGCCGTCGGCGCGGCTCCGGTTCGTGATGTGCGGCGGCGTCTCGATCCCGGCGGGGAGCAGCGGGTCGGGCTCCGGGCCGCCCCATGTGGTGTGCAGCGGCAGGGTGCCGGCCCAGAGTCCGAGCGCCGCGTCCGGCCCGTCCCCGTCGTCGGGGCCGCCGGTGCGGATCTTCACGGACGCCTCGTCGAGGGGCAGGGCGAGCAACGCGGTCGCGGCCAGCTCCTTGCGGTTCGGCCGCCGCGCGTACGCCCACTGGCCCGGCGCCGCGTGCTCCGTCAGGCACCGCAGCCCCGCCAGCTTCTCGTCCGGGTCGGTGACCTGGCGGGGCACGCCGTACACCATCGCGCAGCGGTAGTTCACCCCGTGCTCGAACACCGACCGGGCGAGGACCAGCCCGTCGACGTGCGTGACGGTCACGCACACCTCCGTTTCCGGCGCGGTGACGAGGCTGCGACTGGCGACGGAACCGTGGAACCACAGCTGCCGCCCGTCACTTCCGTACACGGTCGGCACCACCATCGGCACCCCGTCCACGACCACCCCGACATGGCACACGAACCCCGCGCCGAGAATCGCGTCGAGCTCGGCCCGGTCGACGCTCCCCTGCTCCCGCAACCGTCGATGCCGGGTCCGCTCGGTCTCCTGGAGGCGCGGGGGAAGCTGCTGGTCTGTCATGCCGTCCGTCCGTGATCGAAGACCTCTCGCGTCAGCAGACGATATCGCCCGTGAAGCCGCCTGGGAACCACGAAATCCGTTGTCCTTCCAGGCGGTTGGCGCGGAAAACCTCCACGGCTCGGCCGCACGTCACCTCCGCTCCACCACCACCCCCACCCGAGCCCCCGGCGCCGCCGACACCCAGGCCCTGCCCGGGACTTGGCGGACGACGGTCGCCCTGCCGTCGGTCTCGACCCGCCAGTCGGCCGACGGCAGGGACAGCTCCGTGAGACGGGGGCCCGGGCGGCGGGTCGCCTCGTACGACAGCCGGTAGACGCCGCTCGCCGGGTCGTACGACGCGGACTCGACCGTGCCCGCGACCGCCTCCGCGTACGGCTCGGCCGTGAGGTCCTTGTTCGTACGGAACGCGCCGGACCCGTCGACCGCGCAGTAGCCCCCGCCGTAGCACCACACATAGCCGGCCCAGCCGGAGCTGTAGCGGCTCAGCGAGGCCATCGCGTCGCGGTAGAAGCGGTTCATGTTCGGCAGAGAGTTGTTCAGCGGCCCCCACTCGCCGACCACCACGGGCACCCCGTACTCCGCCGGGTACTGCGTCACCGCACGCTCGTACGCCTCGACCCAGCCCGCCGACGGGTCGTAGTCCGCGCCGCTCTCCATCGCGGTGTTGTAGAAGTGCGGCGCGTACACCACCTTCTCGTCGTTCACGCGGCCGAGCCCGGTCGGCACGCCCTCGCCGACGATCGGGGTCGGCTCGACGAAGATCCACCCGTCGTCGTCGGCGGACCGGACCGCCTCGGCCAGGCGGTTGTACATCGGCGTGAGCTGCTCGCGCTCGATGCGCCGCGCCGCCGTCGGCAGATCCTCGCCGGGCCTGATCTCGCCCATCGGCTCGTTGATCAGGTCGTAACCGAAAAGCGCCGGGTGGGAGTCGAATCGCTCGGCGAGCACGCGCCACATCCTGGCCTGGGCGTGCTGCAGATCCTCGTCCTCGTAGAGATGCGTGAAGGCCCGCTGCACCGCCGGCTGGAAATACTCCGAGAACCAGTCGTCGGGATTCGGCTCGAACGCCAGGCCGTCGGTCCGCGTGGCCCATTCCGGAATGCCCCGGTGCCCGAAGGCGGGCCCGAACACGTCCTGGTGCGCGTCGATGAGCACCCGCATTCCGTACCGCTCCGCCCAGTCCAGTACGCGCTCGATCTTCCGCAGATAAGCGCGGCTGTACTGCCCCTTCTTCGGCTCCAGGTCGTCCCAGAAGACCAGCAGGCGGGCGAAGTTGAAGCCCTTGGCCCGCATGTCCCGGAAGTGTTTCTCCTCGATCGCCGAAAGTGCCGCGTCGCCCCGGTTCCCCTTGTCCTCGACATTCCAGCCGCGCAGCGTCAGCGTCCGTCCGTGTTCGTCGGTGAGCGCGGGTATGGAGCGATGCGCGTCCATCGGGTCCGTGGCGTCCATCGCGTCCGTCGCGCGCTTCGGGGAGCCCGGTGCGTCGTCGGCCCGCGCCTCCGTCGCCGGGAGCGGCGCGGCGGCCAGGACGGAAGCCAGTACGGCGGTCAGCGCGGTCACGATCGCTCTGCGCAGCAAGTCGAGCTCCGATCGGTCGACGGGCGGCCGGCCGGGACAGCCAGGCCGGCCTGCATGCGGAGGCAGCCCAACAGCCCCTCCGCACACGGGAGTTACCGACGGTTCTACTGGGCGGTACCGGGCAAGGGAATCCCCACGACAAGGGAACCTCGCCTCCCGGCCGACAACTGACCGTCCCCGTCCGGATCTTGACCGCCGGGGCCCGCACCGGCGCGAGTCGAACCCGAGTCGGCTACCCGAGTCGACCACCCGAGTCGACCACCCGAATCGGCCCGCACCGCTTTCCGAGTGACGAGTGTGAGAACCGGGTTGTCGCACAGCCGCCACATCCGCACCCGGGGTTAGGCTGCGCGGCATCCCGACCGGATTCCCGTCGGATTTCTGTCGGATTCCCGTCGGATTCCCGGTCATCGGACGACCCGCTTCACCAGTTGATTCCGCACCCTTGAAACGACCGTGAGGAGTGGGTGAATGCCCGTTCTGTGCCGCCCAGCAGTGTGGGTCCCCGACAACATGCTGACGATGGAGGAGACGTTGGCGCTCGCCCGCCGACTCCATCCCGAGCACCCGCGGCTGCCCTTGGTCCTCCGCATGATCAAGAACACCGGCGTGACCAAACGCCATTTGATCCAGCCCGTCGAGGACACCCTGAAACACCCCGGATTCGAAGCCCGCAACCGGCTCTACGGCCAGGAGGCCCGCCGCCGCATTCCCGCCGTCGTCGAACAGGCCCTGCGCTCCGCCCAACTGCAGGCCAGGGACATCGACGCGATCGTCTTCGTGTCGTGCACGGGATTCTCCATGCCGCCCCTGACCGCATGGATGATCAACGAACTGGGATTCCGCCCGGACACCCGGCAGATCCCCATCGCCCAACTCGGCTGCGCGGCAGGCGGCGCGGCCATCAACCGCGCCCACGACTTCTGCCGCGCCTATCCGGACGCCAACGTCCTCATGGTCGCCTGCGAATTCTGCTCGCTCTGCTACCAGCCGGACGACGACGACATCGGCTCCCTGCTGTCCAACGGCCTGTTCGGCGACGCGATCGCCGCCGCCGTGCTGCGCGGAATCGGCGGCACCGGCGTCCGCCTGGAGGCCAACGCCGCCCACCTCGTCCCGCACACCGAGGACTGGATCTCGTACGAAGTGAAGTCCACGGGATTCCACTTCCGGCTCGACCGCCGCGTCCCCGGCACCATGAACGTCCTCGCCCCCGCCCTCCACACCCTGGCCCGCACCCACGGCTGGGACGCCACGCAGCTGGACTTCTACATCGTGCACGCGGGCGGCCCGCGCATCCTGGACGACCTGAGCCACTACCTGCGCGTACCGCCCACCGCGTTCCGGCACAGCCGGGCCACCCTCACCACGTACGGGAACATCGCGTCGGCCGTCGTGTTCGACGCCATGCGCCGGCAGTTCGACGAAGGGCTGCCCGACGGCGCCCGCGGGCTCGTCGCCGGATTCGGGCCCGGCATCACCGCGGAGAGCTCCCTCGGTTCCTGGACCACCGCGGAACCGCCCTGGCTCGGAAACCAGCTGGCGCGCCGCCCCAAGAGCCTGGTGGCGAGCGGAAGTTCGGACCGGCGCCACTGACCGTCACCGACCACGCCCGACCGCTGCTGACCGACGCGAAAGGTCCCCCGGACTCTCCGATCGGAGTCCGGGGGACCTTCGTCTTCAGCGGGGCTGGGTTCAGCGGCCGTAGCCCTTGGCGCCGTAACCCTTGTCCCCGTAGCCCTTGCCGTTGTCGCCGTAACCCTTGCCGTTGTCGCCGTAACCCTTGCCGTGGTCACCGTTGCCGTTGTCGCCGTCGGCGTTCACGCAGGTGTTGCCGAAGGCGGGGTTGAGCAGGGCGATGACGTTGACGGTGTTGCCGCACAGGTTGACCGGAACGTGGACCGGAACCTGCGCCAGGTTGCCGGACCCGACGCCGGGCGAGTGGGTGGCGGCACCCGACGCGTCCGAGTCGGCGATGGCCATGCCGGCCCCGCTGAGGGCAACGGCACCCGCGCCGGCGACGACGGCGACAGCCTTCGCGATACGAGACATCAAGAACTCCTTGGGCAGTGAAGTGGCCGCTGGAACGTGGCCATGCGTCCCTTCAACGCGCTAGTCGCACTAGCGTCACGGCCGTTAGGCCGAACGGGAGCCCACGGCGCACACCCGCCCCCGCGCGCCCCACAGTCCACCGACGCCCCCGCGAACCCGTGCGCGAACGCCCCCGGAATTCCTGAACTCGCCCTCCCCGTAACCGATTTCGCCGGACGGCCCGAAGAAATTCCTCCGCGTACGCAGGGAAGGTGCGGCCGAACAGGAGCGAATTCCGGTTGCTGCGGCCATCTGTGTGGCCACATGGGCGAATTACCAGATGACCCGGTGGTGTAACCGCGCTTTTCCGTGACGACCGGGTAAACCTGACGATCGCCGGAACGAGACGTCCCGGTATTCAGGAATTGCGTACAGGTCCGACGGGTCCGTGACCCGCGGTGCAAACGCCAACCTGTACCTCATGAAGGGAAGTTCATGGCCTCAGTCATGAAGGGTGTGGCAAGCCGCAGCGCCCTGGGCGCCGCCTGTGCCGCGACCCTGCTGGCGGTGACCGCCGGAACGGCTCATGCCGGCGGCGACTGCACGAGCTACGCGTACGGCCTCAAGTCGATGCTCGGCCCGTTCGACACCGGCAAGGTCGCCAAGTCGGCGTACCCCGAAGGCCCCGCCAAGGCCGACGTCGCCAAGGTGCGGCTCCCCGGCATCGGCTCGGTCGAGGGCATCGGCAGCACCGCGACCGGCAACGCCGCGGCGGGCACCACGAAGTCGACCGCGAAGGTCGCCGACGCGAGCCTGAACCTCCGCCTCGCCACCCTGACCACCGACGCCGTCACGTCGAGCTGCGACGCCATGACGACGGGCAGCCCGGTCGCCACCGTCCGCATCGCCGGCGGTGCGGCCTCGGCCCCGATGAGCTCCGCCAACGTCGACCTGCCGGCCAACCCCGAGCCGAACACCACGGTCACCCTGCCGCGCGGCGCCGGTCAGCTCGTCCTCAACGAGCAGATCCGCAACCGGGACGGCTCGCTCACCGTCAACGCCGTCCACCTCAGGGCGTCCAAGCTCACGCCGTTCCCCGGCGACCTGATCCTCGCCTCGTCGACCTGCACCGCCGAGGGCGGCCAGTCCCAGCCGCGGCCCCCGCAGCAGCCGAAGCCCCCGAAGGCCGACCTGGGCTCCATCACCAGCCGCGCCTACGACACCGACGGCGCCCGCCTGCCCGGCGTCACCTTCGAGCTGAAGCGCGCCAAGTCGAGCATGTCGCCGACCTGCACGGGCGACAACACCGGCGCCTGCACGTTCGACGAGCTCCGCCGCGGCACGTACAAGGTGTGCGTGGTCGACGTCCCCGACGGCTACAGCAAGCCCGAGAAGGACTGCCGCGAGGACATCGCGATCAACGGCAACCACCGCAACGTCTCGTTCGTCATCCCGAAGGCCAAGCCGAAGCCGCCCGCGCAGCGCCTCGGCTCGATCACCACCAGGGCCGTCGACACCGACGGCAAGCGCCTGCCCGGCGTGGCCTTCGAGCTGAAGCGCGCCAAGTCGAGCATGTCGCCCTCCTGCACGGGCAACAGCTCCGGCGCCTGCACGTTCGACAAGCTCACCCGAGGTACGTACAAGGTGTGCGTGATCGACGTCCCCGACGGCTACAGCAAGCCGAAGAAGGACTGCCGCGGCGACATCGCCATCGACGGCAACCACCGGAACGTCAAGTTCGTCATCCCAGCCGCGAACGACGGGAAGAAGTGACGTACGCATTCTGAAGCGCGGGCGGAACACCTCGACGGGGTGTTCCGCCCGTCGCCGCTGTGGCGAGCGGAAACACTCAGCCGAATGGCCATGGCCGCCTCCCGCTCCGTGTCCCGTGTTCCACCTAGATTTTCATCACAACGTCGGGGAGGCATTCCATGCCCAACGGAGTCGACTACCCGTCAGGAGCCAGCTCATGATCCCCTCGCGCCGTGTTCTCATGCGTTCTCTTCTCGCTCTGCCCGCCGCAGCCTGTGCGAGCGGTTGCGCGGCCGGCGGGGAAAAGGCATCGGCCGCGTCCCACCCTGCACACCCCGTTCACCCCGAACCGCAGCCGGGCGGCACATCCGCCGCTGACGTCGAATTCGACGAGATCTACCGGGGCCGCCGCATTCAGGCCGTCGCGGAATCCGGTGACGTGCCCACGCTCTACATCGACCACCGTCCGCTGCACCTGATGCGCTGCGCCGACGGCGGCTACGTCACCCCGATCGACCACTACCAGTCCTGCCGCACCCCGATCGCCGCCGCCCGCGCGGCAGTCGACGTGCTGGGCACCGCCCAGTTGAGCCGGTACGCCGCGGCCCACGGCGGCGGCGCGGAAGGGAGCCCGCATGACGTACACGCGTAAGAACGTCCGCGATCTCAGCAAGTCCGAGCGGCGGAGATTCGTCAACGCGGTCCTGGACCTGAAGCGTTCCGGGGAGTACGACGAATTCGTCCGCGTGCACATCGACTATTACGTCTCCGACGGCGAGGACCAACTCCGCCTCGCACACATGGCGCCGTCCTTCCTGCCCTGGCACCGAATGTTCCTGCTCGAATTCGAGCGGGCGCTGCGCCGGATCGACTCGTCGGTGACCGTCCCGTACTGGGACTGGACGCGTGACCGCACTCCGGCCGCCGGGCTGTGGAAGTCGGACTTCATGGGCGGCACCGGCCGGCGCCGTGATCTCCGCGTCATGGACGGGCCGTTCGCGCGTTCCGAGGGCCGCTGGCGCGTGCGCTACGCGATGACCGACGGCGATTTCCTCACCCGCGACCTCGGCCGCCCCCGCGACCCGCTTCCGCTGCCGACGAAGGCACAGGTGGACCGGGTGATGCAGGAGACGGTGTACGACGTGGAGCCGTGGAATTCCATGAGCCGCAGGGGATTTCGCAACCGGCTCGAAGGCTGGGGGCCGGGGGAGGGCGACGACCGTTTCCTGATCCACAATCGCGTGCACCGCTGGGTCGGCGGACTCATGCTCGGCGGCGCCTCGGTCAACGACCCGATCTTCTGGCTGCACCATTCGTACGTCGACATGCTCTGGTCGCGTTGGCAGCAGCGCAATCCGCGTGCCGGATACCGGCCGGCGACCGCGCCGTTGCCGGGCACGTCGCAGTTCCGGCGGGTGGCGGCCCGGGACGAACCCATGGGGCCCTGGGACGTGACCCCCGAACAGATGCTGGAGCATCGGCGCATCTACCGGTACCGATGACAAATCCCCCTCGGCCCGCGGGCCGAGGGGGATTTCGCGTTCCGGGAGACTCAGCCGCCGTAGCCGCCCTTGTCCCCGTAACCCTTGCCGCTGTCGCCGTAGCCCTTGTCGCCGTAGCCCTTGCCGCTGTCGCCGTAGCCCTTGCCGTGGCCACCGTTGCCACCGCCGTTGCCGTTGTCGCCGTCGGCGTTGACGCAGGTGTTGCCGAAGGCCGGGTTGAGCAGGCCGATGACGTTGACGGTGTTGCCGCAGACGTTGACCGGGATGTGGATCGGAACCTGGGCGGCGTTGCCCGAGATGACGCCGGGCGAGCCGACGGCGGCACCCGACGCGTCCGAGTCGGCGGCGGCGAGACCGGCCCCGCTGAGGGCAACGGCACCCGCGCCGGCCACGACGGCGACGGCCTTCGCGATGCGAGACATCAGATACTCCTTGGACGGTGAAATGGTCGGTTGAAGACGGCCATGCGCCCCGTCCAACGGCGGAACGACCGGACAGACACGGCAATTCGATCAAGTGGGATCTTCATCCCGGAACGGGTCGGTCAAAGGGCCCAACGAGGCCAGCGGCAGGTCGAGACGTTGTACGGAAAAACGTTTCTTGCGGTCCCGCGGAGCCTGCAGGCCGAGCGGCCTCAGATCCGTGAACGGCTGCAGCAGGTCCCCGAGTTCGGCCGGGCCGTCCACCGGCGCCTCGGACTCCGGCGCCGGGGCCGGTGCCGGGGCAGGGGCCGGGATGTGGCTCGGTGTCGCGGCGAGGCCCGTGAGGCGGCGCTCGAAGTCGGCCCTCAAGTGGTCCAGGGCGTCGAGGAGTTCATGCAGTCCGCGCCGGTAGGCGTCGGTGAGCGCGGAGTCGTTCTTCGCGGCCGTGGGCTGCGGCAGGGACGCGGCGCCGCAGGTGCAGCCCGAAGGCCGGACGACACCGGCCTCATGTTGACTATTCGTAGTCATGCCAGGACAACGACCTCCCCTCGCGCGCGGGAACGCGGCATACGGGTGACGGCGTGCACGAAGGGGTAGTTCGGCGCGCAGTAGTCGTGAAGGGCTTGTGCAGATTCGGCTATTCCGGTGGTCGTGCCGCGCCACCTGGCGGATGGGCGGGTTTCTCCGCCGTGCGGGATGTGTGCTATGCGGCATGTGGTCACTTTCACGCCCCAAGGAAGCCTTGTCGGGCAGGTCCCGACTGCGTCTCTCCGCCCGGTCCACCGCCATCTCCTGCGGCGCGCTCGCCCTGCTGTGCGCTCCGCTGACGGCGACGACGGCCCACGCCGAGTCCGGTGCGCCCAGCGCGTCCGGAGCCGAGGCGGCCGCGCCGCTGCCCGGAGGTTCGGGCCCCTGTGTGCCGGGCTACTGCCCGGACGAGTTCCCGCCGATCGACTTCGACCCGGCTGAGCTCGGCGAGCACGTCCTCGACCCGCACAAGCCGAAGCCCCTGCCCAAGCCGAAGCCGATGCCCAAGCCGAAGAAGAAGCGCGGGCCGGTCAAGGTGGTCAAGACCGACAAGAAGACCGGAAAGCCGCTGGCCGGCGCCAGGTTCGAGCTGTGGCGCGAGACCAACGACACCGCCGGGCTGCAGACCGTCGGCATCAACCCCGACACCCGTGTCGGCGACCCCTGCACCACGGGCGCCGACGGCGTCTGCACGCGTACGGTGCCGGTCGGCACGTACTACTGGCGCGAGACCCAGGCGCCTCCCGGGTACGTGCTGCCGAAGCCCGCGGTGTTCGGGCCCCTCGAGCTCACCAAGGACAAGTGCAAGACGGGCGTGACGGTGAAGGCCACCAACTCGCGTAAGCCCCCGAAGCCGCCGCACAAGCCGAAGGGCTCGCTGCACGTCGTCAAGGTCGACAAGAAGACCGGGAAGCCGTTGCAGGGTGCGGTGTTCCAGCTGTGGCGGGAGACCAACGGCCGTGCGGGGCTGCAGACTTCGGGCACGAGCCGGGACACGCGGATCGGCAACGGCTGCGCCACCGACACCCGTGGCCGCTGCGACTTCAAGGACCTGCGGCTCGGTAGCTACTACCTCCAGGAGACGGACGTCCCCGACGGGTACGAGCTGCC
The DNA here is from genome assembly GCF_046098215.1 of Streptomyces sp. Da 82-17. Classification (NCBI taxonomy): domain Bacteria; kingdom Bacillati; phylum Actinomycetota; class Actinomycetes; order Kitasatosporales; family Streptomycetaceae; genus Streptomyces; species Streptomyces sp. Da 82-17. The sequence goes on from NZ_JBJURH010000009.1 coordinate 292,580, forward strand.
GGCGAACCCGGTCAGCGGGCCGCACACCCTGACGAAGGAGAACGCGTCCAAGGGCGTCACCGTCCGCCTCAGCAACAAGCGCGGCGGTCCGGGCAAGGGCTGACGGCCCGCCTCGGCACCTCCGGCAGCACTCCGGGCACGGCCTTCGGGCCGTGCCCGGTCGTCGTTCCGAGGGGCGGGACGGCGGGGGTGACCTCTTGACCGGTGCGATGTCCGGCCATTAGCTTGCGGGGGCCGTCGATCCACGACCACCGAAGGAGGCGACCAGCGGATGAACACCTGCTCTGATCTCGGTCGCCTCGCCCAGCGCACCGCCTGGGTCCCGGGGCGGATCGCGCACGGCTGCTGACCAGCCTCTCTCCCGCGTGCCCCGCTGCGGCACGCGCCGGCTCCCGCGGCGCCCCCGCGGCCACTGCCGGCACTTCTCTTTGCGTCATCTCCCTTCCGGCACCTCGCTGACGCGTGCCGTTCCGGGCCCCGCCGCCCCTCCCGCGGCGCGGCCGGACAGCGGTGCGTGCGCTCACAGAAAGCTGCCCGACCTTGGCGAACACAACGAACCGACCCGCCGCACCTCGAAGCGAGGGTCTGGCATGACGGCGCGGATCACGGTCAACGGACAGGACACCCCGCTCGCGCCCGCCGCGCCGCACACCACCGTCCTCGACTTCCTGCGCGAGCGCGGCCTCACCGGCACGAAGGAGGGCTGCGCCGAGGGCGAGTGCGGGGCCTGCTCGGTCCTGGTGGCCCGGCCCGGCGTGGACAAGCCGACCGACTGGGTGGCCGTCAACGCCTGCCTGGTCCCGGCGGCCGCGCTCGACGGCCAGGAGGTCGTCACCTCCGAGGGCCTCGCCACGGCCGCCCAGGACGGCGCCGCCCTGCACCCCGTGCAGGAGGAGATGGCCGTACGCGGCGGATCCCAATGCGGTTACTGCACGCCGGGGTTCGTGTGCAGCATGGCCGCCGAGTACTACCGGCCCGGCCGCTGCGCGCACGCCGACACGGACACGGGCGCGGGCACGGACACGGGCGCGGACGCCGCCGACGCCGAGCACGGGCCGAACGGCTTCGACCTGCACGCGCTGAGCGGCAACCTGTGCCGCTGCACCGGCTACCGGCCCATCCGCGACGCCGCGTTCGCCGTCGGCACGCCGGACGACGCCGACCCGCTCGCGCAGCGCCGCGAACAGGCCCCGCCCGCACCCGTCGCGACCCGGTACACGCAGGGCGACGCCGAGTTCGTACGCAAGGACACCCTCGCCGAGACGCTCGACGTGCTGCGGGAGCGGCCCGACGCCGTGGTGGTCGCCGGGTCGACCGACTGGGGTGTCGAGGTCAACATCCGCTCGCGCAGGGCGAGTTGTGCCGTGGCCGTCGACCGGCTGCCCGAACTGCGGGAGCTGCGTGTCGAGTCGAAGCACATCGAGATCGGCGCCGCGCTGACGCTCACCGAGATCGAGCGGCGCCTCGACGGCCAAGTCCCGCTCCTGGCCGAGCTGTTCCCGCAGTTCGCGTCCCGGCTGATCCGCAACGGCGCCACCCTCGGCGGCAACCTCGGCACCGGCTCGCCCATCGGGGACAGCCCGCCGGTGCTGCTCGCCCTGGAGGCGTCGCTCCTGCTCGCCGGGGCGGACGGGGAGCGGGAGGTGCCGCTCGCCGACTACTTCACCGGCTACCGGCAGAGCGTGCGCCGGCCCGGCGAGCTGATCCGGGCGGTGCGGGTGCCGCTGCCGCTGTCGCCGGTCACCGCCTTCCACAAGATCGCCAAGCGGCGCTTCGACGACATCTCCAGCGTCGCCGTCGCCTTCGCGCTCGACGTCCAGGACGGCGTCGTACGCAAGGCCCGCATCGGCCTCGGCGGGGTCGCCGCCACGCCGATCCGCGCCCTGGCCGCCGAGGCCGCCCTGGAGGGCGAGCCGTGGACGGCGCAGACCGCCCAGGCCGTGGCCGCCGTGCTGCGGGCCGAGGGCACGCCGATGAACGACCACCGGGCCAGCGCCGAGTACCGCTCCGCGATGCTCGGGCAGAGCCTGCTGAAGCTGTACGCGCGAACCACCGAGGCGGTGTCGTCATGAGCCAGTTGTCCGAGCGGCCCGAGAAGTCCGTCGTCGGCGTACCGATGCCGCACGAGAGCGCGAGCCTGCACGTCACCGGCGCCGCCCTCTACACCGACGACCTGGTCCACCGCACCAAGGACGTGCTGCACGCCCACCCCGTGCAGGTCATGAAGGCGCACGGCCGGATCACCGCCCTGCGCACCGAGCGGGCACTCCGACTGCCGGGCGTGGTACGGGTGTTGACCGGCGCCGACCTGCCCCCGGGCGGCGTCAACGACGCCGGTATGAAGCACGACGAGCCGCTCTTCCCCGACGAGGTCATGTTCCACGGGCACGCCGTCGCCTGGGTGCTCGGCGAGACGCTGGAGGCGGCCCGGCTCGGCGCGGAGGCCGTCGAGGTCGAGCTCGACGAGCTGCCGTCCGTGGTCACGCTGCAGGACGCGATGGCCGCCGACAGCTACCACGGCGCACGGCCCGTGATGCTCACCGGCGACGTCGAGGCCGGGTTCGCCGACTCCGCGCACGTGTTCAGCGGCGAGTTCCAGTTCTCCGACCAGGAGCACTTCTACCTGGAGACGCACGCCGCGCTCGCGCAGATCGACGAGGCGGGGCAGGTGTTCGTGCAGAGCAGCACCCAGCACCCGTCCGAGACGCAGGAGATCGTCGCGCACGTCCTCGGCCTGCACAGCCACGAGGTGACCGTGCAGTGCCTGCGCATGGGCGGCGGCTTCGGGGGCAAGGAGATGCAGCCGCACGGCTTCGCCGCGATCGCCGCGCTCGGCGCGAAGCTCACCGGCCGGCCTGTGCGGCTGCGCCTCAACCGCACGCAGGACCTCACCATGTCCGGCAAGCGGCACGGCTTCCACGCCCGCTGGAAGATCGGCTTCGACGCCGACGGTCGCATCCGCGCCCTGGACGCCACCCTCACCGCGGACGGCGGCTGGAGCCTCGACCTGTCCGAGCCGGTGGTGGCCCGCGCGCTCTGCCACATCGACAACACGTACTGGCTGCCCAACGCCCGCGTCGAAGGCCGCATCGCGAAGACCAACAAGGTGTCCAACACCGCGTTCCGGGGCTTCGGCGGGCCGCAGGGCATGCTCGTGATCGAGGACATCATGGGCCGCTGCGCCCCGCTGCTCGGCCTCGACCCGATGGAGCTGCGCGAGCGCAACTTCTACGCGAAGGGCCAGTCCACGCCGTACGGGCAGGAGGTCACGCACCCCGAGCGGATCACGGCCGTGTGGCGCGAGGTGCAGCAGAACGCCGGGATCGCGGAGCGGCGGCGCGCGATCGCCGCGTACAACGCCCAACACCCGCACAGCAAGCGGGCGTTGGCGGTGACCGGGCTCAAGTTCGGCATCTCGTTCAACCTCACCGCCTTCAACCAGGGCGGCGCGCTCGTGCTGATCTACAAGGACGGGTCGGTCCTGATCAACCACGGCGGTACGGAGATGGGGCAGGGCCTGCACACCAAGATGCTGCAGGTCGCCGCGACCTCGCTCGGCATCCCGCTGCACAAGGTCAGGCTCGCCCCGACCCGCACCGACAAGGTCCCCAACACCTCGGCCACGGCGGCGAGTTCGGGCGCCGACCTGAACGGCGCGGCCGTGAAGAACGCCTGCGAGCAGTTGCGCGGCAGGCTGTTGCAGGTCGCCGCCACGCAGCTCGGCGCGAGCGCCGCCGACGTCCGGATCGTCGACGGGGTCGCGCGGGCGCTGGGCAGCGACAAGGAGCTGGCCTGGGACGACCTGGTGCGCACCGCGTACTTCCAGCGGGTGCAGCTGTCCGCGGCCGGGTTCTACCGGACCGAGGGGCTGCACTGGGACGCCAAGTCGTTCTCCGGCACCCCGTTCAAGTACTTCGCGCACGGGGCCGCGGCGACCGAGGTGGAGGTCGACGGGTTCACCGGCGCGTACCGCATCCGGCGCGTCGACATCGTGCACGACGTCGGCGACAGCCTCTCGCCGCTCATCGACATCGGCCAGGTCGAGGGCGGATTCGTGCAGGGCGCGGGCTGGCTGACCCTGGAGGACATGCGCTGGGACACCGGCGACGGGCCGCAGCGCGGCCGGCTCCTCACCCAGGCGGCCAGCACGTACAAGCTGCCCAGCTTCTCGGAGATGCCCGAGGAGTTCCACGTCACGCTGCTGGAGAACGCGAGCGAGGAGGGCGCCGTGTACGGGTCGAAGGCCGTCGGCGAGCCGCCGCTGATGCTGGCGTTCTCGGTTCGCGAGGCGCTGCGGCAGGCCGCGGCAGCGTTCGGCCCGGACGGCGCGAGCGTCGAACTGGCCTCGCCCGCGACGCCGGAGGCGGTGTACTGGGCGGTCGAGGCGGCGCGTGCCTCAAGTGCCTCTGCTCGTAAGGGTGTTGCCGATGCTTCCTCCGGTTCGGCGGCGCGTGCCGAAGCGCTGAGCGGTGCCTGACATGACGTGGGTCGCCGCGGTCGCGCGGTTGCGGGCGCGTCGGGAGGCCGGCGTGCTCGTGACCGTCGCGACCGTACGCGGCCACGCCCCGCGCGAGGCAGGAGCGAAGCTCGTCGTGGGGCGGGACGAGACCTGGGGGTCGATCGGCGGCGGCAACGTCGAGGCCGTGTCGATCGACCGGGCCCGCGAGATGATCGCCGCCGGCGCGCCCCAGCCGGAGCTGGTCGAGTTCGCCCTGAACGACAAGGTGACCAACCAGCACGGCGTGCAGTGCTGCGGCGGCACGGTTCAGGTGCTCCTCGAACCGCTGCCCGTGGTGCGGGCGGTGGCGGTGTTCGGGGTCGGGCACGTCGGCCTGGAGCTGGCGCGGATCCTCGCCCGGCACGACCTCGACCTGCATCTGGTCGACAGCCGCGCCGACATGCTCACCGAGCGGCGGCTCGGCGTACTCGCGGACTCGGTGGCGCAGGTGTACCCGCATCACACGCCGCTGCTGCCCGAGGAGGTCCTCGAACAACTCCCGCACGGCACCCATGTGTTGATCATGACCCACGACCACGCGGAGGACGCCGCGCTGTGCGACGCGGCGCTGCGCACCGACCACCTCGGTTCCGTCGGGCTCATCGGGTCCGCGGCGAAATGGGCGCGGTTCCGGAAACGGCTCGCCACGGAGGGCGGACACGACGACGCGACCATCGACCGCATCAAGACACCGATCGGGCTCCCGGAGATCGCGGGCAAGGACCCGGCGACGATCGCGGTGAGCGTGGCGGCGGATCTGCTGCGGGGGTTCGAGGAGGGGGAGGCTCGCTGAGCCGCCTGCCGGGCGGTGCGTCGGTGCGTCGGTGGCTCAGTGCGGCTCGCGCCTGCTGAGCAGGTACTTCGCCGTCAGGGCGACCGCCGGGTCCTCGTCGTACGACAGGTCCGTGAGGGCGCGTACGGCCGTCTCGCCCGGGATGTCCGCCAGGGCCTGGGTGAGGCGGCCGCGGGCTGCCGGGGGTGTGGCGGGGTGGGCGAGGCGGTCGACGAGGAGGGTGGCGATGGGGCCCGCCGTCGGGGCGTCGTCCGCCAAAACGGTCAGGGCGTCCGCCGCGTCCGTGTCGTTGCGGCCGTCCACGACCATGTCGACGAGCGTCGGGATCGCCTCGGCCGCCCCTTGCGCGCCGAGGGCGAGCGCGGCGTGGGCGCGTACCGCCGGGTCCGGGTGGGCGAGGGCCTCGCGCAGGTGCGGGGTGGTGTGGGCGGCGGGGAGCTCGGCGAGGGTCTGGACGGCTCGTCGTCGTACGGCCGGGTCCGGTGAGGCGAGTGCTGCGGCCAGCAGGGCCGGGGCTTGCGGGGCTTCCGAGGCGTCCGGGGCTTGTGGGGCTTCGGTGGTGTGGGCGAGGGCCCAGCGGAGGGCACCGGCTACGTTCGTGTCCGCCTCGCCCAGGACGGCTTCGACTAGGGCCTCGGCCGGTACGGGGATGTCCGCGGCGGACGACAGGGCCGCGCGTTGCCGGGCGTCCGTGCTCGTCGAGCCGAGGGCCTGGAGGAGGGCGACGACATCGAGTACGTCCTCCCAGGCGGCCGGTTCCGCGGCGTCGATGCGGCGCAGCCGGGTCAGCAACTCGGTCTCGGCGGCGATGCGTTCACGGGTCTGGCGGATCAGGTCCTCGACGAGGGCGCTCGGGGTGAAGGCCGGGTCGTCGAGGGCTCGGCCGATCTCGCGGAGGGAGAGGCCGAGGGTGCGGAGGGACTCGATGTGGAAGATGCGGCGGATGTCGGTGTCGGAGTACTCGCGGTAGCCCGAGCTCGTGCGGTCGGTCGGGGTCACCAGGCCGAGGGATTCGTAATGCCTGAGCATGCGGGCGCTCACGCCTGAGCGGCGGGCTACTTCGCCGATGCGCACGGGGGGTCCTCTCGGGGGTGGGGGAGTGGTGGCCGTCGGGGTGGGTGCGGGGTGGGGGTCCATTGTTGTTCCCCCACCCCGCCCCTTCCCGAAAGACCTGCGGTCGGCCGCTTGTTCTGCGGCTGCCGCGCCGTCGTGGCCGGTCGCGCAGTTCCCCGCGCCCCTGGGTCGGGGCTTCGCCCCTATTTGGCTATGTGGTGTTCGAATTCCGCCTCCGGGTTGTGCAGGAGGTGTTCCGTCGCCTCGGCGTGGGCCCGTACCGGTGGCTCGGGGGAGGTCTTCGCCTTGTGCAAGTACGGGACGATCAGGGGTCCCAAAGACACGAGGGCTCTGCTCAGGCTTCGTCGGGTTTCCCTTGTGCCGCGGGCCAGTTGGGTGGTCAGGAGGGCCGCCAGGTCCGGGTGGGACTCCTCCGGGGTCAGCAGGGCCGCCGCTCGCCAGGCCGTGCGGGCCACCTCGTCGTCGGGGTCCGTGAGCAGGGACGGGGTGATCGCCGGCCAGACGCTCCGCTCGCCGAGCTTGGTCAGTGTGTGCAGGGCCTGGCTGCGGGCCTGGGCGTGCGGTGAGCCGAGCTCGTCGAGCACCCTCGGCAGGGTCAGGGACACCGGGTGCCGGGTGAGCGCCCACGTCAGCATGTCCCGTACGAAGAACTCCGGCTCCACCGCGCAGCGTTCGACCAGCACGGCGACGTAGCGGGGGTGCGGGGTCGAGCCCGCCGCCATCGTGGCCCGCAGTCGGACCGATGCGCGGTCGTCCGTCATGCCGCGCAGGGTGCGTTCCTCCGTCGTGGTCGTCGTCATAGGACCACCTCCTCGGAGCGCAGTACACGGGTTGTCACCGTGTCAAGGTCAAGATCACGCTCCTGGGGCTCCCGTCGTCGCGTCCAGGATCGACAGGGCGATCGCCGTCGCCGTCGTCGGGTCCTTGCTCTCGATCGCCGCGTACAGCTCCTCGTGGGACGTGTCGTTGCGGGCGATGGTGTGCTCCATGCACTGGTCGCCCTTGATGCTGTCGCGCAGGGCGTCGCTCATGCCCTGGTAGAGATCGCGCAGTACGGCGTTGTGCGCGGCCTCGGCGATCCGCAGGTGGAAGTCCACGTCCGCGTCGGCGAACGCCTCCACGTCCGCCCGCGCGCTCGCCGCCGCCCTGCGGTCCAGGGCCTCGCGCAGCGCCCGCAGGTCCTCGTCCGTGCGCCGGGTCGCCGCGAGGCGGGACGCGACCAGGTCCAGGCCCCGGCGTACGTCCATGACGTCCGACGTGCCCGCGTCGTCGAGGCGGCGGCGGAGCGCGACCTGGGCCTCGTCCGTGGCGGTCACGAACGTGCCGTGGCCCTGCCGGGTCGTCAGCAGGCCCGCGTGCACCAGGACCCGGACGGCCTCGCGGACCGAGAGGCGGCTGACCTGGAGCATCTCGGCGAGCCGGGTCTCCGAGGGGATCTTGTCGCCGAGCTGCCAGGTGCCCCGGGCGATCTCCTGGCGCAGCTCGGCGATCACCCCGTCGACCAGCGACGGCGCGCGCTCCACGTTTTTCATGCTCTCCAACCTCTTCTCTGGTCATCAGAGGACCTGATAACTCTAGCGTCAGTTCGCCGCTGTTCCGTTTCGGACAAGGAGCCGTTCCGCCCCATGACGCACGTCCTGTTCACCTCGGTCCGCCTGCACGGCACGGGAGTTCACGACCTCCTCGTGTCCGACGGGCGGGTCGCCGCCGTCGATCCCGCCGCCCTCCCGGAGGGCTGCACGACCGTCGATGGCGCCGGCGGGCTCGCGCTGCCCGCGCCCGTCGACGCGCACATCCACCCCGACAAGACGACCTGGGGGCAGCCCTGGCTCAGCCGCACGCCCGCGGCCACCCTACGAGACCTGATCGACGGCGAAGTGGCCGCCCGCGCCACCTTCACGGCGTCCGTCGAGGAGCGCGCCGGCGCCCTCATGGACCGGGCCGTCGCCCGCGGCACCCGGGCGATGCGCGCCCACGTCGACGTGGCCCCCGCCTACGGCCTCGACAACGTGCACGGCGTACGTGCCGCAGCCGCGCGGCGGGCCGGCCTGCTCGACGTGCAGATCGTCGCCTTCCCGCAGCTCGGCCTGCTCAGCGCCCCCGGCACGACCGAACTCGTCGAACAGGCCCTGGACGAGGGCGCGGACATCGTGGGCGGGCTCGACCCGGTCGGCGTGGACGGCGACCTGCACGGCCAGCTCGACTTCGTCTTCGGCCTGGCCGGGCGGACCGGCGCCCCCGTCGACATCCACCTGCACGACCGCGGCCCGTCCGGCCTGGCCCAGGTCGCCGAGATCGCCCGCCGCACCACCGCCCTCGGCATGGCCGGACGCGTCACCGTCAGCCACGCCTTCTGCCTCGCCGAGCTCGAAGGCGCCGAACTCGCGCGCACGGGCGAGCAGTTGGCCGACGCGGGCGTCGCCGTGACGACCTGCGCCCTGGGCGCCGACCCCGTCGTGCCGTTCGGGCCGCTCACCGCGCGCGGCGTGCGGGTCGCCGCCGGGTCGGACGGCATCCGCGATCCGTGGACCCCCTTCGGCGACGGCGACATGATCAACCGCGCGCATCTGCTCGCGTACCGCACCGACGCCCGTACGGACGCCGAACTCGCCGCCTGCTACGAGCTCGTGGCGCACGGCGGGGCCGCGCTGCTCGGGCTCGAACAGTCCGGCCTTGAGGTCGGCGACCCCGCCGACTTCGTCGTCCTCGCCGCCGAGACCGTCGTCCAGGCCGTCGTGGACCGCCCCCTTCCCCGCCTCGTCGTACGCGGCGGCCGTGTGGTCGCCCGCGACGGCCGGCTCGCCGACACCGGACCGCTCGTCGAAAGGGTTCCGAGATGACCGACCGTCATATCCCAGGCCGCCCGAGCCGCCCGAGTCGTACCTCCGGTGCACGCCGCCCCGGCCGCCGCACCGCCCTCCGTACCGTGCCCGCCGTCGGGCTCGTCCTCGCGCTCGCCGCCTGTTCGTCCGGCGTGCAGGACACGGGGGAGAAGGGCGGTGCGCCCGCGAAGCTCGACCTGAAGACCAGCACCCCGGCCGCCGCCAAGGGCCTCGACAAGGTCACCTGGAACCTGCCGTACGAGCCGCAGACGCTCGACCCGATCCGGTCCTTCAACTACGCCGAGAACACGGCCCTTTCCAACATGTGCGAGAGCCTGCTGCGGCTCACCCCCGACTTCGAGATCAAGCCGGGGCTCGCCGAGAAGGCCGAGAACCCGAACCCCACCACCTGGGTCTACACGCTCCGCGACGACGTCACGTTCTGGAACGGCGACAAGCTGACCGCCGAGGACGTCGAGGCCAGCCTGCGCCGCCACCTCGACCCGGCCCTCGGCACCTGGTGGGGCGACTACTTCCACACCGTGAAGTCCGTCGAGGCCACCGGCCCCCTCCAGGTCACGGTGAGACTCAAGCAGCCCGACGTGCTGTTCAACCAGGCCATGGCGACCGCCGCCGGAGCCGTCGTACAGAAGGAGTTCCTCGACAAGGCCGGGAAGAGGCTCGGCACCCCGTCCCGCGGCGTGATGTGCACCGGGCCGTTCGCGTTCAAGAGCTGGAAGTCCGGCGACTCCCTCACCCTCGTCCGCCACGAGGCGTACTGGGACGAGGAGTTGAAGGCCAAGTCGAACTCCCTCGACCTGCGGTTCATCGCCGACGAGACGACCGCCGTCAACGCCCTGCGCTCCGGCGAGGTCGACGGGCAGTTCTTCTACCTGCCGCCCGCCGGGCTCGGCCAGCTGAAGAAGTCCAAGACCGGCTCCGTCACCCTCGGCCGCTCCCTCACCTTCTGGGCGCTGCTCGGCTCCGCCGAGTCCGGCCCGTACGCCGACCCGAAGGTGCGCCGCGCGCTGTCGCTCGCCCTCGACCGGGCGGCGATCTCCAAGGTCGTCTTCCAGGACACCGCCGCCCCGCAACGCGCCCTCACCGGCAGCGACTACTGGGGCTACGCCCGCGACACGTACGAGGAGGCCCACGACAAGTTGCCGCCCGAGACCCCCGACCAGGCCGAGGCCCAACGCCTCCTCGGCGAGGCCGGCAAGCCGGACCGGCCGATCGTCATCGGCGTCCAGGGCAGCTCCGCGGTCCACGAGCAGACCGCCAACCTCCTCAAGGCCACCGGCGAATCCCTCGGCCTGCCCGTCGAGATCAAGGTCATCCCCGTCGAGCAGTACGGCAACCTCTACAGCGACCCCAAGGCCCGCAAGGGCGTCGACGCCTTCCTCAGCACCTGGTACGGCAACGTCCCCGACCCGCTCGACGTCTACACCGTCTTCCTCAAGGGCGGCCGCACCAACTTCAACGACTACCGCGCCGTCGACGCCGACATCAAGCAAGCCCGCGCCGAGTCCGACCCCGCCGCCCGCGCGAAGCTCGTCACCGGCATCCAGGACAAGGTCACCCGCGACGTCACCTGGATGCCCCTCAACAACCTGCCGGTCATCCTCTACATGAACGACCGCGTCACCGGCGCCGTCCCGTCCTTCCCGTACCTCTACTACCCGTGGGCCGCAGGGCTGGGGGCGAAATGAGCTTCCTGCTCCGCCGCCTCGCCGGCCTCGCCGTCGTCCTCGTCGTCGCCTCCTTCCTCGTCTACGGGCTGCTCTACCTCGTGCCCGGCGGCCCCATGGCCTTCCTCCCCGGCAACCGCAGCGGCACCCCCGAACAGATCGCCGCGATCCGCGAGCAGTACCGGCTCGACGACCCGTTCCTCGTCCGCTACCTCGGCTGGCTCGGCGACGCCGTCCAGGGCGACTTCGGCAGCTCCCTCGTCTACCGGCAGGACGTCTCCGCCCTGCTCATCGCCCGCGGCACCACCACCGCACTCCTCGTCGCGTACGCCACCGTCCTCATCGTCGCCGCCGGAGTCGCCGCCGGAACGGTCGCCGGGCTGAAGTCCGGGCGGGCCGACGCCGTGATCAGCACGATCGCGTCCGCCTGCCTCGCCGTGCCGACCTTCGTCATCGGCGTGCTCCTCGTCATCGTCTTCGCCCTCGGCCTCGGCTGGTTCCCTGTGTTCGGGCCCGGCGAAGGCGTCGCCGGGCGCCTCCACCACCTCACCCTGCCCGCGATCACCCTCAGCCTCGGCAGCGCCGCGTTCCTCGCCCGCATCACCCGCGCCTCCGTACGCGAGGAGCTGGGCCGCGAACACGTCGAGACCGCCCGCAGCCGCGGCCTCGCCGAACGGCACGTGGTGCGCCGGCACGTGCTGCGCAACGCGTCCATCCCCGTCGTCACCGTCACCGGCCTCACCGTCGCCTCGCTGCTCGCCGGCTCCGTCGTCGTGGAGAACGTCTTCGCCCTCGACGGCCTCGGCTCCCTGTTCGTACGGGCCATCCTGCAGCGGGACTTCGCGGTCGTGCAGGCCGTCGTCCTCGTCCTCGTCACCGCATTCGTCCTCGTCAACCTGGTCGTCGACCTGTGTTGCAAAGCCCTCGACCCGAGGCTGAGCCGATGACCGCAACAACCGACACGCTGGGATCCCGCCGGGGGCTCGGCCTCCCGCGCATCGCGCCCGCCCTGCGCAGGCTCGGGCCGCTCGGCGTCACCGCGGCCGCCCTGCTCGCCGCGATCGCCCTCACCACCCTGCTCGCCCCGGTCCTCGCGCCCTACGACCCCAACCGGCCCGACCTGTTCAACGCCCTCGCCGGCGCCTCCCCCGAGCACCCGCTGGGCGGGGACGCGCTCGGCCGGGACGTGCTGTCCCGCCTCATGTGGGGCGCCCGTACGACCCTCAGCGGGCCGCTCCTGATCATCCTGCTGTCCACCGTGATCGGCACGACCCTCGCCATCACCGCGGCCTGGGCGGGCGGCAAGGTCGACGCGGTCGTGTCCCGGCTGCTCGACGTGCTGTTCGCCGTGCCCGGCATCGTCTTCGCCCTCGTCGCCGTCGCCGTGCTCGGCCCCGGCGTCCCCGGCGTCGTCATCGGCCTCACCGTCGCCTACACCCCGTACGTGGCGCGCGTCGTGCGCGGCGCGGCCCTGCGGGAGCGGCGAATGCCCTACGTGGAGGCGGCCTGGGTGCAGGGCCGGTCGGCCGTCGGGATCTGCGTACGGCATCTGCTGCCCAACCTGCGGCCGCTGATTGTCGCGCAGTCCGTGTCCGCGCTCGGCTTCGCCGTCATCGACCTCGCCGCGATCTCGTTCCTCGGCCTCGGCGTCCAACCACCCACCGCCGACTGGGGGTTGATGGTCAAGAGCGGCCTCGACAGCGCCACCCGCGGCCAGCCCCTCGAAGCGATCGGCGCCGGACTCCTCATCGCACTCGTCGTCGCCGCCGTCAACGTCCTCGGCGACCGCATCGGCCGACAGGAAGGTGAACTCCGGTGAGTCTTCTCGATGTACGGGGGCTCGGCGTCGCCGTGCCCGCGCCCGGGGCCGCCGGACGCGACTGGCGCACGCTCGTCGACGGCGTCGACCTCGCCATCGGCGCCGGCGAATCCCTCGGGCTCGTCGGCGAGTCCGGCTCCGGCAAGTCCATGACCGCCCGCGCCCTGCTCGGGCTCACCCCGCCCGGCGCCCGGATCACCGGCGACGTCGTCTTCGACGGCAGGTCCGTGACCGGCATGAGCGGGCGCGAGCTGCGCGCACTGCGGGCCCGCCGGATCGCCATGGTCTTCCAGGACCCGCGCGCCCACATCAACCCCGTGCGCAGCGTCGGCGACTTCCTCACCGAGGCGATGGTCCTCGAACTCGGCCGCACCCCCGCCGACGCCGAGGCCCGGGCGGTACGGCTCCTCGCCGACGTCGGCATCCCCGACGGCGCCCGGCGGCTGCGGCAGTACCCGCACGAACTCTCCGGCGGCCTGCTGCAGCGCGTCATGATCGCCTCGGTGCTCGCCGTCGAACCCGACCTGATCCTCGCCGACGAACCCACCACCGCCCTCGACGTCACCACCCAGTCCGAAGTCATGGCGATCCTCGACGAGTTGCGCCGCGAACGCGGCACGGCGATGCTCCTCATCACCCACGACCTGGCCCTCGCCGCGGCCACCTGCGACCGGCTCGCCGTCATGTACGCCGGGCGGATCGTCGAGACCCAGACGTCCACGGCCCTCACCGCCACGCCCCGGCACCCGTACACGTCGGGCCTCATGCTGTCCCGGCCGAGCATCGACATCGTCGTCCACCGGCTGCCGGTCATCCCCGGCCGACCCGTCGCCGCGTACGAGAGCGGGGACGGCTGCGCCTTCGAACCGCGGTGCGCGCACGCCGAGGCCCCCTGCCGGGAGCGGCGGCCCGACGTCCAGGAACTGTCCGGGGCGCGCGTGGCGTGCGTACGGGCCGGAGAACTCACCTTGCAGGGGGACGCGTGAACGGCGTTGTGGTGGAAGCGACAGGACTGCGCAAGGAGTTCGGCGCCGCCGTGGCCGTCGACGACGTGTCGTTGACGCTGGAACGCGGCCAGTCCCTCGCCGTCGTGGGGGAGTCGGGCTCCGGGAAGACCACGCTCGCGCGGATGCTCGTCGGACTGGAGACGCCCTCGGGCGGCACCGTCCGGGTGTGCGGGCGGGAACGGAAGACAGGGCGGGTCTCGTCGGCGGAACGGCGGCGTCGGGCGAGGGAGATGCAGATCGTGTTCCAGGACCCGTACTCCTCGCTCGACAAACTCCAGCGCATCGGCGCCGTCATCGAGAACAGCCTCGACCTGCACTTCCCGCTCACGCCGGCAGAACGGCGGACGCGAGCCGGGGAGTTGCTGGAGGCGGTCGGGCTCAGCGGGCGGCACGCCGGGATGCTGCCGCGGCAACTGTCCGGCGGGCAGCGGCAGCGGGTCGCGATCGCGCGGGCACTCGCCGTCGAGCCGGAGGTGCTGGTGCTCGACGAGGCGGTCGCGGCACTGGACATGTCCATCCAGGCGCAGATCCTGAACCTGCTGGCCGACATTCGCGAACGGCGCGGGATCAGCTATGTGTTCATCTCCCACGACCTGGCCGTGGTGCATCAGATCAGTGAGGTGGCCGTGGTGATGGCCGGGGGGAAGGTGGTCGAGCGAGGGGAGACGGGGGAGGTGTTGCGGGCGCCGAAGGAGGCGTATACGCGGGCGTTGCGGGGGGCGGTGCCGCGGGCGGGGTGGAGGCCGAGTCGGCGGGCCACGTGAGTCTTCCCCTCCCCGCCCCTTCCCGAAGTCCTCAGCGGACGGCTCCGGGTGCTGCGCCCCCGGGCCCCCGCTTTTCGGGGCTCCGCCCCGGACCCCGGGGCCGTCGTTCGGCTTCCGGCCGCCGGTGGCTGGTCGCGCAGTTCCCCGCGCCCCTGTCGGGGCACGCTCCTGGCCCCTCGGGCCGGTGTCCGGCTGCTGCGCCGTCGTGGCTGGTCGCGCAGTTCCCCGCGCCCCCGACGGGGGCCCTCCCAGCCCCCTCGGCCCGTCGCCCGGCTGTTCCGTCGTCGGTGGCCGCTCGCGCAGTTTGCCGCGTCCCTTGAGGGGCCTGCTCGCCCGTGCAATTCAGCCCCTCCGGCGTTTGAGGAGCGGGGGTTCGGGGGCGGAGCCCCCGGGGCTGTCCGCAGGACTTTCGGGAAGGGGCGGGGTGGGGGAGAAGGAACAGCCCCAGCCCCGCCCGACCTCACTGCATCTGGCGCCGGACCAGTTCGTGCAACCTGCCGTTCGTGTCCGCCAGCAACTCCGCCGGGGGCCCCTGTTGGACCACTCGGCCCTCGGACATGACGATCACCCGGTCCGCGCCCAGGACCGTGGAGAGGCGGTGGGCGATGACGACGCGGGTCGCGTTCAGGGTGCGGGTGCTGTCCATGACCGTGCGCTGCGCCTCGTTGTCCAGGGCGCTCGTCGCCTCGTCGAAGAACAGGACCCGCGGGCGCCGGATCAGGGCCTGGGCGATCATCAGGCGCTGGCGCTGGCCGCCGGAGATCGCGCCGCCGCCGGAGATCATCGTGTGCAGCCCCATCGGCATGCGCTTGATGTCCTCCGCGAGCCCCGCCATCGCCGCCGCCTCCATCGCCTCCTCCTGCGTGAACGCCTCGGCGCCGCAGATGCAGTCCAGGATCGAGCCGGTGAGCGGCTGCGCGTTCTGCAGCACGACACCGCACTGCCGACGCACCGCCGCCTGGTCGAGCGCCGCCAGGTCCTGGCCGTCGTACAGCACCGTGCCCGACACCGGCTCGTCGAAGCCGATGAGGAGGCGGAGCAGGGTCGATTTGCCGCAGCCGCTCGGGCCGACGACCGCCACGAACTCGCCCGGTCGGATGGACAGGGACACGTCGTCCAGGACCAGCGGGCCGTCGTCCGCGTACCGGAAGGACAGGCCGCGGGCCTCGATCCCGCCCTGCAGCTCGCCCGGCTGGGCCGTACCCGTGCGGACCTCGGGTGCCTCGTCGAGGACCGGCTTGATCTGCTCGAACATCGGCAGCACCGCGGCCGCCGACAGCAGCGCGCCGGTCAACTGCGTGACGGAGGTGAGGAGCATCGTCACGGCCGTGCTGAACGTGAGGAACTCGCCCGCCGTCAGCGTGCCGCTCGCCGGGCCCGCGAGGAGCATGAACATCACGAGCGTGCAGAGGGGGAGGTAGACCGCGTTCAGGACCGTCGTGACGTTCTTGATGCGGCCGGCCTTCTGCTGCAGTTCCCTGCTGCGCGCGAACTCCCCGGCCCACGCCGCGTACGCGAAGCTCTCCGCACCGGCGACGCGCAGCTTCGGCAGTCCGCGCAGGGTCTGGAATGCCTGGTTGTTCAGCTTGTTGCCGAGCTCCACCAGGCGCCGCTGCCAGCGCAGTTCCCACAGGCCGAGAGTGAGGAAGACCGCTGCGATCACCGCGAGCATCGCCATCGCCGCGAGGGCGAGCGGCACGCTGTAGAGGAGCAGGAGTACGACGTTCATCGCGCCGATGGACGTCGCCTGGAGGGCTACCGGGCCGATGCCCGACAGGACTCTGCGGATCGCGCTGACGCCCATCGCCGCGCTCGCCAGCTCACCCGTCGAGCGGGACGCGAAGAAGCGGGTCGGCAGGCGCAACAGGCGGTCCCAGACGGCCGGTTGGAGCGCGCTCTCCATCCGGCCCTCCATCCGCAGCACGGTGAGGTTCTGCAACAGCATGAACGCCGCCGACACGATCCCGGCGATCATGACGGCCACGGCGACCTGCACGATCAGGCTCTTCTCCGCGTTCGGCACGAACACGCCGAGCACCTGCCCGGTCGCGATCGGCACCAGCGCGCCCAGGACGACCGTCACCAGCGAGGCGAGCCCCAGGTTCCGTACGTCGCCGCCGCTGCCGCGCAGGCTGAACAGGGCCAGCCGCCACGGCGTCAACGGCCGGTCGGGCAGCGGCCGGTAGAACATGACGCCCCGCGGCTCGAACTCGTCCGCGTTGGACTTGTCGACCCGGGTGCGCCGCCCCGACGTCGGATGCACCGACTCGTACCCGCCGCGCCGCCACAGCAGCGCCACCGGGGTGCCGCTCGCCGCGCGGAAGCCGACCAGCGGGCCCGCGTTCTCCCGCCACCAGCTGCCGGCGAGCCGCACGGGCCGGGTGCGGACCTGCGAGGCCACCGCGATCTGCTCGACCGGGTCGATCCGCTCGCTCACCGCGCCGCCGTCCGCCGGGTCGGTCAGCGTGATGCCGCCCGCCTCGGCGACGAGCCGGCACGCCGCGAACGTCGCGTCCCGGCCCGCGGCCGTGTCCGTACGCCGTGAACTCCGCCTGCCCGAACGGCCGATGGAGGCGATGAGGGTGCGGTCGGCCTCCTCACGGACGTTCTCGCCCGCCTTGATGCCGGCCGCCGCCCGGTCCTCGTGGGCCTGCTCCTGGCGCTCGATCCAGCGGTCGAGGGTGGACAGCAGGCGGTACTGCTGGTTGACCATCCGCTGCCACATCGCGGGGTCCACGAGCAGGTCGCCGGTGGCCTCCTGGCTGTACGCGGCGCCGTACTGCACGCTGCCCGGCACGACCGGCATCCACAGGATCTCGTCGTCGGCCACCACGTCGTCGCCGATGCCGCGGCCGTCCAGCGGCGCCTCGAAGAGCACCCGGTGCCCGCGCCCGATGCCGAGCGCGAAGGCGTGCTCCAACAGGCTGAGGGCCTGGTCCTGGGTGTCGTACTGGCTCGGGTAGTGCTGCTCGTACGCCCAGGTGTCGCCGTGGTCGGGGACGTACAGCTCGCGCAGCGGGATGCGGCGCAGCTCGCAGCCCTGCAACGGGCGGCCGACCAGGGTGTGCTGCGGGCCCTCGACCGGGCCGAGGAGGAGGGTGCCGGGTTCGAGGCGGCCGAGGTAGTGCCAGTGGCCCTGCTGCACCGCGTCGACCGCGAACAGGTCGAGGGCGCCGGCCACCACGTACCACAGGACCTGCGGGCCTTCGAGGTGGATGCTGCTCAGGCCGGTGCAGTCGGCGGGCGTGCCGAGGGCGCCGAAGGCCCCGGCGACCGGGTCCTGGGCGTACATCTGCTGTTCCGGTACGGAGGTCACCTCAGTGCTCCTTGACCAGGTTCGCGTAGGCGCCGCCCGCGGCGACCAGGTGCTCGTGCCGGCCGCGTTCGACGACCTGGCCGTGGTCGAGGACCACGATCTCGTCGCTGTCGCGGACCGTGCTGAGCCGGTGCGCGATGACGACGCAGGCGCAGCCGCGGCGGCGCAGGTTGTCGATGACGGTCTGCTCGGTCTCGGCGTCCAGGGCGCTGGTCACCTCGTCGAGGACGAGGATGCTGGGGCGGCGCACCAGGGCCCGGGCGATCTCCAGGCGCTGGCGCTGGCCGCCGGAGAAGTTCCGGCCGTCCTGCTCGACCCGGCCGTGGATGCCGCCGGGCCTGCGGGCCACGATGTCGTACAGGCAGGCGTCCTGGAGCGCGGCGACGACGGCCTCGTCGGGGATCGACGGGTCCCACAGGGCCACGTTGTCGCGGACCGTGCCCTCGAAGAGGAACACGTCCTGGTCGACGAACGAGACGGACGCGGAGAGCGCGCCGCGCGGGATGTCCTCCAGACGCTGCCCGTCGATGCGGATGGTGCCCTCCCACGGGCTGTACAGGCCCGAGATGAGCCGCGACACGGTCGACTTGCCGCTGCCCGAACCGCCGACGAGCGCGACCTGTTGGCCGGGCCCGACGGTCAGGTCGAAGCCGTCGAGGAGCGGCTTGTCGAGCGGGCTGTAGCCGAACGTGATGTTCTCCAGCGTGACGTGGCCCTTCAGGCGGCGCGTGCTGGCGGGCGGCTCGGGGCGGGAGTACAGGGAGTCGACGGGGAAGTTCTCGACGTCCTTGAGGCGGGCCACGTCGGCCGCGAAGTCCTGGATGCGGCCCGCGACGCCGTTGAGCCGGGTGATCGGCGCGGTGAACCGGGTCACGAGCGCCTGGAACGCGACGAGCAGACCGATCGACAGATGCCCGTCGACCGCGCGCAGGCCGCCGATCCACAGGATCAGAGCGCTGTTGAGCGTCGCGAGCGTCGGCGCGACGATGCCGAGCCAGGCGCTGGGCACGCCGAGCTTCTGCTGCTCCTCCAGGGTGGTGGCGTGCTGCCCGGCCCACCGCCGGAAGTAGCCGTTCTCGCCGCCGGTGGCCTTCATCGTCTCGATCAACTGCAGGCCGGTGTACGAGGTGTTGGTGAGCTTGGCGCTGTCGGCGCGCAGCTTCTGTGTGCCCGTCGCGCGCAGCTTGATCACGACGCGCATGGCCACGATGTTGAGCAGCGCCAGCCCCACCCCGACGAGGGTGAGCTGCGGGTCGTACGTCCACAGCAGGGCCGCGTAGAGGAGGACCACGATGCCGTCGACGGCGGTCGCCGTGAGGTCGCGGGCCAGGGTCTCGGCGACCGCGTCGTTGGAGGCGAGGCGCTGCACGAGGTCGGCGGGGCTGCGCTGGGCGTAGAACGTGACGGGCAGCCGCAGGAGGTGGCGCAGGAAGCGGGCGCTGCCGAGCGTGGAGGAGATGATCCGGCCGCGCAGCAGGTTGGCCTGTTGCAGCCAGGTCAGCACGACGGTGAGCGCCACCATCGCCCCCATCGACGCGAACAGCGCGCCGAGCAGCGAGGTCTGATGCTCGATCAGGAACAGGTCGATGTACGTGCGGCTGAGCGCGGGCAGCGCCGCGCCGACGGCCACGAGCAGGAGGCTCGCGAGGAGCGCGGCGAGCATCGTGCCGGTGGTGCCGCGCAGCCGGGCGGGCAGGGCCTTCATCACGCCGGGCCTGCGGCCGCCGGGACGGAAGTTCTCGCCGGGTTCGAGGACCAGGACGACTCCGGTGAAGCTGGTGTCGAAGTCCTCGGCGGGTACGAAGCGGCGGCCCTTGTCGGGGTCGTTGATGAACACGCCGCGGCGGCCGAAGCGGCGCCCGGTGCCGTCGTACACGACGTAGTGGTTGAACTCCCAGAACAGGATCGCGGGCGCCTTGACCTCGGCGAGGGCGGCGGGCTCCATCTGCATGCCCTTGGCGGTGAGGCCGTAACTCCGGGCCGCCTTCAGGACGTTGCTGGCCCGGGAGCCGTCGCGGGAGACGCCGCAGGCGATGCGCAGCTCTTCGAGCGGGACGTGCCGGCCGTGGTGCGCGAGGACCATCGCGAGGGCGGCGGCGCCGCACTCGACGGCCTCCATCTGCAGCACGGTGGGCGTGCGCACGGTACCCGGCCGCTTGCCCTTCGACGCGGGGCGCGGGGCGGCGCGGCGGCGGCCGCGCTGCGGGGGCTCGGGGCGGTGGCGGCGCCGGCCGCCGGGCGGGGGCAGCTGCTGCTGGTGCGCCGGGGAGGGGGGTGGTGCGGTCACGGAAGCAGCCAATCGATCGGGCGCTGCTCGGCGAGGTGCAGGGCGCCGGTGGCCGGGGTCATCGAGGCGAGCGCGAACGGCGGGCCGCCCGCGGTCGACCAGGTGTACCCGGTCTTGGTGGTGTCGCTCTTCTGGAGCTTCACGAGGACGGCGACGGGCGGGCCGCTCTTCGTGAACTGCCCGGCGAGTTCGACGTCGCCGAGGAAGGCGGCGATCTTCTGCCGGGTCTGCGCGGCGCGGCCGACGGCCTGCACCTTCCCGCGGACCGTGCCGTACTCCTGGGAGGGCACGGACTGCACGGAGACGTCGACGGACGCGCCGAGCGGGACGGTGGCGGCGCTCTCGGCGGGGACGTACAGCATGGCGAGCAGCGGGTCGTCGGGGCGTTCCATGCGCTCCAGGGTCGCGACGTCGGCGCCGGTGGTGACGACGGTGCCGATGCGGGCGACGAGGGTGCTGACGCGGCCGGCGGCGATGGCGCGAACGACCTTGTAGCCCTGGTCGGTTCGGACCTGCAGGACGGGCGCGCCGGCGTCGAGGCGCTTGCCCTCCTCGGCGAGTACGCGGGTCACCTGGCCGGTGACGGGGCTCTGCAGGACGTAACTGCCCTGGCCGTGGGTGAGGATGCCGGGGGCGCGGAGCGTCGAGGGGACGGACCCGGTGACGGCCCAGACGCTCGCGGCGGCCATGACGACGAGGGTCACGGCGAGGACGAGCAGGCCCTGCGGTCGGGCGTAGCGCACCGGTACGTCGAGTTCCTCGGGCGACTGCAGCTTGGACAGGGCCTGTTGGCGGAACTGCACGGGACGCTTTCCTTACTGTGCCGGAGCCCGAACCGGGGCCTGGGCCCGGGTTCGAGCGGGTGCCTGATGCGTCCGAGAGCCCCGGAACACGAGGATCCGGGGCTCACGAAGCATGGCGTCTCGGTGAGCGGAAGGCTCAGAGACCGGCGGTCAGGCCGGTGGCCAGGCCCTGGACGGCGCCGGTGTTCAGGCCGGTGGTGCCCTCGACGGTGCCGACGACGCCGGAGACGACGCCGGAGACCGGGGCGACCGAGTCGAGGGTGCCGGTGACGTTGCCGGTCACGTTGCCGAGAACGCCGTTGACGAGGCCGCCGGCGACGTTGTCGAGGTCGGCGTCGGAAAGCTCGGCGGTCGCGACCTGGGGGGTGTTGTTCATGATGCGAACTGCCCTTCTCATGAAAGTTGTAAGGGGGTGTTTCCAACCCGCCGAACCAGTGGCTCCAATTCCGCGGGAGCCTGGATCAAAGCACGTTCGCGGCACGCACATCCAATCGATGGAGAGCCGGTCCCGCACGTCAGCGGCATCGAATCACCGCTGCGTGCAGGCGAGTTCACCGCGTCGCGGCAGCTCCTTCACAACATTCACAGAGGGAAAAGACGGATGCGGAACGACTCCTTCCAACAAGTCGGACATCTTCCCGCCGGATTGCCCTTCCTGTGGCCCGTGCACGGAAATTCCCCGGGGAGTACGTACCGAATTGCGTGACCGGCGTGCACATTCGATGTGCAGGTTCATTGAAGGCGTGCTGAATCGGGTCCGAATCGGACACGGGGGTGGATACGGCGAGGCGGGAAGGGGAATCCCCTCTTGTCCGGTGCGGGCGAATTGGGCGGTGGGGGAAGGGGATCGGCCCGCACCCGGACCCGACAGAACCCGTGCACGGGATGTCGGGTCCGCGTGCCCGGCCCCGCCGCACCCTGGGGGCATGGACGACACGACCTTGGTACACCGCTTCCTCCGGGACGGCTTCGTGAAGCTGGACGGCGCCGTCGCGCCGCGCGTGGCGGCGGACTGTGCGCGGCTGCTGTGGCGGGAGACCGGCTGCGACCCGGACGACCCGGCCACGTGGACGCAGCCCGTGCACTGGGTGGGCGGCATGGCCCAGGGCCCCTTCGCCGCCGCCCCCAACTCCCCGTATCTGCAGCACGCGTACGACCTGCTCGTCGGCGCGGGACGATGGGAGCCGCGCTACTCCCTCGGCACGTTCCCGCTGCGCTTCCCGCACGAGGAGGAGCCGGACGACGCGGGCTGGCACATCGAGGGGAGCTATCTGCCGGACGGCGAGACCTGGCCGTTCACCGATCTGCGGTCCCGGGGCCGGGCGCTCCTCATGCTGTTCCTGTTCAGCGAGGTCGGCGAGGCCGACGCCCCCACCCGCATCCGGGTCGGCTCCCACCTCGACGTGCCGAAGGTCCTGGAGCCGTACGGGGAGGACGGTGCGAGCGGGCTCGCCCTCGCGCCCGACCTGGTCGCGGCCTCCGACCACCGGCCGCTCGCCCTCGCCACCGGCTCCCCGGGCGACGTCTTCCTCTGCCACCCCTTCCTGGTGCACGCGGCCCAGCCGCACCACGGGTCACGGCCCCGCTTCATGGCCCAGCCGCCGCTGCTGCCGGCCGCGCCGTACGAGCTGGAGCGGGCCGACGGCGCCTACTCACCCGTGGAGATCGCGATCCGCCGCGGCCTCGGGCTGGACGCGCCGGGCCCGGACGGGGAGGGCTGAGGCGGCGTCGCAGGGGGCAGTGGTGCACGATCGTCCCGTGAACGCCCCGACCGGGGCGAGGGAAGCGGGCAGGTCCGTCCTCGTGCCGACCGGGGCGAGGGAAGCGGGCAGGTCCGTCCTCGTGCCGGGCCGGGCCGGGCCGGAGCGAGGGAAGCGGAAGGAGGCCGGGTGTGCTGGAGCGGCTGAACCAGGCCATGGAGCACATCGAGGCGCATCTCGACGAGACCGTCGACGTGGCGGAGCTGGCCCGCATCGCGGCCACCTCGGAGTACCACCTGCGCCGGATGTTCTCCGCCCTCGCGGGCATGCCGCTGTCCGAGTACGTACGCCGCCGCCGGCTCACCCTCGCGGGCGCCGAGGTGCTCGCCGGGCGCGAGACGCTCCTGGACATCGCGGTGCGGTACGGGTACTCGTCCGGCGAGGCGTTCGCGCGGGCCTTCCGCGCCATGCACGGCGTCGGCCCCGGCGAGGCCCGGCGCACCGGTGCGGCGCTCAACTCGCAGTCCCGGATGGCGTTCCGCCTCACCGTCGACGGGAGCAGCA
This sequence comes from Streptomyces sp. Da 82-17, assembly GCF_046098215.1. NCBI lineage: Bacteria > Bacillati > Actinomycetota > Actinomycetes > Kitasatosporales > Streptomycetaceae > Streptomyces > Streptomyces sp. Da 82-17. The sequence goes on from NZ_JBJURH010000009.1 coordinate 315,715, forward strand.
GCATGCGGTACCGGGTCGTCGACAAGGCGGACTTCACCGTCGTCGGGTTCAAGGCCCGCGTACCGCTGGTGCACACGGGCCCCAATCAGGCCATCGTCGACTTCGTACGGGGCCTCGACCCGCGGGACCTGGAGCGCCTGGAGCAGCTGTCGGACCAGGAGCCGCACGGCCTCGTCGCGGTCTGCGACGACCTCGACCCCAGCCGCGCCGAGGGCACCGGACTCGACTACCACCACGGTGTGATCACGTCGGCGGCCGCCCCCGAGGGCACGACGGTGCTGCCCGTGCCGGCCGGGACGTGGGCGGTGTTCACCGTGTCCGGGCCGGTGCCGCGGGCCATCCAGGAACTGTGGCGGGACGTGTTCACGGAGTGGTTCCCGTCCAACCCGTACCGCACCCGCACCGGCCCCGAGATCCTCCGCACCCGCCTGTCCCCGCACAAGCCCGAGGGCCACGCGGAACTGTGGCTCCCGGTGGAACCGGAGGGGCGCTGAGGTGGTGCGCCGCGTGTCCTTCGCGGCGGCGCGGAAGGCGACGCGCAGCCCCTCCACGCCGAGGTACGGCGACGGGGTCAGGCGCCGGCGGGTTGCCGTTGGCGTCGGACCCGGTCAGCCGTGCGCCGGCGGCGTAGGGACCCCGAGCCTCATACGGCGAGTTCCTTCCGGATCCGGTCGAGCATGTACGCGGACGACTCCCGGGCCCGTTCCTCCCAGGCGAAGACGCAGGCCGTGGCGACGCCGTCGAAGTTCAGCTCGCGCAGCGTGCCGAAGAAGACGTCCCAGTCGACCTCGCCCTGCCCGATGTCGAGGTGCTGGTGGATGCGGGCGGGCGTGCCGGGCGGGTTCATGATGTAGCGCAGGCCGGACGAGCCCTTGTGGTTGAAGGAGTCCGCGATGTGCACGTGCTGCAGCTTGTCGCCGGCGTACCGCATCATCGCCGCTATGTCCGCCCGCGGGTCCGTGCCGGCGAGATGGAAGGAGTGCGGGGCGCAGTACAGGTAGTTGACCCAGGGCTTGTTGATCGCGCGGACCAGGTCGACGGCCGGGTTGTTCTCCTCGCAGAAGTCGTCGGGGTGCGCCTCCAGGTTCAGGGCGATGCCCTCGCGTTCGAAGACCGGCAGGAGTTCCTCCATGGAGCGCCAGAACGCGGCCTCCGACTCGGGGGCCTGCTCCGGGCGGCCGTTGAACTCCGAGTTCATCAGCGGGCATTCGAGCTCTGCGGTGATCTCGATCATCCGCTTCCAGTAGCGGACGGCGGCCTGCCGCTCGGTCTCGTCGGGCGAGGACCACTTGTAGAGCGGAAGGACCGACGACAGCTGAACTCCGTGCGTACGCAGGGCTGTCTTCAGCTCGGCCACGCGCGCGTCGTCCGCGCGCGGGTGCAGGAAGAACGGCATGAAGTCGTCGCGGGGCGACAACTCGATGTACTCGTAGCCAAGTTCGGCGACCGTGCGGACCATCTCGTCGATGGGCAGGGCGCGGAACATGTACGGGTCGATGGCGATCTTCACGCGTTGCCTCCGTAGAACGCCGGGCGGGGCTTGAGGTCGGTGGCGACGACGGCGCCGGAGTGCAGGGCCTCGACGGTCGCGCTGGTGATGACGGTCGCGGCGTACCCGTCCCAGGCGGACGGGCCGGTGGGCTCGGCGTCGGCCGCGACGCCCGCGATCCACTCGCGGAACTCGGTGTCGAAGGCGGCCTCGAAGCGGCCCACCCAGTCGGTGAGCACCTCGGTGCTGTGCCGGGCCGCGGTGCGCACGCCGACGGCGGCCGGGTCGGGCAGCCGGACGAGGCCCTCCTCACCGACGGCCTCGCACTGGATGTCGTAGCCGTACTGGCAGTTGACGAACACCTCCAGGTCGATGCGGGTGCCCTTCGCGGTCTCGAAGAGCATGATCTGCGGGTCCTTGAGGTGCGCGAAGCGCTTGCTCGTCGAGCGTGGGGTGACGACCTGCGTGGAGATGATCTCGTCGTCGAGGAGCCAGCGCAGTACGTCGATCTCGTGCACGGCCGTGTCGAGCGCGGCCATGTCCGAGGTGTACGTCTCGGGCACGGTCGGGTTGCGGTGGGCGCAGTGCACCATCAGGGGCGTGCCGATGCGACCGGAGTCGACGACGTCCTTCAGCTGCCGGTAGCCCTGGTCGTAGCGGCGCATGAAGCCGACCTGGACGAGACGGCGGCCGTGTGCGATCTCGGCCTCCACGATGCGCAGGCAGTCCTCGGCGGTGGTGGCGAGGGGTTTCTCGCAGAACACGGGCTTGCCGGCGGCGACGGCGTTCAGGACGTGCTCGGCGTGCGTCGGCCCCCAGGAGGTGACGAGTACGGCGTCCACGTCGGCGGCGGCGACGAGCGCGGCCCTGTCCGGGTGCACGGTCGCGCCGACCGGTGCGGCGGCCTGCGCGGCACGGTCCGGGTCGATGTCGGTGACGGCGGTGACCCGGGCGCCGGAGACCACCTCGGTGAGGCGCCGGATGTGCTCCCGGCCGATCCAGCCGGCGCCGACGACGCCTACGCGTACGGTCATGGGTTCTGCCTTTCGTGCGGCGGTCCGGGCTCAGCAACAGCCCGGAACATCAGGGGAATTGAGGGGCGTTCAGGAGAAGCGGGCCTTGAGTTCCGCTTCGAGGGTTTCGAGGCTGCGGCCCTTCGTCTCGGGCATGTACTTCTTCACGAACGCCAGGGCGAGCACGCCGAGCGCGACGAAGAGGAAGAACGTGGCGGAGATCCCGAGGCCGGAGACGAGCGAGGGGAAGACCAGGCCGATGGCGAAGTTGGTCAGCCACAGCACCACGGCGGCCACGCCCATGCCGAAGGCCCGCATCCGCATCGGGAAGATCTCCGACAGGGTCAGCCAGGTCACCGGGGAGATGGCGCCCTGCTGGAACGCGAGGAAGGTGACCGTCATGGCGAGCACCGCGTAGGCGCGCGGCTCGCCCGCGGGCAGCGCCAGCGAGAACACGCCGATCAGCAACAGGGCGCCCGTGGTGCCGAGTTGACCGACCATCAGCATCGGCCGTCGTGGCACCCGGCCGAGCAGCCAGATCCCGACGAACGTCGCGGCGACCGAGATGACGCCGTTGGCGATGTTCGCGGTCAGGGCGCTGTCGGAGGCGAAGCCCGCGTCGGTGAGGATCTGCGTGCCGTAGTACATGATCGTGTTGACGCCGGTGATCTGCTGCACGATCGCGATGCCGAAGCCGACGAACATCAGCTTCCGCACCCACGGCACGGCCTTCATGTCCTGCCAGCCGCCGAGCTTCTCCTGCTCGTCCTTCACGGACAGGGCGGTGACCTCGCGCAGCTCGTCCTCGGCCCGCTGCTGGGACCTGATCTGCCGGAGCACCTCGAAGGCCTCCTTGAAGCGGCCCTGCGCGGCCAGCCAGCGCGGGCTCTCCGGCATCACCAGCATCCCGAACCAGAGCACCACGGCGGGCAGCGTGGAGATGACCAGCATCCACCGCCACACGCCGCCGGACTCGCCGCCGATCCGTGCGATGACCGCGTTGAAGGAGAAGGCGAGCAACTGCCCGCTGACGATCATGAGTTCGTTGCGGGTGACGAGGGCGCCGCGCCGTTCGGCGGGCGACACCTCCGCGAGATAGACCGGCACGGTGACCGAGGCGCCGCCGACGGCGAGGCCGAGGACGAACCGCGCCACCACCATGAACTCGGTGGTCGGGGCGAGCGTGCAGGCGAGTGCGCCGACGAAGAACAGCACGGCGAGGAGGAGGATGTTGCGGCGCCTGCCGCGTGCGTCGGAGAGCCGTCCGCCGGTGATCGCGCCGAGTGCGGCGCCGAGCAGCAGCGAGCTGGTCACCATGCCCTCGGTGACGGGCGTGAGACCCAGATCCTCGGTCATGTACGGCAGGGCGCCGTTGATGACTCCCGTGTCGTAGCCGAAGAGGAGTCCGCCGAAGGTGGCGATGAGGGTGATGACCCGCAGGCGGCGGCTCACGTCCCGGGGTGGCGTCTCCTGGTGAGCCGCCGGTGGCGCCGTGGTCGCGTCGTCCCTGACGTCCATGGCGTGCCCCCTCAGCGGTGAAGCGCGGGTCGGTGGGTTCCGGTGAGGCCGCAGCCGGCCAGGTGCTCGCGGGTGCTGACCGCTATGGGCAGCGGCACGTCGGGAGCGCACGGGTACAGGTCCTGCTCGACGATCACGAACAACTCGGCGTCCAGAGTGGCGAGTTCGGCGACGACATCGGCAGGGTTGGGCACGCCCGCCGGGGGCGAGACGCACACGCCGCGCTTGACGGCCTCGCCGAAGGAGAGGTCCTCGGCGGCGACCTGGGCGAGGATCTCCGGGTCCATCTGCTTGATGTGGACGTAGCCGACGCGCTCGCCGTAGCGGCGGATCAGGTCCAGGTTGTCGCCACCGCCGTACGCGACGTGCCCGGTGTCGAGGCACAGGTTGGTGTACCGCGAGTCGGACTCGTTGAGCAGCCGCTCGATCTCTGCTTGCGTCTGGATGTGGCTGTCGGCGTGCGGGTGCAGGACGAGGCGGATGTCGTACTCGTCGAGGAGGAGCTTGCCGAGCCGGTCGGCGTTCTTGCCGAAGCCGGCCCACTGGGCGGCGGTCAGCTCGGGCGGCTCGGTGAACGCGCCGGTCTTCTCGTCCCGGTACATGGGCGGGATGAGCACGAGGTGGTGGGCCCCGGCGGCCGCGGTCAGTTCGGCGACCTGCCGGACGTGGGCGAGCATGTCGTCCCATGCCTCGGGTCGGTGCAGCGCGCCGAACGCGGTGCCGCCGGACACCTTCAGCCCGCGCGCCGCCAACTCCTCGGCGAGTACGGCGGGTCGGGTGGGCAGATAGCCGTACGGGCCGAGCTCCAGCCACTCGTACCCGGCGCGGGCGAGTTCGTCGAGGAAGCGGGTGTACGGGACCTGGTGCTCGTCCTCGGGGAACCAGACGCCCCAGGAGTCGGGAGCGGAGCCGAGGCACAGGTTGCCTGCGGTGGTGCGGAGCGGTGTGGGCGCCGTTGCCATGGTCGAGTCCTTCAAGTGATGGGGGCAGGCGGTCAGTTGGAGGTGGGGAAGGTGAATCCGGCGGCGACGTGCTGCGCCGGTCGCGGCCAGCGGGTGGTGACGACCTTCGGGCGGGTGTAGAAGCGGATGCCTTCGGGGCCGTGGATGGGGGAGTCGCCGATGAGGGAGTCCTTCCAGCCGCCGAAGGAGTAGTACGACATCGGGACCGGCACCGGCACGTTGACGCCGATCATGCCGACCTTGACGGCTCGCTGGAATCGGCGTGCGGCCTCGCCGGAGTCGGTGAACAGGGCGGTGCCGTTGCCGTACGGGTTGGCGTTGATCAGGGCGATCGCCTCGTCGAGGGTGTCGACGCGGACCACGGCGAGGACCGGGCCGAACAGCTCTTCCTTGTAGGCGTCCATCTCGGCGGTCACGTGGTCGAGGAGGGAGGGGCCGGTGAAGAACCCGTCCTCGTGGCCTTCGACTTTGACGCCGCGGCCGTCGACGACGACCGTGGCGCCCTGACCTGCGGCTCCGGCGACAGCGCTCTCGACGCGCTTGCGGGCCGCGGCGGTTACGAGAGGGCCCATGTCGGTACCGGGTGCGTCGCCCGGGCCGACCCTGACCTCTTCGGCCTTGCGCTTCAGGACCTCGACCAGGCCGTCGGCCGCGTCGCCGACGGCCACCGCAACGGACACGGCCATGCAGCGCTCGCCGGCCGAGCCGTACGCCCCGGCCGTGATGTGGTTGGCGGCGAACTCCAGGTCGGCGTCGGGCAGGACGACGGCGTGGTTCTTCGCGCCGCCGAGCGCCTGCACCCGCTTGCCGCGCGAAGTGGCCTGCTCGTGCACGTACTTGGCGATCGGCGTGGACCCGACGAACGACACGGCCTCGACGCCGGAGTGGGTGAGGAGCGCGTCCACTGCGGTCTTGTCGCCGTGGACGACGTTGAAGACGCCGTCGGGCAGACCGGCCTTCTTGTACAGCTCGGCGACGAAGTTCGCGGCCGAAGGGTCGCGCTCGCTGGGCTTGAGGATGAACGTGTTGCCCGTGGCGATGGCGATCGGGTGCATCCACAGCGGCACCATCGCGGGGAAGTTGAACGGCGTGATCCCGGCGACGACCCCGAGCGGCTGACGGAAGTTGTGCACGTCCACACCGCGCGACACCTGGTCGGAGAAGCCGCCCTTCGACACGTCCCCGAGGCCGCAGGCGTACTCGACGACCTCACGGCCACGGGTGATCTCACCGCGCGCGTCGTCGACGGTCTTGCCGTGCTCGGCGGAGATGATCCGCCCCAGCTCCTCCTCGTGCTCCACCAGCAACTGACGGAAGGCGAACAGGACTTGGGTGCGCTGCGAGAGCGAGGACTCGGACCAGGCCTCGAAGGCGCGGGAAGCGGCGGCGACGGCCGCGTCCACGTCGGACGGGGCGGCGAGGGCGACGCGGGCCTGCTCCTGGCCGGTGGCGGGGTTGAAGACGGGGGCGGTGAGGCTGTCGCCGACGGGAGCCGGTGCGCCGTCGATCCAGTGCGGGACGGTGTTCATGAGGGCTTTCCTTGTCACAGGTAGTGGCGCTGGGCGCGCTTGCGTGCGGCGTACGTCTCGTACGCGGTGCGGGTGGATTCGAGGGCGGAGACCTCGCTGACGGGCACGTCCCACCAGCCGTGGCCGGGCGGGTTGGGCCCGTACAGGTCGGTCTCGACGTGGACGACGGTGGTGCGCTCGGCGGCCTTCGCCTTCTCCATCGCCGTACGGAATTCGTCGACGGTGGTGGCGTGCAGCACGTCCGCGCCGAGCGACGCGGCGTTCGCGGCCAGGTCGACCGGCAGGACAGCGCCGTCCAGGTGGCCCGAACCACCGTTGCGGTAGCGGTACTTGGTCCCGAAACGCTGCGAGCCCAGTGCCTCGGAGAGGGAGCCGATGGAGGCGAAGCCGTGGTTCTGGACCAGGACGACGATGACCTTCAGGCCCTCGGAGACCATGGTGACGATCTCCTGAGCCATCATCAGGTACGAGCCGTCCCCGACGAGCACGACGACCTCGCGGTCCGGCGCGGCCATCTTCGCGCCGACGCCGGCCGCGACCTCGTAGCCCATGCAGGAGTATGCGTACTCGACGTGATACGCCTTGGGGTCCCGGGCCCGCCACAGCTGCTGAAGGTCACCGGGCATCGAGCCGGCGGCGTTGATGACCACGGCACGGTCGTCGAGGGTGTTGTTGAGGGCGCCCAGCACCTGGGTCTGAGCGGGGAGTTTCCCCGTGTTCCGGTCGGGGCCGAAGCACTCCTCCTCGATCTCCCTTGTGCGGACGATGAGTTGGCGTGTGTGCACCCGGTATTCGGGTGTGACCTGCCAGTCGGTCAGCGCACCGGCGAGGGCCTCGATGCCGAGACGTGCATCCGCGACGACGGGTTCGGCGGAGTGCTTCACCGCGTCCAGGCGGGCCACGTTGAGGTTGACGAACGTGACGTCCGGGTTGCCGAACACGGTGTGGCTCGCGGTGGTGAAGTCCGAGTATCGGGTGCCGATGCCGAGCACCACGTCGGCGTCCTTCGCCAGCTCGTTCGCGGCGTACGCACCCGTCGAGCCGAGGCCGCCCACCGCGCACGGGTGGTCCCACGCCACCGCGCCCTTGCCCGCGTGCGTGTCCGCGACCGGGATGCCGGTCGCCTCGGCGAACGCCCGCAGCGCGGTCTCGGCGCCGGAGTACACGACCCCGCCACCGGCCACGATCAGCGGCCTCTTTGCGCCCCGCAGGATCCGTACGGCCCGTTCGACCGCCCCCGCCTCCGGGACCGGACGTCCGACGTGCCACACCCGCCGACGGAAGAACTCCACCGGCCAGTCGTGCGCCTCGGCCTGCACGTCCTGCGGCAGCGCGAGCGTCACCGCACCCGTCTCCACCGGATCCGTCAGCACCCGCATCGCCGCGAGCGCGGCCGGGATCAGCTGCTCGGGCCGGGTGATGCGGTCGAAGTACTTCGACACGGACCGGAAGGCGTCGTTGACCGTGACGTCTCCGGCCCGGGGGTCCTCCAGCTGCTGCAGCACGGGGTCGGGGGAGCGGGTGGCGAACATGTCGCTGGGGAGCAGCAGGACCGGCAGCCGGTTGGTGGTCGCGAGCGCCGCACCCGTGATCATGTTGGTGGACCCGGGCCCGGTGGACGCCGTGCAGGCGAAGGTCGCGAGCCGGTCGCGCATCTTCGCGTAGGCCACGGCGGCGTGCACCATGCCCTGCTCGTTGCGCGCCAAGTAGTAGGGGAGATCGGCTTCTTGAGTCCGCGCCGCCTGCAGCAGGGCCTGACCGATGCCCGCCACGTTGCCGTGCCCGAAGATCCCCCAGGCGCCGGGGATCAGCCGCTGCTCCTGGCCGTCCCGCTCGCTGTACTGCTGCGCGAGGAAGCGGACCAGGGCCTGGGCGGTGGTGAGTCGTACGGTGTTCATCGCTGTTCTCCGAAGGGGAGCCGGTCGTCGACGTCCTGGGACGCCCAGGTGCCGCGCACCCAGCCGTGCGCCGGGTCGTCGCAGATCAGCCACGCACGGTCCTGTCCGGGACCGGCCATGACGTTCAGGTAGTACAGGTCGTAGCCGGGCGCGGCGATCGACGGCCCGTGCCAGCCGTGCGGGATCAACACGGTGTCGCCGGAACGGACTTCGGCCAGCACATCGAGCGGCCGCTCCTCGGTCCCGTACACCCGCTGGTATCCGAAGCCGGGTCGTCCGTCGGGCCCCTCGGCGATCTCGAAGTAGTAGATCTCCTCGAGTTCGCTCTCGACCGGGTTGCCGTCGGCGTCGGTGCGTGCCTGGTCGTGCTTGTGCGGCGGGTACGAGGACCAGTTGCCGCCAGGCGTGAGGACCTCGCAGACCAGGAGCTGCTCGGCCTCGAAGGTGCCGGGCAGGCAGTAGTTGTTGACCTGCCGGGAGCAGGCCCCGGCGCCGCGCAGCTCGACCGGCACGTTCTCCTTGGGCCCGTACCGGGCGGGCTGTGCGGGCCCGCCGGTACGGGCCGAGGGCAGCGCAAACGTCCCGCCGGACGCGCTGCGGAGGAGGGCCTCTGTGGTGTGCGGCAGATAGGCGAAGTCGGTGGCCGAGTCGAACACGCCGCTGCGGCCCTGGAGTTCGAAGACCTCGCCCCCGACGGTGACGGTGCACCCGCCACGCAAGGGCAGTACGAGAAACTCGGAGTCCCCCGTGGAGAGCGCGTGTGCCTCGCCGGGGCCGAGGGTGAGGATCTTGAGGCCGGAGTGTCCCCACCCTGCCGACTCGGGGGTCACGTCCAAGTCGTACGGACCTCGACACGACGTCCCCGCCGGCAGGTGGTACTTGGAGGTGTCGGTGGAGCCGTTCACAGCAGGCTCACCGCCCGGTCCACGGCACCGGCCACGTCGCCGTCCGAGGGGTAGAGCAGGGAACGGCCGACGGTGAGCCCCTGTGCCGTAGGCAGCTTCAGGGCCTTGCCCCACGACTCGAACGCCGCCTCAGGGTCCTTGACCTCGCCGCCAAGCAGCACGGCGGGCAGCGTGGAGGAGGCGAGCACGCGCTCCATGTCGGGGACGACCGGCAGCTTCAGCCAGGTGTAGGCGCTGCGTCGGCCGAGCCCGGAAGCGATGGTGACCGACTTGATGACAGCCTCGGTCGAGAGGTCGTTGCGGATCCGCCCGTCCTGCTGCCACTCCGACAGGAACGGCTCGACCATGGCGATGAGTCGGCGGTCGTTCAACTCGTCGACGGCGCGGGCGGTGTTCTCCAGCACGGACGGTGTCGCGGCGTCGTTCAGCGCGATACGGGTGAGCATCTTGCCGCCGTCGAAACCCATCGCGGCGATCGTCTCCGCGTCGTACCCGGTGAACCGGTCGTCGATCTCGAACGACGAACCCGCCAGGCCCGCGCGGTTCATCGACCCGAAGACGCTCTTGCCGTCGAGGACGCCGAGGAGCAGCAGGTCCTCCAGGATGTCGGCGGTCGCCAACACCCCGGTCACTCCCGGCCGTTCGAGGGCGATGCACATGCGGTCGAGCAGCTCGAAGCGGTCGGCCATCGCCGTCGGGTCGGCACCCACCGCGTTGGCGCCGCGCGCCGGGTGGTCCGCAGCGATGATCATGACCTTGCCGTGCTCGCCGAACGGCGATGTGGCCTTCATGCGGCGGGCGGCGGCCGCTGCGATGGCGCCCGGGTCGTTGACCCGGGCCCCGACGATCCGGTCCACGATCTCTGACTTGTCAGTGGGCATCAGGGGTGCACCTCGCGCAGCTTGGACTCGACCTCGGACTCGGTGGGCATGGCGTCGGCGCAGGCGAGACGGCCCGCGACGACCGCCCCCGCTGCGTTGGCGAAGGACACCGTGCGTTCCACGTCCCACCCGGACAGCAGGCCGTGGCAGAGCGCGCCGCCGAACGCGTCGCCCGCGCCGAGGCCGTTGACCACATCCACGGGCGCCGGCGGGATCTGGGCCACGGAACCGTCCTGACCCATCGCGAGAACACCTTCGGGTCCTTGTTTCACCACGGCCAGCTCGACACCGGCCGCGAGCAGTGCCTTGGCGGCGGCCTGCGGCTCGCGCTCGCCGGTGGCCACCTCGCACTCGTCTCGGTTGCCCACGGCGACCGTGGTGTGACGCAGTGCCTCGGCGTAGTACGCGCGCGCCTCGGCCGGGTCGCGCCAGAACATGGGGCGCCAGTCGAGGTCGAAGACTGTCGTGGCCGCCTTCGCCCGGTGGTCCAGCGCCGCGAGCGTCGCCGAGCGGCTCGGCTCCTCGCTGAGCCCGGTGCCGGTGAACCAGAGGATCTCGGACTCGCGTACGGCCTCCAGGTCCAGCTCCTCCGGCTTGATGTCCAGGTCGGGGGCCTTCGGCTGCCGGTAGAAGTACAGCGGGAAGTCGTCCGGCGGGAAGATCTCGCAGAACGTCACCGGTGTCGGCGCGATGTCCGACTCACCGACGAACCGGGTGTCGACCCCGAAGCCGTCGAGGGCCGTCCGTACGAAGTCGCCGAACGGGTCGCAGCCCGTCTTGGTGATCACGGCCGTGCGGTGCCCGTAACGGGCGGCGGCCACCGCGACGTTGGTGGGGCTGCCGCCCAGGTACTTGCCGAACGAGGCGACCTCGGCGAGCCCCACGCCTGTCTGGAGCGGATACACGTCCACCCCGACTCGGCCCATGGTCAGCACTTCGAACGACATCACGCAGGGGTCCCTTCGCTCAGGACGACAGCTCGTGCAGGGGGAACGTTCTTCTTGACTGGCGCGCTCTACTAGCGCGCTCTAGTGCGAGTACGATGACCCCTGTTCAAATGTCATGTCAATAGGTTGTTGCCACGGGATTTCGTGGCCGCACGGCGAAGGGCGTGGAGTCACAGGTGAGTGGAACGGGCAAGCAACGCCCCACGATGGCGGACGTCGCCGAGAAGGCCGGGGTCTCGCGGGCCCTGGTCTCGATCGTCTTCCGCAATCAGCCGGGCGCGGGTCAGGAGACCCGTGACCGCGTGCTGCGGGTCGCCGAGGAGATCGGGTACCGGCCGGACAACGCGGCCCGCCTCCTCGCCCGCGGCCGCAGCCGCACCCTCGGCGTGCTCTTCACCGTTCACCAGCCGTTCCAGGCGGACCTCGTAGAGGGCATCTATCCGGAGGCGGAGCGGTACGGGTACGAGGTGCTGCTCTCCGCCACCGCCCCAGGGCGGGACGAGGGGCAGGCGGTCGAGGCGCTGCTCGCCCACCGCTGCGAGGCCCTGATCCTGCTCGGCCCGCTCTCCGACCCGGACCGGCTGGACGCGCTCGGCCGCCGTGCCGTCGCCGTGTCCGTCGGCCGCCGGGTGCGGGACGCGAGCCTGGACAGTGTCTACTCGGCCGACAACAAGGGGGTACGGCAGGCCATGGACCACCTCGCCGAACTCGGCCACCGCAGCATCACGCACGTCGACGGCGGCCGCGACCCGGGCTCGGCCGAGCGGCGCCGCGCCTACCGTGCGGCGATGCGGCGGCACGGCCTCGAGACGGAGGCCCGGGTGATCCCAGGCAGTCACACCGAGGACGCGGGCATCGAGGCGGGCCGCTTGCTCCTCGCGGAACGCGACGCCGGGACGCCGCTGCCGACGGCGATCCTCGCCTCCAACGACCGTTGCGCGATGGGCCTGTTGATGGCCTTCGCCCGCGCCGGCGTGGACGTCCCGGGAGAGGTGTCCGTCGTCGGCTACGACGACAGCCACCTCTCCCACCTCATGCCCGTCGCCCTGACGACGGTCCGTCAGGACGCCGTGCTCATGGCCGAACAGGCGGTTCGCTTCGCGGTGGACCGCCTGGACGACGCGACGATCGGCGTACGGGAGGCGGTCATCGACCCGAAACTCGTCGTACGCGACACGAGCGGCCCACCGGCTTTCCGGTGAGGGGGTCCAGGCGGCCGCGGCACCGGTGCCGGTTTACGACAACTGGCCGTCGTAGTCCGGCAGTTTGAAGGTCTTCTCCGCGTGGCCGCCGGAGAGGTCGGTGGCGCTGTTGCCGATGTTGGCGATGACCGTGTACCCCTGCGCCTCGATGGCGGCGCGCTGGGCAGTCTTGTAGGCGGCGACGTCCTTGAAGAGGTCGGGCAGCCCGCGCACGTGCAGGCCGCTGACCGTGTACCCGACGTGTTCGAGGTTGTACTCGGTGACCGATGCGATGATGCCGGGCCGGGCCGTCACGAAGAACAGGGCGACGCCGTGCTCCTGCGCGTACCGGGCGACGTCCAGGACGGGCTTGTTGGCGGGTTGCGGGTAGCTGAAGCCGAAGTCGGTCTCCAGCGCCGTGTTGTCGACGTCGAGGACGATGGCCTGCTTCTCGCCCGGCCCGCCCGCCGCGATGCGGTCCTCGAGGTACGGCAGGGCCTGGTCCATCACGGCCTGGCAGTCCCGCTGCCAGGTGGCGTAGTCGACGTCCCCGGCCGCGGTGCTGGTGATCGTCGCTGTGTCGGCCGGGGTGCTGGTCGTCGTGGCCCCGGCGGGAACGGCCAGGGCGAGGAGGGCGGTTGCGGAGAATGCGGTGACGGTGGCACGGCGGGCCCAGGGGCGTCGCGTCGTCATGGGTGGGGGGTTCCTCTCGCATGCACATGCGCTGACGTTGTCGTGCGCATGATGTGCGGCGAGAGTGGCCGGAAGGGGAACGGCGGGTTGAGCGCCGGTAGTTGGGGTTGCGGGTTAGACGGCCGCCTGGGCCGGGAAGTGGGCCACGGTGGCGTCGCGCAGGACGAGGTGCGCGTTCTCGCGGCCGGGGAGCACCGCGTCGAACCGTACGAGCTTCTCGCCGTCGAGCTCCGCTTCGCCGTCGAGGAGTACGAGGGCGTTGGTGGCCGACGCCGAGATGCTCAACTCCAGGTCTCCACGCAGGAGTTCGGGCGACCGGGGAATGCCGGTGGTTCCGCTGCGGACCATGAGGTTGAGGGCGCGCGTGCCCGGCGGAACGGTGGTCGTGGCCACCTCGGCGTCCCCGGCGAAGGCGAGGGTCTCGGCGAAGCGCAGGCGGTGAGCGGCGCCGTCGACCACGAGGTCCAGGGGCGCGGAGCGTGGCGCGGCGAGCAGGAAACAGCGGTCCATGCCCGGCAGCGACGAGAACACGCCGGGCTCGTCGATGTCCGCGAGGCTCAGCCGCCAGGCGGGCCGGGAGTCCGGGCCCGCACCGGGCTCGGGTTCACGGTGGATCTCCCGCGTCCAGCCGCCGCCGTTGGCCCAGCGCTGCGGGGCGAGGTCTGCGGTGCGGACGATACGGGCCTGGGCGGGTCGCGGTGCGGCGGGCATGGGGTCCTTCCCCTGAGGGCGCTGTGTACGCGGGTACGTGGGTGTGCCGGTGTGGCAGCCACGTTCTCAGAGGGTCAGCCGAGGTCGAACAGCGGGCCCGTGACGGTGAGGCCCAGGTCGTGACCGGCGTACGCGAAGAACGCGAGCAGCATCAGGGACGCGCCGGCCAGCGCGAGGTCCTTCTGGAAGTGGATCTGCTCCATCTGCCGGGCCTGCGGATCGCTCTCCTTCCAGAAGGCGTGCATGAGCAGCGCCGCCGGCACCAGGAACACCGCGAGGAGCAGCGCGCCCAGGTCCGCCCACACGCCGAGCAGCACGCTCAGCCCTCCGGCGAGCAGCAGCAGACCGCTGCAGACGGTGGCGGGCTTGGCGGCGGGCACACCCCGGGAGGCGGCGTATCCGGCCATGGCTCCCGTACGTCCGAGATGGCCGAAGGCCGAGCCGAGGAAGAGCGCCGCGAAGAGGATCCGACCGATGAGCACCAAGACGTCCATGACGTCCTCCAGGCACCGTGTTGGCGTACCGAAATCCGTCCACTTACAGGGTACGCGCGGTGATCGGCCGGTACAGGTCCTCTTCGATCAGTCGGCACAGGCCCCGGGCATCCGGAGAGAACGCGTCCGGACACTGTCCGTCACGCCGCTGCACGACGCCCCTGTACGCCGCCGGGTACGCGCCGCCCGGGTCAGAAGTACTGCACCATGCAGAACTCGTGCCCCTCCGGATCGGCCATCACCACGACCACGCCCTCCTCGTACTCGTGCCGTTCTCCGGTGAACCGGCCACCGAGGGCGCTGACTTGGGCGATGCCCGCCTCGATGTCGTCGACCGCGATGTCGAGGTGGAGGCGTGCCTTGCCGCGCTTCGGTTCGGTGACCGGCTGGAAGACGAGTCGGGGTTGCGGGTCGTCGGCGTGACCCAGGTACACCCAGCCGGGCTCGGACGGCCCCGGCGGGCGGTCGAGGAGCGCGCTCCAGAAGCCCGCGACCCGCTGCACGTCGAGGCAGTCGACGGTCACGCCCACCCAGCGGTTCGTCACGGCGTCACCAGCCCCGTACGCACCCGCTGCGCGGCGATCCGGGAGGCCGCGACGGCGGGTGTGGTCCGGTCGGCGCGGGCCGTGCGGAAGACCTCCCGGAGGGTGGCGCCGATGCCGTCGATGCGCTCGGCCAGCCGCTCCGCGGACTCTCGGCGCAGCTCCACGCCGGTCGCGTGGATGACGCCGCCGGCGCTGACGACCACGTCCGGAGCCCACAACACGCCCTGCTCCGCGAGGAGTTGACCGGTCCCGGGCTCGTCGAGCTGGTTGTTCGCCGGTCCCGCGACGGCCGCGCACCGCAACTGCGGCACTGTACGGGCGGTCAGCAGACCACCGAGCGCGGCGGGTACGAGGACGTCCACCTCCGCCGTGAGGGCGGCGTCCGGCTCCACCCAGGACGCGCCCAACTCCTCGGCCAGGCGACGGGCCTCCGGGCGTACGTCGGTCACCACGAGCCGGGCACCGGCCTCCCGGAGGAGCCGGGCCACGTGCCCGCCGACCGAGCCCAGGCCGATCACACCGAAGGTACGGCCGCTCAACTCCGGGGAACCGAAGGCCTCTTCGGCGACGGCGGCCAGTGCCACCAGGGTGCCGCGGGCGGTGTGCAGGGAGGAGTCGCCGCTGCCGCCGTCCTCGACGGGACGACAGCAGACGTGCGCGGTGCGGGTGCCGATCGCCGTCATGTCGGCGGGGCTGCTGCCCACGTCGGGGCCGGTGATGTAGCGGCCGCCGAGCGCTTCGACGGCGTCGCCCACGTCGTGCAGCAGCGCTGTGCGCTCCTCGCCCGTCAGGCTGGGGCCGGCGGGTTGTGTTCCCGTGCTCCCGGACCCCGTGCTCCCGGACCCCGGGGTTCCGGACCCCCGGGTCCCGGGCGCCGCGGGCAGGGCGACGACCGTCTTGCCGCCGCCGTGCGCCAGCCCGGCCAGCGCGTTCTTCTCGGTCATCGCCGTCGAGAGGCGCAGCGCGTCCGTGACCGCTGCGCCCGACTCGGCGTAGTGGGCGATCCGGCACCCGCCGGCGGCCGGGCCGAGGGCCGTCGAGTGGATCGCCACCGTGATCGCGAGACCGCTGCGACGGCCCCGTACGACCTGGACCAACTCGTGCTCCTCGCCCGGGAGTTGAGCGGCCAGGGGGTGGTGCTGGAGTGCGTCGGGTGCGACGAGTTCGGCTGTCATGGGGCGAAGCTAGCCGTTCCGCCGAGTCCTCGTACCCCACGCCGAACTTAAGTCGGCGCGGCCGTCATACTCCCGGCATGGACGAACTTGATTCGGCGATCGTCCGCCATCTGCAGCGCGATGCGCGGCAGACCAACCGCGACATCGCCCGCTCGCTCGGCATCGCCCCGTCGACCTGCCTCGAACGCATCCGTTCCCTGCGCGCCCGCGGCGTCATCACCGGCTACCACGCCGCCATCGCACCGGCCGCGCTCAACCGGCACGTCCAGGCCCTCATCCACTTCCAGATCCGCCCGCTCAGCCGCGCGATCATCGAGGCGTTCAAGACGTACGCGGCGGGGCTGCCCGAGGTCAGCACGGTGTACGTCGTGACCGGCGGGGACGACATGATCGTGCACGTGTCCGTTCCCAGCGTCGACTATCTCCACGGATTCCTGATGGACAAGTTCACCGAACGCCGCGAGGTGGTGGGGTTCCGCACGTCGGTGATCTATCAGCACGCCCACAATCAGGTGCTTGCGCCACTGACGCCGTGACCTGGAGGCGCCTGCGAGCGACGCGGGCACGCGGACCGCGATCGCCCCTCGTCAAGCGGGCTCTCGCAAACAGAGTCAGTTCTCGCTGAGTACGACGTTGCTGATGTCGCCGCCCCGGCGGTCCTTCCTGTCGCCCGCGTCGCTCCACACCCGAAGGCAGGTGCGTCGGCGGTTCCTGCGGATGCGGCGTGCGATGGCCCAGCCTGTTTCCGGCTGCTGAACCGGGGCCGTCGGCTTGGTTGTCGTGGCCACAGGGGACCGACCTCCGTGATTCGTCGGCTGTTTCAGTCAGTTCTCAGGCCCGGGCGAGGGGCCATTCCGTGGTTCACCACGAAGCGCGCTCCGTCCGGGTCGCGCAGGACGGCTTCCGCGGGGCCTGCCTCGACGAGAATGCTGCCGCCATGGATCTCGGCGGCCTCGGCGCATGCCTGGACGTCGGCCACCGTGAAGTGGATCTGCCAGCGGGGCCTGATCGTGGGGTCCCGGGCGGAGTCGGCGGCGCCGGAGTGGATGCGGGCCACGATGTCGCCCCGGCTGCGCAGGACGACCGTTTCGTCCGCGTACTCGACGGTGCAGCAGCCTTCGGTCTCCGAGGCCCAGCGGAGCACCTCCGCGTAGAAGATCGCCGCGTCCAGAGCGTCCCGGGTGTGCAACTCCACGAACGCGGGTGCTGCGCGGCGCCATTCCTCCCAGCCGGCCACCAACTCGCCCTCCCAGATGCCGAAGACCGCTCCGTCGCGGTCGGCCAGGAGAGCGGCTCGCCCCGGAGGGAACGAGATGGGTCCGACGGCGGTGGTTCCCCCGCGTTCCTGACTGCGGGCCACGGTCTCGTCCGCGTCGGCGGTCGCGAAGAACGGAGTCCAGGCGAAAGCCCCGTCGGGCAGGCCTTCCACGACGGACACCCCGGCCACCGGCACACCCTCGATGCTCGCGAACCGGTACTGCTCACCGAGCTTGCCCACGCGCCAGTCCCAATTCAGTACGGCGCTGTAGAACTTCTGCGCGGCGGTCAGATCCCGTGTCGCCAGACTGACCCAGCAGGGCGCCCCGAACACGGACCTGCTGGACAGAGCTTCGCTCACAGCTACGCTTCGGCTCTTCATGATCCGTACCGTTCCGAAAGGGTGCCGACCCGCCCCTGTCGCTCCGCATCCGGCGAAACGCGGCACGTCCTCCGGGTAACCGGCCGCGGCCGACCCAAACAAGCCTGAGCAGCTCGGACAGCTCGGACAGCTCGGACAGCGTGGACAGCGCGGACTGTTGCCGCCGACGTGACGCGTCACGCGTCAGCCCCACCGAGCCCGCCGGAGACCGGGCGTTTCCCACCTGCGGGAAGACCCCCTCGTGACTGCACAGCGTCACCCCCATCACCGGACGGTGATCGCCCCGGTCGCCCCGGCCGCCCCGGTCGCGGATGGGGAGCAGCGAGAGGACACTGGGGTGACGGACGACCCGAACTGCGCCAGCCGCCCTCAGGCCGTCCGCATGGCTCTGCCATCGAACAGCACCGTCAGGAGCTGATTCCCGTGCTCGCCGAACGCACTGCTCGCGCAGCACACCGTCCCCGTCGCCGAGGCCGTCGACGTCGGCACGACGCCCCCTCCACCCAGCGGACCTTCGACCACTTCCACAGACTCGCCCCCGGCCCCGAGCGGGACGTGCTGCTCGCCGAGCTGGCCGAAGCCTGGCTCCCCATGGCCCACCGGATCGCGCGCTCCTTCCGCGACAAGGGCGAGGCCATCGAGGACCTCCAGCAGATCGCCGCCCTGGGGCTGGTGAAGGCCATCGAGCGGTACGACCCCCGGCGCGGCCCCTTCGAGGCGTACGCGGTCCCCACCGTCACCGGTGAGATCCGCCGGCACTTCCGCGACCGCACCTGGGACGTGCACGTGCCCCGCCACACCCAGGACCTCCGCAACACCGTCCGCAAGGCACACCGCGAACTCTCCCAGCAGCCCGGCGGCCAGGAGCCGACCGTCTCCCAACTCGCCCGCCACACCGGCCTGTCGGAGGAATCGGTACGCGAAGGGCAGCGCGCCATGAACTGCTACAGCGCCCTGTCCCTGGACACCGAACCCGTACGTGAGGACGGCCTCGCACTCAGGGACACGCTCGGTGCGACGGACCCGGCGTACGACACGGTCGTGGACCGCGTGGCCGCCAGGTCCAGCATTCGACGCCTGCCCCGCAGGGAACGCACCGTCCTCTACCTCCGGTTCTTCGAGGGGCAGACGCAGAGTCGCATCGCCGAACAACTCGGGGTGTCCCAGATGCAGGTCAGCCGGCTCATCGCCCAGACCTGCGCCCGCATCCGCGACGAGGTCGCGCGCGGCGCGGACAGGAGGTCGCACGACGCAGCACGGCACCGCACGAAGACGTGGCTGCCGCCGGCGACCTCGCCCTGACCCCGACCGGCGTCCGTTCTGCGGTGCCTGTGGCGTTCCGGGCCGGGGGTGCAGGCTGACCGGTCAAGCAGCGTGCTCACGAAGGGACAAGGCACATGGCGAGGCGCCCGTCGGGGACACAACCGGCTGAGCCGGTCGCCCCCGAGCAGCCGCCCTCCAGGGCATCCACCGAAGCCACGGCGATCGGCCTGCTGATGGTGGGCACGACCTGCACGGTCGGTTCTGCTCGCCGTGTCCTCGCGGTCGCCGCCCGGAGCGCGGACGCCACGGTGGGCGAGACCGCGCAGGCGGTGGTGGACCGGTCGGGCGGCCACCCCCTGCCGAGCCGGATCGACCGGGCGCTCCGCACCGCCGTCGCGGCCGCGCGCACCCCCGCCACGCGGCAGCCCCCGGGACTCCGGCCCGCGCAGGAGTACGTCGCCGAGCTGCTGAGCCGCTTCCGCGTGCGTCAGGCGCGCCTGCGGCGGGAACCGGGCGATGTGCACGCGCAGGAAGCTCTGGACGACATCGCGTACACGCTGTGTGTGCTGACGGGCACGCGCACCCTGCGGGATGCCCTGCGCGCGGCCGAGGAGCGCCTCTCCGAGCCGTACCCCGACGGGAACGCCTAGACCCGACGGGAACGCCTAGATGGGAAGCGGAGAGTTGCCGGGCGTCGTCCCGGGGCGTGCCGCGTGTCAGAGCGTGCGGCGCGGCTGCTCGGCGTGCCCGGCCTGCACCGGCGCCCGGCGGGCGGTCGCAGCGACCTGCGGGCTCCCGCCCGGGCGGACAGGGAGGACCCTGCAACGCATCAGCGTCGTGGTCGACCAGGGGGCGCGGGGAGGGCCTGGTCCAGCGCGAGCCCTCGTCCGCCTGTGGGTGTGCCTGCACAGCGCCGGGGCCACCTCCAGCCGGGGGCGGCCGGCCTCCGTCGAAGCTCTCGGCGGGACCCGCGACGCCCGGGCCGTCGACCTCCCCGGATCCGGCACCGGCGAGCGCTCGCGCCCGCTGCCCCTGCGGGCCCTCTCCGACGCGGTGGCGAAGTGGTTGAACGCGCGGCCTCGGTCGGGCGGTGCCGCTCGGCCGGTCCTTCGGCTGTCAGGCGGCCGTCGGCTCAACGCCCCGGCTCATCGCCGCGGACCACCGCGAGGCGGGCGTACCCACGTCCACCGACCCGCGTTGGTGGTCCGGGGGGGCGTACGGCCGGACGGTCCCGCAGGAATGGGCGGAACAAGTGCCCCCGGCTGCTTCCGGCGGGCCGCCCGGCCGTGGTGCCGGACTCGGGCCACCTGGTGCCGTACCGACGCCGGGCCGAACTGGCCCTGCCCGTCGACGATTTCCTCGCTCGCGCCGTCGCCCCCCGAACCGAACGGCCGCGCACCGCACCCGCAGCAGCAGTCGCCCCGGCAGTGGCGGGCCGCTGTCCGGGCAAGGTCCGTGGCCGCCGCCCGCTGTCGCTCGACGCGGCCGACGCGACGGCGCTGCTCGACGACCGCCACGGGGTCGGCCCCGCGGCAGGCACACTGATGCCGAAGACCGCCGCGCACACACCTGCCCGGCCCGGCCTGCGGCCCTTGCAGGTCCGGCGGTGTGGGCCGCGGGAGTCGCCGGGCCGCACTCAGTCCTCCTCGTGGACGGACTCCTGGGCTTCCTGGTTGGGGGTCAGGGCGTCGCCCGCCTCCCCGTTCCCGGCGTCGTCCCGTTCCCTCTCGCCCGCTACGTCGGTCTCCGCCTCCTCGATCTCGCCCAGCACCTCGTCGCGGGCCGTCTCCGCCGGGCGTCTGCCGTCGCCCGTGTGTCGCGGGCCCTCGCTGCTGCTCCGGGTGGTCATGTCGTCGCTCCTGACGCGGTCGTCGCTGGCTCGGTCATCGCTGACGCGGTCGTCGCTCCTGACGTGGTCGGCCGTCTCGGGGTACCCGTTTCGGCACCGGCCACTCGGGAACCTGGCAGTACACCCATGAGCGGCGGCGGGCGGGCCCCGCCGGACAGCGCGGAGGCAGGCGTGGACATCGACGTGGACCGGATCGCCCAGCCGTGGGGCACCCGCACTCCGTACGGGCCGCACCAACCGTGGCCCGTACGCGTCGACACCCAACTGGCCGACGGGACACGGCCCGACGAGGTGGAGCGCTGGGTGCAGACCGCGTCGATCCTGCACTCGGACGGAGACGCCATGGACATCGCGGTCCGCGACGGCCGCATGGTCGGAGTGCGCGGCCGGGCCGCCGACCGGGTCAACCGAGGCCGTCTCGGGCCGAAGGACGCGTTCGCCTGGCGGGCGAACGGCTCCCCGGACCGGCTGACCCGGCCGTTGATCCGTCGGGACGGGCGGCTGGTGGCGACCGACTGGGACACGGCCATGGAGTCGCTGGTCTCCCGCTCGCGTGCACTGCTCGACGAACGCGGGCCGGAGGCCGTCGGGTTCTACACCTCGGGGCAGCTCTTCCTCGAGGAGTACTACACGCTGGCGGTCCTGGCCCGCGCCGGCCTCGGCACGAACCACCTCGACGGCAACACCCGCCTGTGCACGTCGACCGCCGCCGAGGCGCTCAAGGAGTCCTTCGGGACCGACGGCCAGCCCGGCAGCTTCGACGACTTCGACCACGCGGACGTCATCGCGCTGTTCGGCCACAACATCGCCGAGACCCAACCCGTGCAGTGGATGCGCATGTTGGACCGGCTGGACGGCGCGGACCCGCCGCAGCTGCTGTGTGTGGACCCGCGGCGCACGCCGGTGGCCCGCCGGGCGGCCGTGCACCTCGCGCCCCGCCTCGGCACGAATCTGGCCCTGCTCAACGCGCTGCTGCACGAGATCATCCGTACCGGCGCCGTGGACCACGCCTACGTCGACGCCCACACCGTGGGGTTCGAGCAGCTGGCGGCGGCGGTCGACGCGTGCACGCCCGAGTGGGCCGCGCGTGTCTGCGACGTTCCGGCCGCCCTGATCCGCCGGGCGGCGGAGCTTCTCGCCGGTGCGCGCCGACTCGTGTCCACCGTGCTGCAGGGGGTGTACCAGTCCCACCAGGCCACGGCCACCGCCGTGCAGGTCGACAATCTGCATCTGATCCGCGGCATGCTGGGGCGGCCGGGCGCCGGGGTCCTGCAGATGAACGGGCAGCCCACCGCCCAGAACACCCGTGAGTGCGGGGCCGACGGAGATCTGCCGGGGTTCCGCAACTGGCAGAACAGCGCCCATGTCGCGGACCTGGCCCGGGTGTGGAACGTCGAGCCGGAGCGGATCCCCCACGACGCGCCGCCCACCCACGCCCTGCAGATCTTCCACGAGGCGGAGCAGGGGGCGATCCGCATGCTGTGGATCAGCGGCACCAACCCGGCCGTGTCCCTGCCCGAGCTGTCCCGGATCCGCGAAATCCTCGCCCAGGAGGGGCTGTTCGTCGTCGTACAGGATCTGTTCCTCACCGAGACCGCTCAGCTCGCGGACCTGGTGCTGCCCGCGGCCACCTGGGGGGAGAAGACCGGCACGTTCACCAACGCGGACCGCACCGTGCACCTGTCGGAGAAGGCCGTCGAGCCTCCCGGCGAGGCCCGGCCGGACCTCGACATCTTCCTCGACTACGCGCGGCGCATGGACTTCCGCGACAAGGACGGCGGCCCGCTGGTGAGTTGGGACGACGCCGAGTCCGCGTTCGAGGCGTGGAAACGGTGCAGCGCCGGCCGCCCCTGCGACTACACCGGCCTCGGTTACGGAAAGCTCCGCGGTGGGTCCGGCATCCAGTGGCCCTGCAACGAGAGCGCCCCGGACGGCACGGAACGCCTCTGCACCGACGGCCCCGGCTGGGCCCGGCCCGAGGAGTGCGAGTCGTACGGCAAGGACCTCGCCACCGGCGACCCCGCATCGGAGGCCGAGTACCGCTCGTTCAACCCCGACGGCCGGGCCATGCTGAGGGCCGCCCACTACCGTCCGCCGCAGGAGGAGCCGACCGCCGAGTACCCCTTCCACCTGACGAGCGGGCGCACCGTCTACCACTTCCACACCCGTACGAAGACGGGGCGGGCCCCGCAGCTCGACGCGGCGGCCCCGGACGTCTGGGTGGAGATCTCCCCGTACGATGCGGCCGAACTCGGCCTGGACGAAGGGGACTTGGTGGCGGTCACCGGTCGACGCGGCGCACTGCGGGGCAGGCTGCGGATCGCCGACATCCGCCGGGGCACGCTCTTCGTCCCGTTCCACTACGGCTACTGGGACACCGCCGACGGATCGGGGCCGGGCGAGCGCACCCCTCCGCGCGCCGCCAACGAACTGACGGCCACGGAATGGGATCCGGTCTCCAAACAGCCCCTGTTCAAGGTCGCGGCGGCTTCCGTCACCCTCGTCGCGAAGGGCGACGGCACGACCTCGCCCGCGCCCACCACCGGCGCGTCCCGCCCGAGCCGCCCGGGACACGGCCGCCCGACCGCGGGCGACGCGTCGTCCCTCGTACGGGAGAGCACCGGCCGAGCGGACCTCTGAGTGTCCGGCGACGGCGGCTGCAAACACGAGGCAGGGGAGGCCGTCGTATTCGACGGGTCACGGGAGTTCACCGCCGGATTTCCCGGGTACTCGGTGTGCCCGTACGAGAAAGACGTGAAAGGAGCGACCGGTGAGCACAGTCAAGGAATCCGTCGACGTCGACGTTCCGCTGCACGCGGCGTACAACCAGTGGACCCAGTTCGAGGATTTCCCGAAATTCATGGACGGTGTCGACGAGGTGAGGCAGCTCGACGACCGCCACAATCACTGGGTCACCAGCATCGGCGGCATGCGGCGCGAGTTCGACACCGAGATCGTCGACCAGCTCGCGGACGACCGCATCACCTGGCGGACCATCGGCGGTGACACGGCGCAACGCGGTTCCGTCCGGTTCGAGCGCCTCGACGACCTGCACACGCGGGTCGAACTCACGATGGACGTCGAGCCGAGCGGCGTCGCCGAGAAGGGCGCGGACGCTCTGGGCGTCGTCGACCGTCGCGTCAAGGGCGACCTGCACCGCTTCAAGGACTTCATGGAGAGCGGCGAAGCCTCCGGCGAGGGCTGGCGCGGGCGCATCCGGCCCGAGGACGGTCCGGCGTCGAATCCGTGAGGAGCAGCAACGATGACCCACCGTGAGAACGAAGGCCGGAACGACCGCAAGCAGGAGCAGCGCCGGCGTGCGCTCGCCGAGGACCCCACGACCGGTCCGCTCACCACCGATCAGGGCGTGACCGTCGACCACACCGACGACTCCCTCGCCGGCGGCGAACGCGGGCCGACGCTCATGGAGGACTTCCACTTCCGCGAAAAACTCACCCACTTCGACCACGAGCGCATTCCGGAGCGGGTGGTGCACGCGCGCGGCGCGGGCGCCTACGGCTATTTCGAGCCGTACGAGTCGTGCGCCGAGTTCACTCGCGCCGCTTTCCTCCAGGACCCGTCCGTGCGCACCCCGGTCTTCGTGCGCTTCTCGACCGTGCAAGGGCCGAAGGGCTCCGCGGACACGGTGCGCGACGTCCGTGGCTTCGCCACCAAGTTCTATACGTCGGAGGGGAATTACGACCTCGTCGGGAACAACTTCCCGGTCTTCTTCATCCAGGACGGCATCAAATTCCCCGACTTCGTGCACGCGGTGAAACCGGAGCCGGACAACGACATCCCGACGGGCGCGTCCGCGCACGACACGTTGTGGGACTTCGTGTCGCTGCAGCCGGAGACGCTGCACGCGATCATGTGGCTCATGTCGGACCGTGCGATACCCCGCAGCTATCGCATGATGCAGGGCTTCGGCGTGCACACCTTCCGCTTCGTGAACGCCCAGGGGCGCGGCACCTTCGTGAAGTTCCACTGGAAACCGAAACTCGGCGTGCACTCGCTGGTGTGGGACGAGGCGCAGGAATGCCAGGGCCGCGACCCGGACTTCAACCGGCGGGACCTGTGGGACTCGATCGAGGCGGGGGACTACCCGGAATGGGAGCTAGGGGTCCAACTCGTTCCGGAGGAGGACGAGTTCGCCTTCGATTTCGACTTGCTGGACGCCACGAAGATCATCCCGGAGGAGCAGGTGCCGGTCCGTCCGATCGGCCGGATGGTGCTGAACCGCAACCCGGACAATTTCTTCGCGGAGACGGAGCAGGTCGCCTTCCACACGGCCAACGTCGTGCCCGGCATCGACTTCACCAACGACCCGCTGCTCCAGGCCCGCAACTTCTCCTATCTGGACACGCAGTTGATCCGCCTCGGCGGCCCCAACTTCACCCAGATCCCCGTGAACCGGCCGGTCGCACTGGTGCGTACGAACCAGCGCGACGGCTACCACCAGTCCAGGCTGCACACGGGCACGAGTTACTCCCCGAACTCACTCGGCGCGGGCTGCCCGGCGCTCGCGGGCGCGGACGGCCACGCGTACACGCACTACGCCGAGCGTGTGGACGGCGAGAAGATCCGGCGCCGCAGCCCCAGCTTCCAGGACCACTACAGCCAGCCCGCGCTGTTCTGGAACAGCATGGCCGACTGGGAGCAGGAGCACATCGTCCAGGCGTTCCGCTTCGAGCTCGGCAAGGTCGGCGACCGGGCCGTGCGGGAGCGTACCGTGGGAGAACTCGCCCATGTGAACGCCGAGTTGGCCCGGCAGGTCGCCCGCGGCGTCGGCGTCGCCGAGCCCCGTCCCGCCGACGGGGAGCAGTCCGCCGCGTCCGCCAAGCTCACCTCGCCGGCGCTGAGCCTGGAGGCGCTGCCGGGCGACGGTTCGGTGCGCACCCTGCAGATCGCGGTCCTCGTCGCCGACGGAGTGGACGCCGAGCAGCTGACCTCGGTGCGTGAGGGCTTGTCGGCGGACGGCGCGAACGTCGAGGTGATCGCGCCGACGGACGGTACGGTCACCGGGTCCGACGGCCGGCAGCACGCCGTCGACCGAGCCCTCCCGACGGTGGCGTCGGTGCTGTACGACGCGGTCCTGGTGCCCGGCACGTCCGACGACGGGCCGCCCGTGACCGCGACGGACCCGGACGCCCTTCGGTTCGTGCGCGACACCTATCGGCACGGCAAACCGGTCGGCGCCCTCGGCACCGGACTCGGCGTCCTCGCCCCGGTCGTGCCGGGCGGAATCGACGTGGCACGCTCCGGATCCGAGACCACGGCCGACCGAGGCGTCGTGACCGACGCGTCCCCCGGAGCGGCGAGGCCGGAGTTCCTGCGGGAGTTCACCCGCGCCGTCGCCGCACACCGGCACTGGGGCCGCCCACAGGTCCGAGGGTGAGGCCGAAAGCGCCTGCCCTTGCGGCTGAGGGAGCCCTCCGGGCGTACGACCTCCCGTACGAAGCGAGCCCTCCGGGCGTACGACCTGCCTTACGAGGTGAGCGAGGTGGCGGACCATGCGTGAGGAACAGGGGAGGCAGCGGCCCGACCCTCGCGCGCGGTCCGGCCTGCTCGGCCGCCGCTTCGCGCGAACGGGCACCGAACCCCTCACGGCCCAGAGCGCCTTGGGACCGCGGCTGCTGCTCGCGTCCTTCTTCACGCCGCTGTTCATCGCTGCGGCGGTGCTGTTCGCGATGTGGTCGTCCCGTACAGGGGCGGGGAGCAGCCCCAGCTCCTCGGAACTCGCCTGGATCGCGGGCGCCTGCGCACTCCTCGCCCTGCTGTCCCTGGCCGACCTCGTGGTCGTCCTCCGTCGACGCCGACGCGAGCGACAGCGACTCCCCGGCCGACCCGACCAGGAGGAGGGCTGATGGACTCCGAAGGCTCCCCGTACGCCGATGACCTGAAGGCCGTCGACGCGTACTGGCGTGCCGCCAACTACCTGGCGGTCGGCCAGCTCTACCTCCGGGACAACCCGCTCCTCACCGAGCACCTGCGGCCCGAGCACATCAAGCCGCGACTGCTCGGCCACTGGGGCACCACGCCCGGTCTGACCTTCGTGTACGCGCACCTCAACCGGGCGGTACGAGCACGCGACCTGGACCTCATCCATGTCACCGGGCCGGGCCACGGCGGGCCGGCGACGGTGGCGTGCTGCTGGTTGGACGGCAGTTGGTCGGAGGTCTACCCGGACGTGCCGCGCGACGGCGAGGGGATGCGGCTGCTGTTCCGGCAGTTCTCGTTCCCCGGCGGGATACCCAGCCATGTCGCACCGGAGGTCCCCGGCTCCCTCCACGAGGGCGGCGAACTCGGCTACGCCCTCGCGCACGCCTACGGTGCCGCGTTCGACAACCCCGGGCTGGTCGTCGCAGCGGTCGTCGGCGACGGCGAGGCCGAGACCGGGGCGCTGGCCACCGGCTGGCACGGCAACAAGTTCGTGGACCCGGTCCACGACGGCGCCGTCCTGCCGATCCTGCACCTCAACGGCTACAAGATCGCCAACCCCACCCTCCTCGCCCGCCTGCCGGAAGGCGAGCTGGACGACCTGCTGCGCGGCCTGGGCCACGAGCCGTTCCACGTGACGGGCCACCCCATCACGGACACCCACGCGGCGGGCCTCCCCCGCACGGACGCCCACGCAAAGAGCGCCGAACTCGCCGCCGTCCACGAGGAGTTCGCGTCCGCACTCGACGGCTGCCTCGACCGGATCGCCGCCATCCAGCGCGCCGCCCGCGAGGACGGAGCCACCGGTCGGCCGCGCTGGCCGATGATCGTGCTCCGTACCCCCAAGGGCTGGACCGGGCCGCGTACCGTCGACGGCAGACCGGTGGAAGGCACTTGGCGCGCCCATCAGATCCCGCTCCCCGACGTGCCGGACGACCCGGAACGCCTGGCACAGCTCGAACAGTGGATGCGCAGCTACCGGCCCGACGAGCTGTTCGACGCGCAGGGCCGCCCCACCCCCGAAGTGCTGGCGGACGTCCCGTCCGGCGAGCGGCGGCTCGGCTCCAACCCGCACGCCGACGGCGGCCGGCTGCTGCGCAGCCTCCCCGTGCCGGACATCCGTACGCACGCCGTCGACGTGCCCCGACGCGGCGGCGACCGGCACGAACCGGCCGCCGCCTACGGGGAGTTGCTGCGCGACCTCATGGCCAGGACCGCGGACCGCCGTGACTTCCGCCTCTTCGGCCCCGACGAGACCGCGTCCAACCGGCTCCAGGCCGTCTACGAGGCCTCACCCAAGGCCTGGCAGCTCGCCACCACGGACACGGACGAGCACCTCGGGCGCGACGGCCGGGTGATGGAGATGCTCTCCGAGCACAACTGCCAGGGCTGGCTCGAGGGCTACCTGCTGACCGGCCGGCACGGCGTGTTCGCGTCGTACGAGGCGTTCATCCACATCGTCGCCTCGATGGCCAACCAGCACGCCAAGTGGCTGAAGGTCTCCCGTGAACTGCCCTGGCGGGCGCCCGTCGCCTCGCTCAACTACCTGCTCACCTCGCACGTGTGGCGCCAGGACCACAACGGCTTCTCCCACCAGGACCCCGGCTTCATCGACCACATGGTCAACAAGAGCCCGCACGTCGTACGGGTCTACCTTCCGCCGGACACCAACTCCCTGCTGGCGGTGGCCGAGCACACGCTGAACACCCGCGACCGGATCAACGTCGTGGTCGCAGGCAAGCAGCCGTCCTTCGACTGGCTCGACATCGACGAGGCCGTCGACCACGTGCACCGCGGAGTGAGCGTATGGGAGTGGGCGGGAACCTCCGCCGGACGCACACCCGACGTCGTGCTTGCCGCAGCCGGCGACGTGCCCACCCTGGAGGTGCTGGCCGCGGCGACGCTGCTGCGCGAGCACCTGCCGGACCTGGCCGTCCGCGTCGTCAACGTCGTCGACCTGATGCGGCTGACGCCGGACACCCGGCACCCGCACGGCCTGAGCGACCGCACCTTCGACGCGATCTTCACGACGGACAAGCCGGTGATCTTCGCCTACCACGGCTACCCGTGGCTGATCCACCGCCTGACCTACCCACGCACCGGCCACGACAACTTCCACGTCCGCGGCTACCAGGAGGAGGGCACGACCACGACCCCGTTCGACATGGTGGTCCGCAACGACCTCGACCGGTACCGCCTGGTCATGGACGTCATCGACCGGGTACCGGACCTGGCGCTCACCGCGATCGGCGTCCGACAGCGCATGGACGCCGTACGCACCCGTCACCACACGTACACACGCCGCCACGGCGAGGACCTGCCGGAGGTACGGGACTGGCAGTGGGACCGCCGGGATCCGGGCCCGTGAAGACCTGCCGACGGCTCACCAGCCCTCGGCTCACTTGTGATCGACCAGGCCCGACTCTCCCTTGAGGCGAGCGCAGTGCGCACAGCAGAACATCTGGCCGTCCGCCTGCAGCCCGTGGCCGAGAATCCGGCAGCCGCAGTGGGCGCAGACGGGGGCGATGCGTTCCGCTGCGCATTCCAGGCTGTCGAAGACGTGGGTCTCGCCGTCGCGGACGACTTCGAAGGACATCTCGTAGTCGTTGCCGCAGACTTCACATACCGCCATGGCCCGCAGTCCTTGTCTTCCGGGGTCTCTCTGTCCGTCCCCCGAGTACCCCTCTACGCCTAGACCACCCGCACCCTTGGCCGCGCCGACGCATCGCGTGCCGCGGAGGCGGGTACTCGGCGGTCCGGAAGGGGTGATGAAGGTGATCACGCTTCTCGCGTCCACACCTGCGAACAGCACGGAACTCGCCGCCGAGGGATGGTTCGCCGGAGTCGGCCTGGTGGTCGTGTGCCTGGCCCTGGTGGCGCTGCTGCTCGGCACGCTGCTCCTCCGCGGCAGGCACCGCTCACGGCGGTCACCGGCACGCCGCGGCGAACGGGCACGGCAGGGGAGCGACCACCCCGAACCGAAGCCCCCGACCACGCGCGAGGCCCGTGACCCCGGCGACTTCGGCGCCGAGGGAGAACGGATCTCGCCCCACCAGATGAAGGGCTACGGAAACCTGGGCGACGGCCGGGGCGAGAGGGACCGGGACCGGTAGGGCGAGGAGCTGCCGAGGCCCTAGGAGCGGCTCCACCCGCTCGTGCTGGAGTACGCGTCCAACAAGTCCACCACGAAGACCAACGTCGAGCCCGGCGGGATCAACGGCGAGGGCGACTGATTGCCGTATCCGAGACGCGGGGGAACGACGATCTCGCGCCGACCGCCGACCTTCATCCCCCGGATGCCCCGGTCCCAGCCCTTGATGACCCTGCCGCCGCCCAGAGCGAACTTGAACGGCTCACCCCGGTCCCAGGAGGCGTCGAACTCCTTCCCTGACGCGAAGGTCACCCCGACGTAGTGCACCCGCACCACCATCCCCGACTTCACCTCGGGCCCGTCCCCGACGACCAGGTCCCGAACGGTCAACTCGGCAGGCGCGTCCCCCTCGGGAACGACGACCTCGGGCTTCGTCAGTTCGTTCATGGCAGCTTCATTCCTCTCGGCGGCAGGGGGTCACGCTACGGCAGCGCCCGCCAGGTTGCGGCCATCGGACCCGCGGCGCTCCCGCTCACCACGGCCGGCTCGGCAACCGCCCGGACCCGACCGCCCGCCCCCAGACCCAGCCTCACCCCCGCAGCGCCGAAACGAAGACCCCCGGAAGCCGTGACACCTTCCCCGACGTGGTGAACGCGGTGAGGCGGCGCATCGTCGTACGGCCGGTGCGGTTGGTGACGAAGTACGGCGGGCGGGGCGAGAGGGACGGGGAGCCGGTGAACAGGCCGCGCGGGGCGGGCGCGAACGGGGCGCGGAGGACGGTCTTCTCGACAGCCGCGAGCTGGAACGCGTTGTGCACGAACCCGATGCCGCTGCCGATGTCCTGCCGGGTGTGGCCGGGGTACGCGCCCCACGGGGTGTAGCCGAGCAGGAAGCCGAACGCCGACCAGCAGTTGACGCCGAGCGTGCCGTAGCGCAGCGCCGCGACCGCCTCGTCGACGGCCGTGCGATGGGCGCGTTCGGTGCGGGGGTGCACGAGGAGCGTGGCGCCGAGCGTCCCGGGCAGCTTGCGGTTCGCGAACTCGACTGCGCTGCGCAGGAATTGGGGCGCGTCGTCGCCGGGCAGCCGGACCACGCCCAGGGCGCTGGCGAACACCTCGTCGGTGACCAGCGGGTCCCCGTCGGGGTCGGCGAGGTCGGGGAGGAACAGGCGGGCGCAGTCCTCGCCGAGGGTCTCCCCTTGCGGGTGCGAGTCTGCAGCGGCCCGCAACCGCTCGACCGCGCCGGGGTAGTAGTCGGAGCGCGGCGGCAGGTCACGGAGCAGCCGGCGCACCTCGGCGAGCAGCCGCTCCGTACCGTCCCAGTCGCGGGGCACCAACAGCACTTGCGTGGCCACGCAGTTGTGCCCGGAGTTGTTCAGTTTGCTGGTGACGATGTGCTCGGCCTGGAAGCGGAAGTCCGCGTCGCTCCACGGCCCGGGCGTGACGATGCAGGGGCTGACGCCCCCCAACTCGCTGGTGAACGGCTTGTCGTTGAGGGGCTTGTCGGTACGGCGACGCTCCTCGGCCCGCGCGTCCGTGCCCCAGACGATCGCGTCGTGGGTGCGCTCGCTGCCGGTGACGTGGATGGTGTCGACACCGTCGTGTCCGGTGAGGTACGCGCCCTCGGCGGCGCCGCCGTCGACGAAGCGGACCCAGCCGCGGTCCACGAACTCCCCGAAGACCCGCGCGAAGTACGGCCGCAGATACGCGTTGACCGGGTTCATCTTGGCGACGACGACCTGACCCTCGACGTACAGCTTGTGCAGGACGTCGAGCGGGGTGATCGACGGGACGTTCCCGGCGCCGAGCACCAGCGCGACGGCGGGCGCACCGGCCCGCCCGCGGTACTCGGCAGCGGCCCCGAGGCGTACGTCCTCCCGGGTCGTCCCAGGCAGCGTCCACACCTCGGCGCGGAACCCGTTCAGGAGCAGCCGGTCCGTGGCGGTGGCCGGGAAGACGTCGACGACGGTACGGCTGCCGCGGGCGCGCACGGCCGTCTCGGGCAGCGGGTCGAGCCCGGCGGCCAGGCGCCGCAGCACGTGCAGGTACGCGCGCACACCCTGGGCGAGCGCCCACGGCGCCGTCGTCCAGTCCTCCGCAGCCCAGGGCGAGTCGGCGGCGTACCCCTTGGCGCGGGCGGACTCGGCGACCATGCCGGGGGCTTCGGCGGCGATGCGCGGCAGCATCCGTTCGAGCAGGGCGACGCGCTCGGGCAACGCGGTCGCGGTCCAGCCCGCGGCGTGCTCCCGCAGGTCGGTGAGGGCGCGGTCGAGCGGGGCGACGTCGAGGTCGAGGTCCGGTACGGAGGTCATGGGCAACTCCTGTGCAGGGAAGGGAAGTCGGGGCGATCAGCGAGTGAGGCGGGCGGTGTCGCGGTCGGGGTCGACGCAGCAGAACGAGGCCGTAGCGCCGGCCGCGAGGAGCAG
Source organism: Streptomyces sp. Da 82-17 (assembly GCF_046098215.1). Classification (NCBI taxonomy): domain Bacteria; kingdom Bacillati; phylum Actinomycetota; class Actinomycetes; order Kitasatosporales; family Streptomycetaceae; genus Streptomyces; species Streptomyces sp. Da 82-17. The sequence goes on from NZ_JBJURH010000009.1 coordinate 347,863, forward strand.
CCCGGCGAGGAGGACAGCGCTCCGGTAGCCGTCGGCGCCCTGCGCGTCGACCAGCGCGCCGACCACGGCGGGCGCGGCGAGACCGGCCACGGTCACCAGGGCGTTCATCACGCCGAGGGCGCCGCCGCTGCGGGCGGGCGGGGCGAGTTCGGCGACGGTGGTGGCGGCGACCGTCGCGTACGAGCCGCCGAACCCGAACCCGAGCGCGACGAGCACGGTCAGCGCCCCCGACCCGTCGACGAGCGGCAGCGCGAGACAGCAGGCGGCGCCGAAGGCGAGCAGCCCGCCGCCCACCCAGCCACGCGCGTACCGGCTGCCGACGCCACGACGCATCAGCCGCCCCGTCACCCCGGCCTGCGCGAGCAGCACGACCGCGCCGATCGCCCACGGCGCCGCGACGAGCGTGCCCGCCGCCCCCGCCGAGTGGCCGAGCGGCCCGCGCAGATACGACGGCAGCCAGACCAGCATCAGGGCCACGGTCCAGTAGCTGGTGAAGTAGGCGAGGGTGGCGCCGATCCATGTACGGCTGGCGAAGATCCGCCCGTACGAAGGAAGTTGACGTGCCGTCATGCCGCTGGTCGTGCCTGCCCGGTCTCCGCTCCCGTACCGGCCGTCCGCGCCGAGCGCCGCCCAGGCCACCGCCCACACGAGGCCGACGGCGACCAGCACCCACAGGGCGGTCCGCCAGCCGTGGTGCTGGATCACCCAGGACAGGCCGGGCGCCGAGACGATGACGCCCAAGGTGACGCCGAGGGTGATGAAGGCGCCGGGCAGGTTGCGCCGGTCGTTGGGGAACCAGGCGAGCGTGGCCTGCTGCGCGACCGGGAACGCCGGGCCTTCGGCGGCCCCGAGGAACACCCGCGAGGCGACGAGGACGGCGAGGCCGCCGCCGATCGCCGCGGGCACCTGGGCCACGGACCACAACAGCGCCATCAGGAGGATCAGCAGCTTCGGCGAGACCCGGTCGGCGGCGAGCCCGACGGCCACCGCGGCGACGGAGAACAGCAGGAAGAACGCGCTGTTGGCGAGGCCGAACTCCGTGGCGCTCAGGTGCAGATCGGCCCGGATCTCGTCGGCGGCGAGCCCGAGGACGGACTTGTCCGCGAAGTTGACCATCATGAAGACCACGAGCAGCGCGGTCACCGTCCAGGCCCGCCTGTTCTCGTGCTCCGTGGCCCCGACTTCCTTACGGGGAAGGGATGGTGGCGCGCTCATGTGTGCTCCAGAGAGGAAGAGAGGAACGGGCGCTCAGGACAGCGGGACTCCGGCGATGGCGATGCGCTCCATCACGCGGCGCTGCGGGAAGTAGTCGTTGACCGCGTAGTGCTGGGTGGCGATGTTGTCCCATACGGCGATCGAGTCCGGCTCCCAGCGGAACCGGATCTGGAACTCGGGGATGCGCGCCTGCAGCACCAGGATGTCCAGCAGTTCGCGGTTCTCCGCCTCGGACAGGCCCTTGATGTACCGGGTGAAGGGCTCGTTCACGTACAGCGTCTTCCGGCCGCTGCGCGGGTGCCGGACCACGACCGGGTGCTCGACCTGCGGCCAGTCGGCGCGGAACGCGGCCTTCTGCTCGTCGTTCATCAGCGCGCCCCAACTGGCCTCCCAGTCGTGCACGGCGACGAGCGACCCGATCCGCTCCTTGAGGCCGGCGGGCAGGTTGTCGTACGCGGCTGCCATGTCCGCCCACATGGTGTCGCCGCCCGCCGCGGGCACCTCGACGGCGCGCAGTACGGCGCCGAGGGACGGGTTGGCCATGAAGGAGTGGTCGCTGTGCCAGATGTTCTTGTTCCCGGCGGCCTTGGCGTCCTTGGCGAGCCGCGAGATCCCCGCAGTGCCGGTCTTCGGGAAGAACGGGTTGGCCTCGACGCCGCCCCAGACCCGGGACAGCGCCAGCTGATGGTCGGCGTCGAAGCCGGTCTGACCGCGGAAGAAGATCACCTTCCACTCGAGGAGGGCCTGCCGCAATTCCTCGGCGAGTTCCGCACCGATGGGCCGGGTCAGGTCCACTCCGCCGAGCTCGGCGCCGAAGTGCGGGGTGAGCGGGCTGATCTCCACCTGCCGGTACGCGAACGGCTCGGCCTCGGGCGCGAGCCGGTCGAGGACGCGACGCCCGTAGTGCATGAGGGGCTTGTCCAGGACGGGGGCGGGACGGTCGACGGCTGCGGTCACGACGGCGTGCATGGGGTCCTCCCGACGAAGAACAGGGGCTTACGGGATTACGTAACCGGCAGTATCGATATTGAGATGTGGCGGGACAAGGGGTCGGACAGCGTTGATTTCTCCCGGGTGCGGAAGGGGGGCGCGTCCGGCGAGGTCAGGCCTCGGGCGCGACCGACCGCCCGATCAGATCCACCAGGGACTCCACCAACACCCCGTCCGGCAGTGTCTGTTCGCCGACGAGGCGGAACACCAGGGAGGACGCGACGAGTGTCGCCACGGCAGCGAGGTCGGCGTCCGCGCGCACGTCCCCGCGCTCGACCCCGCGCTCCAGCAGATGCCGCGTCTCGCTCATCACCCGCGCCGTGTACGCCCGGTACGCCTCCGGCTCCGAGTCGGCCTCGGCCGCCGCGCCGATCACCCCGGCGAGCAGCCGCCCGGCGCCCGGCTGCCGGTACGCCTCCATGCGCGCGGTCAGAACGGCGCGCAGCTCGGCGCGGAAGTCGCCCATGTCGGGCACGGTCAGCGGGCCGATCCGGGACTCGGCGGTCGCGATCACCAGGTCCTGCTTGGTGGGCCAGCGCCGGTAGATCGCGGGCTTGCCGACCCCGGCACGAGCCGCGACGGCGTCCATGGTCAGCGATCCCATGCCGCGCTCCGCGACCAGCTCCGCCACGGCATCGAGCACGGCCCGCGTCACCCGCTCCTCACGCGGCCGCCCGGGCCCCCTCCGTACCTGCTGCGCTCGCTGCTGCTCCATGCGGTGACCTTACGTGGAGGGGGTGTGGGCCGTTCTTGGGGAGGCGGCGCTGGCCGGGGGCGGGCGGGCGCCAGGTGCGCCGCCGTGCGGTCAGGAGGCATGCGGCTGTCGGTGATCCGGTCCGGCATCGACCTCGGCGGAACGCGTGGACCACCTGGATCTCCCCGACGATGTGGGCGTTGAAGCGCCCAGCTCCGCGCCGCTGTGCTTCACGTTCCAGTCCCGCGCGATCCTGATCGCGTAGTCCTCATTGAGGACCGGGTAGAAGATCGGCTGCTCAGGCAGCCGGGGCGGCCAGGCGGGCCAGTTCAGAACCCGCACCAGATCCAGCTCCTTGGGGCCGGTCGGGCGCCTCAGTGTCGTCGTTGATCGTTGCCGGCGGGTCATGCCACCGCCCTCTGAACGCAGGCCACTGGTACGGCAGGTCGGGGGCTGGACGATCCCGGCACGGAGAACTCGGAAGCCACGCGGTTTCCGCACCTGCACACCTCCGCAACGAAGGGCCCCGCGGCGCCAGACCGATGTCTCGCTGATGGCTCCCGCGATCATCGCCACAGGTCGCGATCTCGCCTCACACCACGGCCGGCGGCTGCAGCCCCAGGACGACGGCCGTGCCCCGTCGGTGCCAGGTCCGGACCGCTACTGCCTGCACCTGGCCGCAGCAGTTGCCGGGATGTAGTCCCGCAGGAACGCCTGGAGCTGCGCACGCCTGGCCGTCGGATCCTTGGGATTCAGGGCCCACTTGCCCAACCGGACTTCGGTGACGAGGTAGGGGTACTTCGCGGAGGCGGCCTTCGGGGACTCGCACCTCATCACGACGAGCGCTCCTTCGTCTCCGGTGGCGGCGCTGGTGACGGGCCCGCCCAACTCGACGGGCCTGAGGTTCCTGTAGTGCAGGAGGTGCTTTGCTTCGGGGACAGCGTCGACCTTCTTTTCCGCCCGGTCCTGGAAGATCGAGAAGTACTTGCCGTTGCCCTCCTCTTCCCGGTCGACGTACAGGTAGCACCGCTTGCCGACATCCGGCGTCTGTCCGACCTCGGTGCGGACGTACTCCTCCACGGTGTCTCCGTACGGCATCAAGGGCTTCAGCGACGATTCCTCTGTCTCGACGCCGCAGAACTTCTTCGGAATGGGATAGCCCCAGTCCGAAGCCTCGCTTGAACAGCCGGCCAGGACCGCGGTCAAGGCACCGACGGCTGCCAGAGTGCTGTACCGATTTCTCATGATCCGTTTCCTGCCAGGCGGCGGGCGGCCGCGTTTCCGTCGTTCGCCGCGCTGACGAATTTGTCGACGGTTGTGTATCTCGTGTCCCCGTTGACGGCCTCGGGGTTCTCGGCCCGCCAGTGATCGGCCAGGGCGGTGAGGCGGCCTTCCCGGCCGTCGTTGGTCGCCATGTTGTCGCGCGTCAGCCCGGCGTCGATGCGGGCGTTCTCCTCTTCGAGCCACTTCGTCGTGAGTACGTCCACGCCACGCTGTGCGGCGTCACCGGCGTGCGGGATGAAGTTCACGACGCCGCCCCACGTGTGGTAGTCCCACTTGGCCTCCCACATGGCTTTGCTCTTCTCGTCGTCCGCGTCCATCTTGAGTGCCTGGTAACGAGCCTCTTCGAGGAATCCGATCGTGTTTCCGGCCCTCCTCCAGGTCTCCTCGGCCCCGCCTTCGTTGGTGTTGATGTCGTGGACGATCTCTCGGTTGATGCCGTCCTGGAGCGTGCCGTAGGCGTGCTGATCGCGTGAGATCTGCTTGGCCACCTCCAGGACCTCGCCGCGCTTCAGCGGGGCCTCGCTGTCGCTGTGCGCGCTGGTCGTCTGGTGCACGTCGTCGCCCCAGTTGCCCATGACCTGCGCCATCGGAGTACGCAACTGCGGTGGGAAGTCGTTTCCTTCGTCCGAGAGGTGCTTCAACGAGGCTTCGAACACGCGGCGGTTGGCGGCCGAATGCTCGACATAACCGCCTTCCGAATTCGCCGGGTCGATGCCCGTCGCCCCGGCGGTCAGGGCCGCCGCGAGCCCCTCTCTGGTGTGCGCGTCCTCGATGTCACTGCCCCGGAGAGGATCACCGAAAATGCTGTCCGGGTCGTGCGGGTTGCGCATCACCGGGTGGCCGTCGACGACATTCCAGTCCCGTTCGCGGGTCAGGTATTCCAGCCTGTCGTTGGTCTGCTTCCTGTCGTCGTCGGGGTTCGGGTCGTTCTTCGGGTCGAGGAACGAGGCCGCGGCATCGGGGTCGCGGCTCATGACCTTCAGAAGCCCGTCCATGGGGTCGTTGGCGAAGTAGTCCTCGCGCTTGCCGAGCCACCGCTTGTGCTTGTCCCAGTTGTCGTTGCCGTCGTCCGCCTTCTCGGCGGCGATGATGTCGTCGCCGAGATCGTGCAGGAAACGGTCGGAATAGCCGTCGCCGTGCTGCATGAGCGTGACCAGGGACTGATATCCCCGCACCTCCTCGCCCTGCCACTCGTAACGCTTCATGCCGGCCTCTTCCATGCCGGCGCGCCACCTCTTGTACGTGGCCGAGTCCGGGTCCCGGGTTCCGGTGGCGATCGCGTTGGCGAGGCCCTGCTGAATGCCCGTGTACTGCTGCCGGTTGGCCTTGTCCGTGTCGTACGCGAGGTCGTTGAGCTGGTTCGTGAGCTTGATGGCGTTCTCCGGGCCCACCTTGTCGAGCAGCATCTTGCTGAACTCGGGGTCCTTCTCGTTGTGCTTCATCAAGCGTTCGAGCTCCTTGAGCTCGGCGGGGGAGAGCTTGTCGCCCTTCTCGACCTTGTTGAGGAGCTTGGTGGCGCGCTGCGACTCGTCCTGGTCGACGGACTTCACGGTCTTGTCGTTGAAGCCTTCGTCGCCGCCCTTGCCGGTGTTGCGTTTCAGGGCGATGGCGGCGGACTGGTCGGCATTGGTGGCGGCCACCAGGATGATGCCGATCTGGGCCTGCCAGCGCAGGACCTTCTCTTCGTTCTCTGAGGGGAGTACGCCGGCCGGTCCGCGCCGTTCATTGCCCTTCTCGTCCGGGTCGATCAGCGTGACCTTGCCGGTGTCGCTGATGAGGACACCGTCCTTCTTGGCGTCCGCTGTGAGCTGGTGGAGGTCGGCCTTGTACTTGCGCAGTTCTTCGTACGCGTCCTGCAGGACGGCGCGGATGCCCTTGGCCTCGACGACGGCGTCGCTGAACTCCTTGTTGGCGTTGGCGACTTGGACCTGGGCGTACATGGACGTGCCGTCGATGCTGGTCCAGCCCGCCTGGTCGAAGGGCTTCACGACGCCGTCGTTGAACGCCTGGTCCCACTGCTGGTAGCGGCGGATGACGTCGCTCCAGCGATCGACGGCGGTGCTGATCGACTCGACGTCGAGGTTGTAGAGCTGCTCGTAGGCAACGGTCACGGGGTTTTCTCCTGTCACCCGAAGTCGGAAAGGCTTGCGCGAACGGAGTTCATCTCGGCTTCGTTCGCCGATTCCGTGCGGGTGTGGTTGTGCGCGGTGGCGATGCACTTCTCGCCGATGTCGGCGCAGATCCGGGTGAGGCGCTTGGCCTGCTTGTCCCACGTCTCCATGGTGTTCAGGAGGGCTACGCCCAGGTCGCCGCCCCACAGGTCACCGGCCAGCGAGCCCGCCGCGGCGCTGATCTCCAGGTCGTCGCCGACGTCACCGTTGGAGTGGACGAGGCTGGCCAGTTGGTTGGCGTTCTCGCCGGCGCGGTTCAGCGCGGCGGGGTCGTCGACTCCGCTGAAGCCGTTGGACTGCACGCCACCCGGGCCGCCGTTGCTGCCGCCTGACATGGTCTGGATGCCGTTGTAGTGGAAGCCGGGATCGACGCCGGTGCCCGGGGCGGGGTCGCGGTCGCGCACGTCGGTCGTACGCTCTGCGGCCGCGATGGGCGCGCTCTGACCGCCGTCCGCCGCAGCGGACATCGGCTGCAGCCCACCCGTCCCCGCGGAGCCTGTGCCGCCCGGTACACCCGGCGCCGGGTCCAGGTCGCGCACATCGGTGGGCCGGTCCGGGGGCGGGAGGTGGGCTGTTCGTACGTGTTCCGCGTCCGCTGCGGACATGGGTTGCAGGCCGCCCGTGCCGTACTGGAAACCAGGGTCGGCAACCTGAGGCGGAGACGTCAGATCACGGGCATCCAACGGCCCGTCGGGCGGCGGCATTTGATGGGTGTTCCGCGGATCAGGCCCTGTGTTGGGCGCTGAAATCGGACGCACGTCATCGGAATCGGAACTCACGAACCCCCCATGTACCAGCGTGCCGCGCAGTCGACTGCGGCTCGCTCCCTCACTTGCTGAACGACCGGGTTGAAGCGGCGGGCACGCCGCTTGCACTCCGCTGCCTCGAACCGGGCGAGACCCCTCTCACCTGCGGTGTTGGCGCCAGAGCTGCTCTCCGGTCACGCGAACGGTATGTCCGCCCGTGCACCCGCACAATTCCGGTTTCCGGTAAGGTGGCTGCCCACTTGTTGCCGACTTCGGGCCTTTCGGCGCCCCGGTTCAGATGCCAGACGTGCCGCTGAGCACAGGGACCAGTCACTCGACTCCCGCCCCCGTTTCCCTGCGGCTGTTCCCCTGCTCCGCCCCGGCCTCCGCTTCGCGCCGACCGCCCGGGATCCCCGCGAGTTCGTCGACGTGGAAGAGTCGGGCGATCGGTACGTCCGTGCTGCTGTGGGCGATGATCGAGGCCGCGATGCAGACCGCGATCAGGGTGAACGCCTCCTCGCCCTGCGGGATGCCGGCCTGCAGGACGAGCAGCCCGTACACCACCGAGGCGAAGCCCTTCGGGCCGAACCAGGCCGCGACGAGCTTCTCGCGGCGTTCGAAGCGGGTGCCCGCGAGCGACAGGAGGAGCGAGGCGGGGCGGATGAGGACGATGGCGAGGACGACCGCGACGTAGCCGCCGAAGGACAGGTCGGCGAAGAGCTGCGGCGTGAGCAGGGCGCCGAACACCAACAGCGCGGCGAACTTGGCGAGTTCGGCCAGCGCTTCGCCCAGCGGTTCGAAGGCCGACTTCGCCTCTGGGGAGACGGCGGTGAGGACCGCGCCCGCGGAGAACGCCGCGAGGTAGGGGTTGGCGTGGGTGAGGTGGCACAGCCCGTACAGGATCACGCCGATCGCCAGCGGCAGCAGGGGCTGCAGCTTCGGTTCGGCGCCGAGGAGCCGGAACCGTACGAGGCCGTTGACGAGGAGCGGGAGCAGGATGCCGAAGGCCAGTCCGAGGAACAGCTCCAGGGCGATCTTGGCGGGGTCGGACTCGGCGTTGCCCGCGGTGGGGCCGGCGGCGGCGAGGAAGATCAGGACGATCGGCAGGGCCAGGCCGTCGTTGATGCCTGACTCGACGTTCAGCAACTGCCGCAGCTTGGACGGCACTTCCTTGCGGCTGACGATCGCGGAGGCGAACACCGGGTCGGTCGGGGCGAGTACGGCGCCGACCAGGAACGACGTCGTCCAGTCCAGGCCGACCAGGTAGTGCGTGACGAGGGCCATGCCGACGAACGCGAGCGGCATGCCGAGGCCGAGCGCGCGGGCCGGGTTCTTCCAGTTGGCCCGCAGCTTCGGGAACGAGACGTGCATGCCGTCGGTGAACAGCACCGCGAACAGCGCCAGATCGGCGGTGACGGACACGATCGCACTGTCCGGCGTGATGTGGACGAGCCCGAGGAACCCGTCGCTGACGAGCGCGCCACCGACGAGAAACAGCAGAGAGGTGGAGAGCACCGTGCGGGCGGCGAGCCCGGACAGCAGCACCGCTGTCAGCAGTGCGACCCCGAAGACAGCGACCAACACCATGACGTACGCCCCCGATCGGCAAAGACACTTGTCCCTGAACCGCCGACCAGACTTCCCGGCACACCGC